>JBDTLV010000066.1:0-27364 GCA_039934615.1 Tahibacter sp.
CGGAAATCGGCCCGAACGACGTGCTCGTCAAGCTCGAAAAGACCGCGATCTGCGGTACCGATCTGCATATCTACAAATGGGATGAATGGTCGCAGCGCACGATCAAGCCCGGCCTCGTGATCGGCCACGAATTCGTCGGCCGCATCGTCGACATGGGCCCCGGTGTGCGCGGCTACCAGGTCGGCCAGCGCGTGTCCGCCGAAGGCCATATCGTCTGTGGCTTCTGCCGCAACTGCCGCGCCGGTCGCCAGCATCTGTGCCCCAACACCATCGGCATCGGGGTCAACCGCGCCGGCGCGTTCGCCGAATACATTTCCATGCCCGCCTCCAACCTGTGGCCGATCCCGGACCAGATCCCGTCCGAACTCGCCGCGTTCTTCGATCCCTACGGCAACGCCGCGCACTGCGCGCTGGAATTTGACCTGATCGGCGAAGACGTGCTGATCACCGGCGCCGGTCCGATCGGCATCATCGCCGCCGGCATCTGCAAACACGTCGGCGCGCGCAATGTCGTCGTCACCGACGTCAACGACTACCGCCTCAAACTCGCTGCCGAGATGGGCGCCACGCGCGTCGTCAACGTCTCCAAGCAGAGCCTCAAGGAAGTCGTCAGCGAACTGCATATCGAAGGATTCGATGTCGGTCTGGAAATGAGCGGCAACCAACGCGCCTTCAACGACATGCTCGACTGCATGTACCACGGCGGAAAAATTGCACTACTCGGCATTCTACCCAAAGGTGCCGGCATCGACTGGGACAAGGTCATCTTCAAGGGCCTTACCCTGCAAGGCATCTACGGCCGCCGCATGTACGAGACCTGGTACAAGATGACCCAGATGGTGCTGACCGGATTCCCCCTCGCCAAAGTCCTCACCCACCAGATCCATATCGACGATTTCCAGAAAGGCTTCGACCTGATGGAAGCCGGGAACTGCGGCAAGGTGGTTTGTTCCTGGAATTGAGGGGCGGTTTGGTGCGAGGCGGCGCTCTGTCATTTTGATCGGGCGCCGCACCGCCCGTCTTCACATCGCGCAATCACATGGCCGGATCCACCGCGAAATCCGGTTAGACAAGGCAGCCGCCGATGGCTTTCGGAGATGCCATGCCTGCTCGCCGTGTCGACGATTCGCCGCTCACTGCCACCCAATGCCTTCCCTCCCGCTTCGCGATCGTCCTGGCGCTAGGCTTGTGGGTAATCCCAAGTGCCGCATTCGCGGACGTCACCTACACCGTCAACAGCACGCTCGATCAGGTCGATGCGGATCTGACCGACGGCGTGTGCGCCACCGCCGCGGACTTGTGCACATTGCGCGCAGCAGTGATGCAGGCAAACGTCGTGTTGGGCAATGCCGTCGTGATCGTACTTCCGGCCGGCACATATACCCTGACGCGACCGCCGGTGGGCAGCGGGGGCCCGGAAAACGGCGATCTCAATATCGCCAACAACAGCCCCGGTGCAGTCTCTACGAGCATTGTCGGCGCCGGCAGCGCCTCCACCATCGTGGATGGCAATCACACCGATCGCGTGTTCAATACGCTCGGCGTGGTGATCCTGCGCGGGTTGACGATTCGCAACGGCCAGCGCAGCGACTTCGGCGCGTTCGGTGGCGGCATTCTCACCACCAACGACCTCACGCTCGACGACGTGGTGATCCGCGACAACATGGCATCGTACGGCGGCGGTCTCTACAACAACGGTTTTCTGGCGGTGTCGAACGCTACTTTTGCGACGAACTCGGCAGGCATCTCGGGTGGCGCGCTCTACGGCGCCGCGGGAACGAGCGTGACGCTCGACGATTCGCGCCTCATCAACAACCACTCCGGCTCCAGTGCGGGTGCGATGGAAGTGTTGAACATCGGGCTCGTGCGTCGCAGCAGTGTGAGCGGCAACACCGCGGTCGGTCTGGGCGGCGGCTTCGTCACCACGGGATTTCTGGAAATCCGCTCCAGCACCGTTTCCTCAAACGCCGCCGACAGCGGTGGCGGGATCTACGCCGCAGGTAATCTGACCCTGGTGAACAGCACGATCGCCAACAACACGGCCAAGGTCAACGGCGGCGGCATCTATCACGTCAACAGCCACAAATCGGAAGTGTTCAACTCTACTATTGTGGACAACGACGCCGACCACGATCAGGATTTCAGCGGCATCGGCGGCGGCGTGTACGTTTCAGGCAACGGCCCGGACACCTTCAATCTCTACAACAGTGTGATCGCACGCAACACGGTGAGCTTCTTTCCCATCGATGACGACTGCGCAGGCCCGGGACCCGTGGTCTCGCACGGCCGAAACCTCATCGGCAGCACCGACGGTTGCACGTTGACTACCGCGAGCGGCACCTGGAGCCTGCTCAACTCCCCTGCCCTGCTAGGCCCCCTGCAATTCAATGGCGGCCGCACACAAACCATCGCACTGCTGCCTGGCAGCAACGCCATCGACGCCGTCACGGCGGGCTGCGTCGACGCCTCCACCGCCGCGATTGCCCAAGATCAACGCGGCTACCGGCGCGTCACCGGCAGCCGCTGTGATGCCGGCGCGTTTGAATTCGATGCGGATCGGATTTTTCTGGAAGGGTTTCAGTGAGCGGGCGACGAATAGCGCGGGATGATGGTGCGAAAACGGTCACCAGCCGAAACCGCTCCGTTCGTGAAAGTGCTCGCCACTCTCCACCGGTTCGCCCAGATGGAAGCGGGTAATTGTGGCAAAGTGGTTTGTTGCTGGAATTAAGGTGCGGCGCGGCGTTAGCGTGACTCCCGTATCGCTGATAAAGCACGGCGTGGTTCCATCGCCGCGCTGTTGATCCAGGATCCGCCAAACGATGTCGTGCCATCGCGACGACGCCGGACGCCAGCCGGCCTTGCGTAGCCCGGATTGCGCTGCGCTACATCCGGGCTACGGAAATGCTGGCACCGCCGCCTGTCCTGAGGTAGCGAGGGGTGAACGGCACCGCGCGATTCGCCGCCGTCCCTGCTTGACCAATCCGCCTCGAATCACCTTGCCACCGCTCCCCCACGCCACGGATCACCCGCCTTCCGCACATAATTCGCCATCACATACCGCCACGGTATCGCGATCGGAATGATCACCACGAACGCGCACTCGAACAGGGTCTCCGCGGTGGCGTCGTCCATCGTTCCCGATGACCACGCCGGCAGGGCCACGCGGATCAGCCAGATCAGTTTCCAGCCGAGTTCCCAGAACAGGATCGGCAGCATCTGCAGCGGATAACGAATGCCGAGCAGCGCCAGCAGCGAGAACGCGCCGAGCATGCATTTCACGACACCCGGCATCAGCTGCCACGATCCGGTGTGCTGGATGATCAGCGGCCAGATCATCAGCCCCAGCCCCACCACGACCAGCAGATAAACGGCGCGCAACAGATACAAGCGGAACATCGATACAACCGGCATTGTGGAATCCTCGCGTTGTTGCAGTGTCACGGCCTCTACTCCACTTGCTTGAGTATCTTCTCTACCGCCGCGACCCGCGTCGCGACACTCGACAGCTCCGCGCGGATCGCCGACAGCGAGGCCTGATTTTCCGACTGCGCCGCCACGGCTTGTTCCGCCAGCGAGCGGTAAGCGTCGTCGCTCGCGATGCGTGCCCGTACCGCCGACGCCGCCGAAAAATATTTCATCCAGAACACCATCAGGATCGTTCCGAAGAACAAGGCCAGGGTCAGCACATACACCTGAGTCGACATACCGTTTCCTCCGTTCAATCCGAATCCGCAGTGGGCACACCGAGCGTCGCCGCCGCATCCACGATCAGCGCGGGTGTCAGCGCAATGCTGAAATCCGCGACCTCGAAAAAATTCAGCGCCTTGCCATCCGCCGACAACTCCCGCTGGCTGGTCACCAACCCCGCCTCCTCGAGCTTCTGCAAATGCAGATGCAACAAAGGCCGGCTGATGCCCACCTCCCGCGCCAGCTGACTCACGTAGTTGCGCCCGTTCGCCCGCAACGCAGCGACGATGCGCAGCCGATGCGGACTCGCCAGCGCCCCGAGCACAGCCAACAGACTCTCTCCGGAAATCGCCACCCAATAGCTCCGCGCGACATGTGTAAGGAATATCTGACAGGTAGGCCAATTAGTCAAGAATGACTGACGGCAGGGGTGGGGGTTTTGCGGATATGGATCACCAATCGACGCCTGCACGGCAGACGCGGAGGCTCCGTCACCGCATGCCATTGATTCGGCCCGGACGCCCAACTCGTGCGCACGAAGCGCGAGCGAAACACCTCCGGGTGCCACGATTTTGAAATCGGACACCCAGGCGAAACCGTCGAGTCCCAGGTTCCGCAGGTCGAACTCCGCTGCGAAACAGTCGGCCCTCACTCTCTGCGTATCGAACGCCAACGAAAACGAGTCGTCGTTCAACCATCAGGCATCGATCGCCAAGCAAAAACATTGAAGGTCCAACCTGGGCGTGTCGAGCCCCACGTCAAAACAGTGGAACCCCACCTGCCCACGTCGGAACTCCAGGTCAATCACGTCGCACTCCACACGCCGCTTGTCGAACTCCATACCAGTGCCGTGGGAGCCGAGTCGAAACAAGTCAGTTGTCACGCGAATTCAATCGGAACTCCGATGAGCCGCGTCGATCGGCGCGGGAATACCGTCGGAACCCAGGCGCCGCACGTCGGTTGGCACCCAAAAACAGTGCCGGTCCAGATCAGTCCGTCGCGCACCAAGCCAAGTCAGCGCGCGTCCACACCCGCGCATTGAACACTAGGCCAACCTCGTCGGGGTCGATCGGCCACCCGTCGCGCAGCTGGCGAAATTCCCTTTGCATTAAAGTGGAAACCAGACTAGGACGGTGATCGTGCCGGTAGGCGGAAGTCGCTGCGCGAGCGTCATGGCGTGTGCTTTCGGGACGCGGACGCGGGCAGCGATTCAGTGATGGCCGCGCGACGTGCGACTGACGGCGCGCCGACCATCATGATCGTGATGGATTCATCGCTGCTCATACCCTCGGCGGCAACTCGACCCCAATCCGGAGCGTCGACATCGCCGGGACATTTCATTTTTCCATTTAGAACTATTCCACACATACTCGTTCCAGCACTACGTCGCGCGCGGCACCTGATCAACGCCTGCCTATCGATCTGCGGCACTTCCCACATACTCAACCAACCCCGCCGCCAATCCCGCAAACGTCGCGGCGCAACGCGGGCTGTCGCGCAGGTCTTCGTGCATCGCGAGCCAGGTATCGAGTGGTAGCGAAAACGCCTCAGGCAGTACTCGCACGAGGGTGGCATCGCGCGCGGCGAGTGCAGATTGGCAGATGCCGATACCGAAACCGGTGCGGATCGCGGCGAGCTGGGCGAGGTCGCTATCGGCCCGGAATGAAAGACCCGAGCGATGCATCCACGGCAGCTTGCGCGCGAGATTGCGGATGTACGCGGTCTCGTGATCGAAGCCGATCAACGCGTGACGCTGCAGGTCAGCGATCTTGCCGGGCACCCCGTGACGATCCAGATACGCTCGGTGCGCGTGCAGGCCGAGCTCGATGTTGCCGATGCGGCGTGCGATCAACGCGTTCTGCACCGGCGGCACCATGCGCACAGCAATATCGGCCTCGCGTTGCAGCAAATCGTCGACGCGATTGGACAGCACGAGTTCGATCGTCAACTGCGGATGCGCTTCGCGCAATGTCGCGAGGATGGGCGGCAGCACTTCGACACCGACGACCTCGCTCGCGGTGATCCGCACCGTACCGTGCACGCCGCGTCCGTGACCGGTGGCAACACGCTGCAAGGCCGCCGCCGTCGCCGCCAACGTCACCGCGTACGGACGCAACTCGCGCGCGGCGTCGGTGGGAATAAAGCCCTCATGTGAACGAGTGAACAATTTCAGACCGAGCGCGGCTTCAAGCGCATCGATGTGCCGCCCGACCGTCGGCTGGGTCAGGCCCAGCGCGCGCGCCGCGGCGGACAAAGAACCGTTCTCCAGCACACCGAGCAACGAGCGATACCACTCCCAGTTGGCGTCCATAGGCTATTCATTTCTGCAGGGCTGCTAACCGAGTTTAACCAATTCTGTATTGGTGGGCTCGCCGCGAGAATAGCCCCACCTACTCAGGAGACACGGATGAAAACCCAAGCAACCGCACTGATACTCGGCGCCACCGGTGGCATCGGCGGCGCGATGGCCCAACGCCTGCACCGCGGCGGCTGGACCGTGACCGCACTACACCGCAACGCCGGCCAGCAGGTCGCCAGCGACGGCATCCGCTGGATCCAGGGCGACGCCATGAACGCCGCCGACGTGGCACACGCCGCCCGCGGCGCCGCTGTGATCGTGCACGCGGTGAACCCACCCGGCTACCGAAACTGGGCGCAACTCGTTCTGCCCATGCTCGACAACAGCATCGCCGCCGCCCGCGCCGCAGGCTCGCGCATTGTGCTGCCTGGCACGGTATACAACTACGGAACCGACGCTTTTCCCGTTGTGCACGAAGACTCGCCTCAGAACGCCTTTACCCGCAAAGGCGCGATCCGTGTCGAGATGGAACGCCGACTCGCCACAGCCAGCACCACCGGCGTGCGCAGCCTGATCGTGCGCGCCGGCGACTACTTCGGCCCCAACGCCGCGAATAACTGGTTCTCGCAAGCCCTCGTCAAACCCGGCCAGCCCGTCACCACGATCAACAACCCCGGCAAATTCGGCATCGCCCACCAATGGGCCTACCTCCCCGACGTGGCGGAAACCATGTGCCAACTTCTAGCCCGCGAAGCGACACTCGACGACTTCGCCCGCTTCCATCTGCAAGGCCACTGGGACCACGACGGCACCCAAATGGTCAACGCCATCCGCCGCGTAGTACTCGAAGAAAACCCCACCGCCACTGTCCGCATCAAGTCCCTGCCCTGGTGGGCCATGATGGCCATCGCCCCGTTCGTCCCGACGCTGCGCGAGATGCGCGAAATGCGCTACTTGTGGAAAACGCCGGTGCGGCTGGATAACGCGCGCTTGCTCAAAGTGCTGGCTGAGGAGCCGCATACGGGGCTGGATGAAGCCGTGCGGACTACATTGATTGGGTTGGGGTGTTTGGTTCCTCGTACCCGTTCAACGGCCATCGAGACCGTCGCCTGATGCAGCACGCGCCCAATGCATTCGGCACGACGGCGTAACCCATCGTCCGCGGCACGTGCCGCGCTTGCGGCGGCGGGACAGGTCTCAGTTGAAGAATCAGCAGGCGGGACTACGATTCATGTGCATCGCAGGCAAACTGCCGGCTCAAGATTTCAAAAACTGAGACCATGCCACCATTTCCACAAAGACCTTAGTGACTCAGCCGCCCAAGCCTACAATCGACGGCTTGCCCGATTTGACCGGAGGGTCAACCAACCCCCCATCAAACTCCGATGGCTTCACCTTCCCGTCCCCATCCGCATCCGCATCCGCTTTCATGAACCCGGCCGCAATCTCCTGCTTGGTCATTTTGCTCTTGGTGGATTTGACCCAGGCTTTGGTTTCGGCGAGGGAGATGGTGCCGTTGTGGTTGGAGTCGATCGTGTCGAACAGGGCGCGGCCGGTGGGCGGTTCCTTCGCGGCGGGTGGTGGGTTTTTGGTGTCGTTGATGGCTTTGGCGATTGTGCCGGTGTTGGTGGTGCCGCCGCAGCTGGGGTCGTGGGGACCGTCGGGGGCTTTACGGCAGCCGCCGTCGCAATTGCCGCAGAAGATGTTGCACGGGCCGTAGCCGCAGCAGGGTGTGCCGACGGTGCAGTCGCCGCAGTAGCCGAAGATGTTGTTCTGGCATTGCGCGGCGACCCAGCTCGGTGCGAATAGCAGGATGGCGGCCGTCCACAGAATGACGCGTGCGCTCAGGTTGGTTTTCATCGATCCCCTCCTCGTGATGAACCGTGTCCGTGCGGCGGTGATGCCGCGCGGTGTGTTCCGCGTGGGGCGCCGCAGGTCGCTGGCGCCCTCTGCGGTGCTGGGTGAACATTAGCGCTTGTTGTTCTTTCCACAAAGGACTTGGTTAGTACGTCGGTGTTTGCCGCCTGACTGGCGATCGGTTGGCGCGCGTTTGACGCGCGTTTGGTGGCGACCGTCATAAGGGTGCTAGCGCAGTTCGATGCGGAATGTCGTCATGGGATGCAACAGGCTCTTGCGTGGATGGGTGGCAGAGGTGGCGGTGGTGGGGTTCGCGGTGCTCACCGCCAACAACGCAGCGACGGTTTGCCATCGGTAGCTTGGCGGTGAACGCAGTGAACCCCAACGGCGTGCGGGCAGCAGGCCATTGCCCTCGGCGCGTGTGGAGGCTGCGGTGTTGGGGTTCGCGGTGCTCACCGCCAACCTACGCTGCGACGGGATTTGTGGAAAGGTGGCTTGGCTCTGACTTCGGGTTTTGGAAGGCCCACCGGATTCCCCGGCGGGCGATTTGACCTTATCGAAGTCGCTTGTCATGCTGACCGATCGGCATTTGGCGGGAGAGGATAGTGAAGGCCATTTCGTTCGCGCTGCTGCTGGCGCTGGTCCCTTGGCTCGCCATGGCAGCGCCGGGCACTCCCTCGCGCGATATGCCGGACGGCAACGGGCCGTGGGTGGTGGAGGCGCACTACGTTTTCAACGTCAGCCTTGAGGCGTTGTTGCGACGCGCGGCGCCGTGGAAGGTTGATCGCAAGGCCCGCGTCTTGACGATCGAAGTGGAAGATCGCCAGGCGTACCGGCAGTTGCTCGACGACGGCTTCAGCGTGGCGATCGATAACGAACTGACCGCGGAGGCGTACGCGCCGGTGGCCCGCTCGCCTGAGCAGATCAACGGCATCGCCGGCTTCCCGTGCTATCGCACGGTCGAGGAAACCGACGCGACCGCCAACGCCTTGGTCGCGCAGGCACCGCAGATCGCGGAAATCATCGATATCGGCGACAGCTGGAAACGCACGCAGAACGCGTCGCTGGGTTATGACTTGCACGTGCTGCGGCTGACCAATCGCAACATCCCGGGACCCAAGCCGGTTCACTATCTGCAGGGCGGTTTGCATGCCCGCGAATACGCGACGTCGGAAAGCGTGACGCGTTATGCGGAGTTTCTGGTGTCCCGCTACGGAACGGATCCCGACGTCACGTGGCTGCTGGATTACCAGGAAGTCCATTTGTTGTTGAATGCCAATCCGGACGGACGAAAGATCGCCGAGGTCTCGGCCACGCGCATGCAGCGCAAGAATCGCAACGAGAATTTCTGCCCGGGCACGGGGACGAGCACCGTCGGCGTGGATCTCAACCGGAATTACCTGTTCGACTGGGCAGGCCTGGGAAGTTCGAATTCGGCCTGCAGCGACATCTACCGCGGCCCCACCGCAGGCTCGGAAGTCGAGGCGCAGGCGATGATCACCTACCTTCGGCAGATCTTTCCGGATCAGCGCAATGAGCAACCGGGCGTTGATCTGACGACACCGATTTCGCTGGACGCGCAAGGCGTCTACATGGACATCCATAGCAACGCCGGTCGCACGTGGTGGCCGTGGGGCAACGTCGACAACGTGCTGGCGCCGAACGCCACGCAGCTGCAGACCTTTGGTCGCAAAGTGGCTTTTTTCAATCATTACGTTCCGGAACAATGCAACGAAGGCGGTGCAATCGGTGGCGCCAGCGACGATTTCACGTTCGGTACGCTGGGCGTTGCGACTTTCACGATCGAACTCGGTGGCACGTCGTTTTTCCCGAGCTGCACGACGTACGAATCGACGATTGCGCCGGACAATATCCAGGGCTTTTACTTTGCCTCCAAGGTTGCGCGGCAACCGTACCGCCTGCCCGGCGGCCCGGAAGTCCTGAGCGCGACGGCGACGCCAGCGAGCATACTGGCGTCGGCTAGCGTGCTGATCACCGCGATCGCCAACGACACGCGCTACAACAACGTATCGGGCACGGAACCGACGCAGGCCATCACGCAGGTCAACGTGTTCCTGACACCACCCTGGACCGCCGGCGCGACGCCGATTCTTTCGATGAGCCCGGTGGACGGCACGTTCAACACGTCCGTCGAAAACGTCCAGGTGCAGTTACCGGGATCGTTGCTCCAACCCGGGCGACAGCTCGTCTTTCTGCAGGCCACCGACAGCAGCGGACAGGCGGGGCCGGTCAGCGCCGTGTTTGTCACGCGTACCGGAGACGACGCAATCTTCGCGAACGGATTCCAGTAAGCGATAGCGTTTCGCCATTCCGGACGACCGCCATTCTCAAGGCATTACCAGGCCTTGGTAGGTATCCGGACGTCGGTCGCGGTAGAACTGCCAGACGTTGCGGACTTCGCGAATCTGGTCCAGATCCACTTCCGCGGTGACGAGTTCCGATTTATCACGGGACCCGACCGACAAGAACTGGCCGCGCGAGTCGCAGAAGTAGCTCTGGCCGTAAAACTCGCCGATATTCCATGGCGCCTCGGTGCCGACGCGGTTGATCGCGCCAACAAAGTAGGCGTTGGCGACGGCGTGGGCGGGTTGTTCCAGTTTCCACAAGTATTCCGAAAGGCCGGCAACGGTGGCAGAAGGATTGAACAGGATCTCCGCGCCATTGAGTCCGAGCGCGCGGGCGCCTTCCGGGAAGTGGCGGTCATAGCAGATGTAAACGCCGACTTTCGCGTAGGCGGTGTCGAACACCGGGTAGCCGAGATTGCCGGGGCGGAAATAGAATTTTTCCCAGAAGCCTGGCGGGCAATGCGGGATGTGGTTCTTGCGGTATTTGCCGAGGTAGGTGCCGTCGGCATCGATCACCGCGGCGGTGTTGTAATAGACGCCGGTGGTGTCTTCCTCGTAGATCGGCACGACGATCACCATGCGATGGCGTCGCGCCTGTTCCTGCATCAGGCGCACCGTCGGGCCGTCGGGGATGCGCTCGACGGCATCAAACCAGCGTGGGTTCTGTTCGGCGCAAAAGTACGGGCCGGTGAAGATTTCCTGCATGCACAGGATCTGCACGCCGGCCCTGCCCGCTTCCTCGATGAAGCCCAGGGTCTTCTCGATATTCGCGCTGCGGATGATCTCGAGCGATTCGCTCACCGCGCAGGCCATCGACGTCTGGATCAATCCACATTTGACGATGTTGGGCATGGGGATCTCCGGTGGAATTTACGTTGGATCTCAGTCAGCGGATCGCGCGTTCATGGGCTGCTTGCCTGTGCGGCGATGATGCAATTGCGCGCGCGTATGCTGCAATCCCGACGCGCGATTCACAACAGCGCGGTCACGGCGTCGATTTCTTCCGCTGCGAGTTCGAAATCCAGGATTGCCAGATCCTCACGCATGTGGATTTCCCTGCGCGTGCCGGTAAGTGGCACCACGTCGATCTGGGTCAGATAGCGGAACAGGATCTGCGCTGCGGTGCGTTCATGCCGCGCGGCAAGTGTGCGCACGGTCGCGTGTGCGAGCAAGGTGGGGTTGGCGGTGAGCGTCCAGAACGATTGATAGACGATGTCGCGCGCGCGGCACCAGGCGCGCAACGCCTTGTCGTAACCGGTCGGCGCGTGGAAGCGGTTCTGCACCACCGAGGGTTTGATGCGTGCTGCGTCGTGAAGCTTTTTAAAGACCTCCACATCGTAGCAATTGCTGATACCTATCTGGCCCACGCTGCCAGCATCGACGAGACGCTCCAGCGCCTGCCAGACCTGCAGCGTCTGTCGGAAATCGGGCAATGGCGAATGCAGCAGCAGGCTGTCGATGCGCGTGGTGCGCAGGTTGCGCAAGGACGCGGCACAGGACTGGGCCACCTGTTCCGGCAACGGTGCGTGGGCATCGTAGGGAATGTGCTGCGGATCCTGGCCGGAGTACGGCGTGAATTTGGTCTGCAGAAACAGATCGTCGCGACTGAGGCTGTGGTCCAGGCTCGCGGCAATGCCGTCGCCGACGCCGGGCTCGTTGTAATGCTTGGGTTGGCAGGCGGTATCGATACCGCGAAAGCCGCAATCCAGCGCCTGCTGCACCAGCGCAGCGGTGTCGCCCTTCTTCCAGGCAGTACCGTACAGGATGCGCGGACTGCGCACCCCGCTGTTCGACACGATCCAGCCACCGGCGCGCATTGCGCAACTCCGTCCCCAAGGGTTCAAGCTTTGCGGATTTGTCGCCTTGTCGCAAGCGCGGCGTGCGTGTGGGCGGTGCAAGCCAGCGGCGAACGGATTGCGCCGTGCGCGAAGCGTTGTTGGGCGCGCCGTTTTTGGTTTCGCATGGTGATGGGAAAGCGGCGGGTCCGAGACCCGCCCTACGGAAGCTGGCGCCCGGATTAAGATTCCATAGCGGCTTTGGTAGGATGGGTCTTGGACCCGCCGTGGTTGGTTTCGCGTGAAGAACATGGGCGCGCGGTGGGACTCGCGGTTGTTTCAGCCTGCGTTGCGGCACGCATGCGACAATCGCGCATTCAATCCACTCTCCCGATCCACGCATGCAAACCGCGGCCCGCTCCCTGGCGCTGATCCTGATGCTCGCGCTTGCCGCCCATCGTGTCGGCGCCGAACCCGAACCGGAACTGGACAGTGCCGCGCTGGTGCAGCCGGCGTTGCTGTCCGGGCCGGGCTATTCGGTGTCGCCGCAAGCGCAGGTGCATGGCTACATGGCGCGCTTCACCGTGCAGACGGCGTTTGGTCCAGTCACCGCGGAGAGTGTCGAATTGCTCGCCGTGCGCGCGGCGGAAATGCCGGCGCTCGAAGCGATGGAACGAGCGAGCAGGTCCGATGCGTTCGCGCATGCGATCGCCGAGCGCGGACGCAAGAGTGGCAATGCGGTGGTGCAGGTCATCAGCCATCCGATTGCCACACTGACCGGACTGCCCGCCGGGGTGGCGCGTTACTTTGTGAAGAAAGTGAAATCGTGGACCAATCGCGCGCAGAGCGTGAGCGATCGCGGTGCACGGGAATTCGGCAACGCTGGCGATCCGTACCGCGCACCCGATGGCGCGTTCACTGCGGCGCGACAGCCGTTGCCGGACGATCCCGCGCCAGCGCCGAAGGACAAGGCCTGGTATGCACGGCTGGGGCATGAATCCGTGCGCGAGGCCAAGCGCCAGCTCGACTACGGCCAGATGCGCCGCGAACTGGCCAAGCATGTCGGTGTCGACCCATACACGACCAACCCCCTGATCGCCGCGCGCCTGGACGATCTGAGCTGGGCGGCGGTGGCTGGCAATCTCGGCACCAAGACCACGCTCGCGGCGGTCGGTGGCGCCGCGGGCGAGGCCTTGTCGAATGGCGGCACCTTGAATGATCTGGTCTGGAAACTCGACCCGGACGATCTGAAAGAAGCGAATCGCCAGCGACTTGCAGTGTGGTGCAGCGACGATTTCTCGGTGCGCCAGTTCCTGCGTCGCGGCGGCTTTACCGAGTCCCTGCGCACCTCGCTCGCCGACGGTCTCGACGCGCTGCGCCCGACGACGGGCTGCAATGACCTGATCGAAGTGGCTACCACCACGCACTCGGAACTGGAAGCGCGCTACCTGGTCAATGCGCTGCGCCTGCTGCAACGCCACGCGCCGAGTGGCGGCGAGATCCACGTGCTCGGCGCCGCGCTCGCTTATCTCACTCCGGACCGGCAGTGGTATCTGCCGCTGCCGCTGGACTGGCTGAGCTGGAATCCGCAGATGCAGGAATTTTTTGATCAATCCCCTTTTCGCGAAAACCACAAAACCGTCCTGGTCGCCGGCGAAGTGACGATCACCGCGCAACGCGAACTCGGACAGCGCGGCTGGAACCTGCAAGTGCGTGCACCGTACCAAGGCGCGCCGCCGTATGCGAGTTTCGTCCTGCAATCGGAGATTGCGCCGCAGCCGGAAACCGCTTGCTCGGCGGAAGCCGCCGGCCTGCGTGACGTGGATCCGTATCTGGATCGAACCGCCAGCGCGACTGGGCGGTGCGCGGTGCTCAGTCCGTAGCGAACGCAACTTGTCGTTACCCGAGCGGAACAGCAGATCCGGCACGTGCATCGTTGACTGCGTCACAGTAAAGCGATGCGCCGGTTGTACGCGCCCGTTGGGCGCGCGAGGATGCCCGCACTTGCCCGCCTTGCCGAGTTCAACGTCTCCATGCCCGTTTCCCCGCGATTGCTGCTGGTGCTGCTCGGCTGCGCCCTGACCCGACTCACGTTTGCGGCGATCTGCCCGATTCCCGGCGACACCTTGCTGGTCGATGATTTCGAGGTATCGAACCGGGTGTCGCGCTACGTGGCCACCACGGGCAGCAACGCGGCCGCCGGTACGTATGCCGCGCCCTGGAAGACGCTGAGCTACGCCGTCGATCACGCCAATCCCGGTGACACGGTCTGCGCGCGCGCTGGGCTCTACAACGAGGTGGTCGAACTGACCCGCTCTGGCAACGTCAGCGCGGGTCCGATCGTGCTGCGCAGCTTTCCTGGCGAAACGGCGATCGTCGACGGCACCGGACTCGGCGTACCGAATGGACAATGGGGATTGGTGACCGCGATCGACCAGAGTTTTGTCGGCGTGCGCGGTCTGGAGATCCGCAACTTCCGCACGACGTCGACCTCGCTGGTGCCGATCGGCATCTATGTCAGCGGCGCCGGCACGGACATCGCCCTGACATCCAATCACATCCACGACATCGCGAACACCGGCGCCGGCTGCGCCGCGAATGCGTTCGGCCTGAAGGTCGACGGCAGCGCAGCGCCCGCATCGATCCGCAACCTGCTGGTCGGCAACAACGAACTGGATCATCTGACCCTGGGCTGCAGCGAATCGCTGTCGCTGGACGGCAATGTGGAATTCTGGACGATCAGCGACAACCGCGTACACGACACCAACAACATCGGCATCGGCGCCATCGGTTTCGAAGGGGTTTCGCCGAATGCGAGTTTTGACCAGGCACGCGACGGGGTGATCCGCGGCAACGAAGTGTGGAACATCACTTCGTTCGGCAATCCCGCCTACGGCAACCAATACGCCGCGGACGGCATCTACGTCGACGGTGGTACGCGTATCCTGATCGAGCGCAATCGCATCCATCACGTCGATCTCGGCATCGAGCTGGCCAGCGAGCATTCCGGCCGCACGACCAGCAACGTGACCGCGCGCAATAACCTGGTGTATTTCGGCAATTCCGCCGGAATTTCGATCGGCGGCTACGACAACAGCGTCGGCGGCACCACCGCCTGCGACATCGTCAACAACACGCTTTTATACAATGACCGAATCGCGACCGGCAGCGGCGAATTGCAGATCCAGTACCATGCGAGCAACAACCGCTTCGCGAACAATCTGGTCGTCGCCGATACACAGGGCCTGCTGCTGAACGCCTATACCAACGAGGCCGGCACACCCGCGACGCTGGACTACAACCTGTACTTTTCCAAAACCGGCGGCGATCCGCCAAGCTGGATCTGGAAAGGCGTCAGCCGCGCGAGCCTGACGGCGCTGCGCAACGCGTCGTCGCAGGAACTGCACGGCAACTACGCGGATCCGCAGCTGGTGAACACCGCAACGCCCGATTTGCACGTGCCCGCCACCTCACCCGCGGTCGGCGCCGGCACCAACCTCGGCGCGGCGGTGGTCGGCGAGCTGGATTTCGACGCGAATCCGCGCGTGCAAGGCGCGATGATCGACGCGGGCGCTTACGAACGCTGAGACCGGGCTTATGCGGATTCCGTCGCGTCCGTGAAAAGCGGACAATGGCGTTTTCCCGAACGATGGACACCCGCCATGGATTATCCCGCGCGCGACCGCCTCGCCGGCGAGCTCGATGCCATCCGCGAGCAAGGCCTGTACAAGACCGAGCGCGTGATCACCACGCCCCAATCGGCAGCCATCAGCACCGCCGGCGGCGGCGAAGTGCTGAACTTCTGCGCGAACAACTATCTGGGTCTGGCCGACAACGCGGAGATCATCGCCGCCGCGAAGGACGCGCTGGACACGCACGGCTTCGGTCTGGCGTCGGTGCGCTTCATCTGCGGCACGCAGGATCTGCACAAACAGCTGGAAGCGAAGATCTCCGAATTCTTCGGCACCGAAGACACCATCCTCTACACCAGCTGTTTTGATGCGAACGGTGGATTGTTCGAGACGATACTTGGCGAAGCGGATGCGGTGATCTCCGATGCGCTGAACCACGCGTCGATCATCGATGGCATCCGCCTGTGCAAGGCGGAGCGGCGGCGCTACGCGAATGGCGACATGGCGGAGCTGGAAAAGCATCTGCAGGAAACGGCCGGCAAGCGCACGCGTCTGATCGCGACCGACGGCGTGTTTTCAATGGACGGCTATATCGCCAAGCTCGACGAGATCGTCGCGCTGAAGAAAAAGTACGGTGCGCTGCTGATGGTCGACGACTCGCACGCGACTGGCTTCGTCGGTCCGACCGGTCGCGGCTCCGCTGAACTGCACGGCGTGATGAGCGATGTGGATGTGTTCACCTCGACCCTCGGCAAGGCGCTTGGCGGTGGTTCGGGCGGTTTCACCACGGGTCGGCGCGAAATCATCGACCTGCTGCGTCAGCGCTCGCGTCCGTATCTGTTCTCCAATACCTTGCCACCGCCGCTGGTCGCCGCATCGATCAAGGTGTTCGAGATGCTCTCGGCGAGCACGACATTGCGCGATCGGGTCGAGGCGAATGCACAGCGCTTCCGTGCCGGCATGACGCAGGCAGGATTCGAACTGCGCCCCGGACAGCACGCGATCGTGCCGGTGATGCTGCACGACGCGAAGCTTGCGCAAGCCTTCGCGCAGGAACTGCTCGCCGAAGGCATCTACGTGATCGGGTTTTTCTACCCGGTCGTGCCGCAGGGCCAGGCGCGCATCCGCACCCAGCTCAGCGCGGCGCACACGCCGGAGCAGATCGACCGCGCGATCGCGGCGTTCACCCGCGTTGGGCAGCGTCTCGGTGTGATCAAGGCTTGAGCGCGACGCGCGCGGTGCTCTAAATAGCATTCGGGAATTTGGCACAATGCAGAGCGGCACTCTCGGCAGCTGGCGCTTCATCAAGCACGCAGGCTTGTGCAGCGTCATTGCACCGGGCGGCATCCAGATCGCCGCGTCCGGCGGCGCGCCCGGTAGCGGCGTCGCTGGGGCGGATGCCTTCGGGGTTGAGGATGCAACGTCGCCGGACGGCGCGACGGTGCAGCACATGCGCTTCGGTTTTCGCTCGGGTGGATTCTTCACCGCCGAACCCGATGCGCACCTGGCGATCGGCGTCGCAGGTCGCTGGCGCAAGGACAATCCGTCGACGCCCAGCTTCGATGGCTGCCTGATGGGTCGCGGCATCATCATCGGCAATGTGTCGGGCGCGCCGCAGGGCTGCCCGCAAGCACCGGTCGTGCAGATCGAATCGTTCCGTCGCGACGGCAACGCGCTGTTTGCAACCACCTGTAGTCCGCGTCTGCAGGATGACGTGGATTACGAAATCACACTGTGGGCCGACGTGCACGGCGCGATCGGTTATCGCGTGTGCAACGCATCGAAGGAACCGCTCGCCGAGTGCCGCGTCAACGATCACGGCGCGAACATTCCGGCCGGGCTCGGTGGCTGGTGGATCACGCACGTGTTCAGCGACAGCCATCCCGATGCCGACTGGACCCTGGCTTTTGTGGACTTGTCCATTTGGTGGGAGTAGCGGGCCATTGATGCGACGTACGTCGAATCCGCCATGCTGCCCATCCGATCATTTGACAGCCACGAACGCGGTTCGCATAGTCCCAGCCAACGATCGCGGACGACGGAAACAGCCATGGGAAGTTCCCTCACGATTCCCACCGACACGATGCAGTGCATGGGCGCCTGGCGCGCCGATCCGACCGGCGAACCGCGCGGCGGCATCGTGGTGATCCAGGAAATCTACGGCCTCAATGCGCACATCCGCGGTGTCGTGGACCGCTACGCCGCGCTCGGCTATACGGCTATCGCGCCGGCCATTTTCGATTATGCAGAGAGCGGCGCCGAACTCGAATACGACGCGGCGGGCACCGCACACGGGCGCGCACTCGCGGCGGAAGTCGGATTCGAACGCGCCGTCGCCGCCGTGGCCAGCGCCGCGAATGCCATCGCCTCGGCGGGACGCATCGGCGTGGTCGGCTACTGCTGGGGTGGCAGCGTCGCGTTTCTCGCCGCAACGCGACTGGGCCTGCCGGCGGTCAGCTACTACGGTGCGCGCAGCGTGCCATTCCTGCACGAGAAGGCACAGGCGCCGCTGTTGTTCCATTTTGGCGAGCGCGATTCGCTGATTCCGCCGCAGGATATCGCCGCACATCGCGAGGCGCAGCCGCAGGCGGAATTCCATGTGTATCCCGCCTCGCACGCATTCAATCGCGAGGTCGGCGAAAACTACGAACCCGCCTCGGCAGCACTCGCACTGCAGCGCAGCTTGGCATTCTTCGCGCGCCATCTGGCCACGCCAACGGCGGGAGCCGCGTGATGTCCATGGACAACGAAACCTTCAGCCTCGATACGCGCCTTGCCGCCGATTGCCACACGGTCGGCGAACTGGAATTGTCGCGCGTGCTGTTGATGGACGACGCGCGTTTTCCGTGGCTGATCCTGGTGCCGCGTCAGGCCGGTCTGCGCGAGCTGACCGAGCTGGGTCGGGATGATCAGCATCGCTTGCTGGATGAGATCAATCGCGTTGCGCACGTGCTGCATGCGATCGCCAAACCGGACAAGATGAACATTGCCGCACTCGGCAACGTGGTCGCGCAGCTGCACGTGCATGTGATCGCGCGCTATCAGCGCGATGCGGCGTGGCCAAGGCCGGTCTGGGGCGTGGGTGAACGCAACGCGTATTCGGACTCGGAACGCGATCGTGTGCTCGGCATGCTGCGCGCCGGTCTGGCCTTGCCGCGCTGCGCGTGAATCGCCTCGACGACGTATCGATCGAAGCGCTCGGCGACGGCGTCCTGATGCTGCAATTCGGCGAGCGCATCGACACGCAGATCAATGCACAGGTATACGCCGCCGCACAGCAACTGCAGCGCGCGGCGCTGCCCGGTATCCGTGACATCGTGCCAGCCTACGCGAGCCTCGCGGTGCACTACGACGCGCTGCAGTGGGCCGATGCATCAGGCGCCAATGCGGCGCAGCGCTGCGAAGACGCGTTGCGTGCAGCCTTGTCGGTTGAAGCGGACGTGCAACGGGACGACGCGTCGGCGCTGATCGTCGTGCCGGTCTGCTACGGCGGCGAATTCGGACCCGATCTTGCCGCACTCGCCGCACACACCGGTCTCAGCGAGGCGGATGTCATGGCGCGCCACTGCGACGCGACCTACCGGGTGGCGATGCTCGGCTTCGCGCCGGGTTTCGCGTACCTGCTCGGACTCGACGTCGCACTGCACGCGCCGCGTCGCGCACAACCACGCCTGCGCGTTCCGGCGGGATCGGTCGCGATCGGCGGTGCTCAGACCGGCATTTATCCCCGCGAACTGCCCGGCGGCTGGAATCTGATCGGTCGCACACCGTGGACCATGTTCGACGTGCGGCGGTCGCCCGCGAGCAAATTGGCGCCCGGTGACCGGGTGCGATTTCGCGTTGTGGACAACGATGAATACCGCGCATTGTGCATAGCGGAAGGATCATGAGCGTCGCAGTGATCAAACCGGGTTTGCTGACCAGCATCCAGGATCTGGGCAGACCCGGCCACGCGGCACTCGGCGTCGGTCGCGCCGGGGCGATGGATCCCGTGGCCCTGCGTCTGGCCAACGCGCTGGTCGGCAATCCGGTCAACACCGCGGCGCTGGAGATCAGCCTGATCGGTCCGACCCTGCAGTTTCACCGCGCGGCGCAGATTGCGATCACCGGCGCGCCGCTCAGCGCGAGCCTGGACGGACGCACCTTGCGCCACTGGTGCGCGCAGGACGTGCCCGCGGGCGGCGTGCTGCAACTCGGTGCGATGCCACGCGGTGCACGCAGCTATCTGGCGATCCGCGCGGGCTTCGACCTCGCCGCGGTGCTCGGCAGTTTGAGCACGGACCTGCACGGCGGCATCGGGCCCTGGCATGCGCGCGCGCTGCGCGCTGGCGATGCGCTGCCGCTCGCGGTGGATGCCCTCGCTGATCGCAGTGACTTGCAACGCGGCCGTCCAGATGCGACCTGGTCGCTGGATCCGTCGTCCTGGTTCGATACGGACGAACAACCCGTGCTGCGACTGCTGCCGGGAGCGCATTTTGCAGAGCTGGATACCGCCTCAAAATCCCAATTGCTCGAAACGGCGTTTCGCATCGGCGTCGATTCGGACCGCGTCGGCGTCCGCCTGGATGGCGCGAGCCTGCACCTCGCCGTGCCGCGCGAGCTGTGCTCCAGCGGCGTGGCGCCCGGCACGGTGCAATTGCCGCCCGGTGGCCAGCCGATCGTGCTGATGGCCGAGAGTCCGACCACCGGGGGCTATCCGCGTATCGCGCACGTGATCGCCGTCGATCAGCCGCGACTCGCGCAACGCCGCCCCGGTGATACGGTACGCTTCACCCTGACCGATCTGCCCGGTGCGCACGAAGCCCTGGTCCGGCGCGAACAGGCACTGGTGCGACTCGAAGCGGAAATTCTCAGGCGACGGACGGAACGACATGCGCAGCATCGATCTGAACTGTGACATGGGCGAATCCTTCGGAGCCTGGCGTATGGGCGAGGATGCCGACGTCATGCCGTTCGTCAGTTCCGCGAATATCGCCTGCGGATTCCACGCCGGCGATCCCGGCACGATGGAACGCACCGTGGCCCTCGCGGTGCATCACGGTGTCGCCATCGGTGCGCACCCTTCGCTGCCGGATCTGGCCGGATTCGGTCGCCGCCGCATGGCGATCAGCGCGAATGAAGCGCATGCGCTGGTGATCTATCAAGTCGGCGCGCTGTCCGCCTTTGCACATGCTGCCGGCACGCGACTGCATCACGTCAAGCTGCATGGCGCGTTGTACAACATGGTTTACGCCGATCGAGTGCTCGCCGACGCGATCGCACAAGCGATCGCATCGGTCGACCGCCGCCTGATCGTCTATGCGCAATCGCACAGTGTACTCGTGGACATTGCCGAGGACATGGGCTTGTATACCTGTAGCGAAGTGTTCGCGGACCGGCGTTATCTCGCCGATGGCTCACTCGCTCCCCGCGGCGAAACCGGCGCGGTGATCAGCGACATCGACGGCGCTGTCGAGCAGGGACTCGCACTGGCGCGCTACGGAAACGTGGAAGCGCTCAACGGAAGCACACTGCAACTGCGCGCCGGAACCCTGTGCGTACACGGCGACAAACCCGATGCCGCCGCATTCGCGCAGAGCCTGCGCGTCGCGCTGGATCACGCGGGCATTCCCGTTTCGGCGCCGCATGCCGGCGATTCTGCCATGCAGCACGGAGCCGTCCACGCATGAACTATTGGCCTTTGCTCGGCGTGGCGACCGTGGTACTGGGTTTTCTTTTGCGCCTCAACGCGATGATCGTGGTGATCGCCTCTGGCGTGGTCAGCGGGCTCGCCGCGGGGTTGTCGATCCCCGATCTGCTCGCCCTGCTCGGCGAGTCGTTCGTGTCCAATCGCTCACCGCTGCTGATCATTCTGACCTTGCCAGTCATTGGCCTGCTCGAGTACGCCGGTCTGCGCGAGCACGCGCAGGCGTGGATTGCCCGCCTGCGCGGATTGACCCTCGCCCGCCTGCTGATCGCCTACCTGGGCTTGCGCCAGCTGCTGAGCATGATCGGGCTGCAGCACGTCTGCGGCCATCCGCAGACCGTGCGCCCGCTGCTGGCGCCAATGGCCGAGGGCGCAGCGGAACGGCAGCACCCGGCGCTCAGCGACAGCGCGCGCGAGGAGGTCAAGGCCTTGGCCGCGGCGACCGACAACGTCGGCCTGTTCTTCGGTGAGGATGTGTTCGTCGCGATCGGTGCGGTGCTGCTGATTCAGGGCTTCTACGCGCGCAGCGGCATCGCGCTCGAGCCGATATCAATCGCGCTGTGGGCGATTCCCACGGCGCTGGCGGCGTTCGCGATCCACGCACTGCGCATCCTCGCGGTGCAGCGTCGCCTCGCCCGCAGCGAGGGCTCGATCACGCCGGCGGATGGTGCACATGTTGACCGTTAGCCATGTGTACTATCTCGCTGCGCTGCTGCTCGCGGCAGCGGCGTGGCTCAATCTGCGCGAACGTCACTATGGCAATGCGCTGTTCTGGGGCATTCTCGCCGCGGTGTTTGCCGGCGGCGATGCGGTGCTCAGCGCCCATCAGGCGGGCAACCGCTGGCCCGCGCAATGTGTCGGCGTCGGCATGCTGGTACTCGCGCTGCTCGCTGGCACCGGTCGGTTGCGGCGCGTCGAAGCAGCCACCGGCGAGCTCGCCGAGCGGCGCGCGTCGGCGAACCGTCTTGGCCACCGTCTGTTCGGTCCCGCACTGCTGATCGCGGTGATCACCGGCGCACTCGCGTTGGGCGGCAAATGGCTAAAGATCGGCGACATCGCGCTTCTGTCCGCTCAGAATTCCACATTAGTCGCCCTGGCGATCGCCTGCAGCATCGCGCTGATTGCCGCGCTGCGCGTGACAAGAGCGCCGGTATCACGCGCGCTGAGCGAGCATCGACGGTTGCTCGACACGATGGGCTGGGCAGCGGTGCTGCCGATGTTGCTGGCCGCGCTCGGCGCGGTTTTTCTCAGCACCGGTGTCGGCGATGCGATCGCCGCGGTGACGACCGCCGTGATTCCGGTCGACAGCCGCGTTGCCTGCGTGCTGGCCTACGCGGTCGGCATGCTGGTCTTCACGATGATCATGGGCAATGCGTTTGCCGCGTTTCCGGTGATGACTGGCGGCATCGCCCTGCCGCTGTTGATCGGCAGCCATGGCGCCGACGCTGCCGCGCTCGGCGCGCTCGGCATGCTCAGCGGCTATTGCGGCACCCTACTCACGCCGATGGCGGCAAATTTCAACATGGTGCCGTCGGCTTTGCTTGAACTGAAGAATCCGTACGGCGTGATTCTCGCGCAATGGCCCACCGCGCTCGCACTGTTCGCGGCGAATATCGCCTTCATGCTG
Organism: Tahibacter sp.; assembly: GCA_039934615.1. Taxonomy (GTDB): domain Bacteria; phylum Pseudomonadota; class Gammaproteobacteria; order Xanthomonadales; family Rhodanobacteraceae; genus Tahibacter. The sequence continues at coordinate 22,930 of JBDTLV010000066.1, forward strand.
CTGTTCGCATTCCGATGAAAAACCACACGTCCACTCTGCCCAACCTGCTGCTCAGCGGCTTCGATGCGTTTGGCGGCGAATCGATCAATCCATCCTGGGAAGCGGTACGCCAGCTCGACGGCTCGGTAATCGTCGGCCATCGCATCGCGACCGTTCAGTTGCCGACGCGCTTTCGCGACTCAATCGCGAGCCTCAAGCGAGCCATCGCGCGCACGGATCCGGCACTGGTGCTCTGCGTGGGGCAAGCCGGTGGCCGAAGTCAGGTCGGTATCGAGCGCATCGCGATCAACGTCGACGACGCGCGCATCGCGGACAATGCCGGCCACCAGCCGGTGGACCGACCCGTCGTGCGCGGTGGCCCTGCGGCGTATTTTTCCACATTGCCGATCAAGGCGATGTTGGCCGCTGCGCGGCGCAACGGCCTGCCGACCGAGATTTCACAGACGGCCGGCACCTTTGTCTGCAATCACGTGTTCTACGGCCTGATGCATCTGCTGCGCGATACGCCTGACGTGCGCGGTGGCTTCGTGCATATCCCGTTCCTGCCGGAGCAGGCAGCCTTGCATCCGGGAGCGCCGAGTCTGGCGCAAGGCACGGTCGTGGCGACGCTGCAGGTCTTGCTCGAAGCGGCATTGCGCACGCGACGGGACCGACGCATCGCTGCGGGTGCCACACACTGATCGCTCTTCGCAACGATCAGCGCTTCAACCAGCCTTGTTCTTTTCGGTTTTGTCGCCTTTTGGATTCTGCGACGCTTCCGCCTTCGGCGCCTCGCAGGCGTGCGCGTCGCGGGGCGGCGTCGCGCTCACCTTGAGCACGAGTTCACCGGTTGCCGCGAACGGCAGCTTGATCTTGGTCGCGTCGGTGGAATAGTAGAACCCGTACTGGGTCGGCGCCTTGACCGAATCGCGCGCACCGCTCTCATAGGCACCCTTGCCTTCGATGCCTTCCGTCGCGACCAGGAATTTCTGCAAGTTCTTTACTTTTGCACATCCGCGCAACTCGGTGCGCTGAAACGGACGCATGTCCAGGCGCAGCGGATCGATCGCAATGATTTCGCGCACGTCGCCGTTGTCATCGAGCACGTACAACAAGGGTTTGAACACGGTTCGGGCGCGGCCCTTTTCCGCTTCCTGTGCCAGCACGCGCACCTGAAGCGTCGCCTCGGGCACGGCGCTGGCCAACTCGACGCGGCGGAAATGGCTGCGTCCGCGGGGTAACTCCGCCTCGGGCGCATCAGCGCCGACCTGGAACTGCACGGATCGCTCCGCAGACAACGCGATCGGCCCCGGATCGATCATCGCGAGGCGGGTCGGCTGCTCATCGGACTTGCCGAACAGATGGGTCTGCACCCAGTCCAGCGGACCTGCCTGGGCGGATCCCGCCAGCAGTCCGATCAAAAGAAAAACACGGGTCATATCACGTGCAAAATCGGGAGCCATCCGTGGTTGACCACGCCGCCGTGGAAAAGTGCCCGAGCCGCGACGCGATCGTGCCGCGTCGGGCTGGCGCGCTCGCGTCGGCTATTCCGCCACCAGAGGCGCGAGATTCTTGCCGTCTTCGGTGAACGCAGCAATTTCGAGGTACTCGGAAATCACCTTGAGCAGATGACGATGCTCACCGCTCGCCTTGTCGGCGTTCCTCAGCACGACCCCGGTGATGTGCTCGGAATCCTTGAGTTCCTGCAGGCGCGCGAGCAGCAGGTTCTTGCCCAGCGGCGTGCCACCAATCACGAAGCGGTCCGTTTCGACCGGCTTGATGTAGGCATTGCCGTTCTTCACATCGCCCGCGGTCGCAGCGGCACTCAGCAGCAGGCCGGCGATCAATACGACAAAGGTACTTTTCATGGTTGCTGCTCCTGGTATGTCACTTTGCCGCATCGACGCGAATTTCGGCGATTTCCTGATTGGGCTTTTCCTGCACGAAGGCCTGGATGTGCAGTTCCATGCCAATGCGCCCAAGCCCCTGAAGATGGCGGGTGCTGACCTTCTGCTTCTCGGCACGCTTGAGCAGGATCGTCTTGACGGGATTGCCCTGGTCCACGCGATAGCGCAGGTTGCCCTTGACGTCTTCCTCGGTCAGCGTCGCACCGTCCATGTCGAACTGCCCGTCCTTGTCGGCCAGCAGGGTCATGTCGAACGTGGCGGGAATGTTCGTCGCCGGCTGCGTGTTGGAACGCGAGCTGACCTTGCCGCCGCAGGATGCGAGCGCAACAACCGTCAGCGATGCGAGCGCGACAGCTCGCAGGAAAGGAACGAGGGCAATTCGACGCATCGGTAAAATCCTCAACATTTGCCAAGAATACAAGCGTAACACCGCTCCGCCGCATGTTTCGCGCGGACCGGCAACATGGTTTCTGATCGCTGACTCAGGTTCTGGGCAGCGTAACGCCGCGCTGGCCCTGGTACTTTCCGCCGCGATCGGCATAACTCGTCTCGCACTCCTCATCGGATTCGAGGAACAGCATCTGCGCCACGCCTTCGTTCGCGTAGATCTTCGCGGGCAGCGGCGTGGTGTTGGAAAACTCCAGGGTCACATGCCCTTCCCACTCCGGCTCCAGCGGCGTCACGTTGACGATGATGCCGCAGCGCGCGTACGTGGACTTGCCCAGGCAGATCACCAGCGCCTTGCGCGGGATGCGGAAGAACTCCACGGTGCGCGCGAGGGCAAACGAATTCGGCGGGATGATGCACACGTCGCTTTTGACGTCGACGAAACTGCGCGAATCGAACGCCTTTGGATCCACAATGGTGGAATTGATATTCGTGAATATCTTGAATTCGTCCGCGCAGCGCACGTCATAGCCATAGCTCGACGTGCCGTACGAGACGAGCCGACCGCCGGACGCATTCTGGCGCACCTGACCCGGTTCGAACGGTTCAATCATGCCGTGGCTCTGCGCCATGCGGCGAATCCACTTGTCGGATTTGATGCTCATGTCTTGGGAGCCGGGAATAGTGAATTGGAAATGGGAAGAGCGGGTGGTCTCACGCGTTCGCGGAGTGGATGGCGGGTGTGGAGATCGAACGCGACGAATGGTTCCGTCATGCGATTCCCCATTCCCGACTCTCCATTCCTCGCTCCAATCCTCAGGTATTCTGCACGACGATCTTCGGGAACTGGATGGTCTTGTTGCGCGCCTGCAGCGAAAGACGACCGGCGACCTTGCGCGCGATATCGCGGTAGCGTGCAGCCAGTTCGCCGTCCGGGTCGGCCACCACAGTCGGGGTGCCGGCGTCTGCCTCGCGGCGGATGCGCATGTCCAGCGGCAAGGCACCGAGCAGCGGCACATCGTATTGAGCGGCCATGCGCTCGCCGCCACCGCTGCCGAAGATCGCTTCCTCGTGACCGCATTGTGTACAGATATGCGTCGACATGTTTTCCACAATGCCAAGCACCGGCACTTCGACTTTTTCGAACATGCGCAGGGCCTTCTTCGCGTCGATCAGCGCCATGTCCTGCGGCGTTGTCACGATAACCGCCGCGCTCATCGGTATGCGTTGCGCGAGGGTCAGGGCGATGTCGCCGGTGCCAGGCGGAAAGTCGATGATCAGGTAATCAAGGTCTTCCCACAGCGTATTCGTGGCGAGCTGCATGAGCGCCTGGGTGACCATCGGACCGCGCCAGATCACCGGCGTATCGTCTTCGATCATGTAACCGATGCTCATGATCTGCAGACCATGATTGCGCTGCGGCAACATGTTCTGGCCATCCGGACTGTCCGGCTTGCCGTGCGTGCCGCTGAGCAATGGCAACGAGGGGCCATACACATCGGCGTCGAGGATACCGACGCTGGCGCCTTCGGCATTGAGTGCCAGTGCCAGATTGATCGCGGTGGTGGATTTGCCGACCCCGCCCTTGCCCGAGGCAACGGCCAGTACATTCTTCACTTTGGGCAGCGGCGAGAGGTCTTTCTGCACCTGATGCGCATGCACGCGACAGGCGACGCTGATGCTCGCGCTCTCGATCGCCGGATCGGCTTCGAGCAAAGACTTCAGCGCTGCGCTGAGCGTGGCTTGCCAGCCGAGCGCCGGATACGGCAGCAGCACATCGACCGAAACCCGTGCGCCATCGACGCCGACACCGCGCACCGCGCCGGATTTCACCAGGTCCAACCCCGTGTGGGGATCGATGAAAGTGGCCAGCAGCTGGCGCACCAGAACTTCGGAAACCGCGCTCATGGAACTCTCGTAACGACAGCGAACTGCGGATTGTACGGGAAAGGATGGCTTGGGCCGCAAATTGCGGCTGGGCGGGCCGACTTTTTCGACGACCTGGGCTCGGCCGATCGCGGAGAACGGGGCGTCATCGTCGGTTTGGCCCTCTTTCCTGACAGCGTCGGGGGCAAAGGGCTGGCTGAGCGTGGCTCGGCGTTTCTGGCTTTGCTGCAACGGCAAGGCGGGTCCAACGTCGCCCCCTCGCCCCTTGCCCTCTC
>JBDTLV010000067.1:0-27144 GCA_039934615.1 Tahibacter sp.
GCGCATCCGGCCGGCATCTGGCGATGACCTCAATGATCCACATCCCGACTTTCAGGAACGATCGAATGACCACCAGAGCCTACGGCGCCCACGCTGCTGACCAACCGCTAGTGTCCATGGATTTACAACGTCGCGCTCCCGGGCCGCGTGACGTGCAGGTCGACATCGCCTATTGCGGTGTCTGTCATTCCGACCTGCATACGGTGCGTTCCGAATGGGGCGGCACGCTTTATCCCTGCGTGCCCGGACACGAGATTGTCGGCCAAGTCACGGCAGTAGGTTCCGAGGTGTCTCACTTCAAGGTTGGCGATAGTGTCGGTGTGGGTTGTCTGGTCGGAAGTTGCCAGCATTGTGGAACTTGCTCCGAGGGTCTGGAGCAGTACTGCGAGAATGGATTTGTGGGAACGTACAACGGTCCGACAAACGATGCACCGGGTCACACGCTGGGCGGCTATTCGCAGCGAATCGTGGTCGATGACCGGTTTGTACTGAAAATTCGTCATCCTGCCGAGCAGATGGCAGCTGTCGCACCGCTGTTATGTGCCGGTATCACGACCTATTCGCCACTGCGGCACTGGAATGCGGGACCCGGTAAGAAAGTCGGGATCGTCGGCATCGGTGGACTCGGACACATGGGCATCAAGATCGCGCACGCGATGGGTGCGCATGTCGTCGCTTTCACGTCCTCCGAGAGCAAGCGTCAGGATGCGCTCGATCTCGGCGCCAGCGAAGTGGTCGTGACTCGCGATGAGGGAAACCTTCGCGCGCATGCGGGAAGTTTCGATCTCATCATCGATACGGTCGCTGCCAGTCATTCCCTGGATTCGTATACAACACTGCTTAAGCGCGATGGCACTCTGGTGCTGGTCGGCGTGCCGGAGCACCCGCATCCGACCCCGAATGTTGGCAACCTGATCTTCAAGCGTCGTGCCATTGCCGGCTCTCTGATCGGTGGGCTGGCCGAAACGCAGGAAATACTCGATTTTTGCGCGGCTAAGGGCATCGTCGCGGACATCGAAATGATCACCGTACAAGAGATCGATGCAGCGTACGAGCGGATGCTCAAGAGCGACGTCAAGTATCGATTCGTGATCGATTGCGCCACCCTGGCGAACTGACCGTCGGCAGCGGAATGGAACGGAGTCACGCTCGTCGATGCCACTCGCCTGCATGCGTGGGCGTCGACGCGCGCACATGCGGGTTTTCCACCTCGGCAAGCGGACGCGTGATGAGATGCACTCCTGCCACCGGCACGGTGCACCGCGGTGCCGCGGATGCTGGACTGTGCCGGCCAGGTTGCTTCGAGCGATTCGCCTGAGACCAATTGGCGTGCTTGTGCATCCTGGAGGAATTCGACTGCCAGGAATTCACCATGCTGAAGACATTTTTTGTTATTGCTGCGAGCTGCATGGCGTGGCCGAGCCATGCGACAACTCTCGAAAGTTGGCTGGTTCAGACGGACCTGTGGGGTAACACGACATATCAGGCACTGGAGCTCGCCCGCGAGGGACAAGCCCTGACGGGTACGCTGGACGGCAATGCCTTGGTCGGCGTCCGCAGCGGCTCAGCGGTCCGTTTCGCCGTCACCGACGCGGACGCGGCGCGCCAAGCGTTCAGCGGAACCGTGCGAGGTGAATCCATCCAGGGTTTGGTCGACATGCCGGACAGCAATCATCCGTCACGCCGTATTGTTCACACCTTTACAGCGCGAAAAATACCGGCAAGGCCGGCGGGACCGCCGCGCAGGGTCGAATTCAAGCCGACCGACTATTCCAACGAATTCTCGCCGCATCGCAAACCGGTGCTGACATTGTGGCCAGGCGACACCGTGCACACCAGCACGATCGACTCGGGTGGTGTTGACGAGCAGGGCGTGACACGTGCGCTGTTCGGCAATCCACAGACCGGACCGTTTTACGTGGCTAGCGCTGCGCCGGGAGACACGCTCGTCATCCGTATCAATCGGCTGCGCTTGAATCGAGACTACGCCGACAGCCTCGACAGCATTGTCAGTCGGGCGTTGACACCGCGTCTGGCCAGCGATGCGACCCGTCTCGGCAAGGCGGTGCGATGGATCCTGGATCGCGAGCAGGGTACGGCGCGTTTGGAAAATCCCGGCGCCGCGTTGAAATCGCTGGTCGTTCCCGTGCGGCCGATGCTCGGCGGGCTGGGCGTCGCGCCAGGATTCGGCTCCGCGCCACTCTCCACGGGCGATACCGGCAGCTTTGGTGGAAATATGGATTTCAACGACATCGTCGAAGGCAATACCGTGTATTTGCCGGTCTATCAGCCTGGCGCGCTATTGTATCTCGGCGATGCTCACGCGCTTCAGGGCGACGGCGAAACATCCCAGTACGCGCTGGAGACCTCGATGGATGTCGAGTTGACTGTCGATGTCCTGCACGGCAAATCCATCACGATGCCGCGTGTGGAATCGCCAACCCAGCTGATGGTGCTCGGTCAGGCAGGTTCGCTGGATGACGCCACGCGCGCCGCGACGACCGGCATGGCGCGATGGCTGGAAAGCGACTATGGCCTCAGTCTCTCGGAAGTCGCACAGCTGCTCGGAAGTTCAGCGCAATACAGCGTGGCGAACCTGGCCGGACGCAGCGTGGGCGTGGTTGTAAAAATGAACAAGTCCATCCTGAATCAGGTTTCCGTGGCCGCACACTGACGATTGCGGTGGCCTGCTGCGTTAACGGCAAGTGCCAATCGCCAGTACTCGGCTGGATGAGCGATCCTCGCAACATTTCCGGATCGGATGACGTGATCGGCGGAGGTAATATGACCGCGCCATCCGGCCGATAATCGACCCGATGTCCCGATCCTGGGAAGCAGTACGAGCCAGGTTGCAGCGGTGGATTTTGGCGAGTTCGCGTGTATATTTTGCCAGCAAGGCAGTTACCAGTCCGGATGAGTGGCACTGAGGACATGGCTCGGTGCAAGGCGGATACGGCGTCTCAGGGTGTCATTGTCGATTGGGTACCACTGGAGAATTCCTCGATGCGTTCGATCAAGAAGTTGATGGTGGCATTCACACTGATGCTGTGCGCGAGTGCGGTCAGCCCGCTGGCGATGGCCGACCAGAAGCCGGATCCGGCGCTGCGTGCGGCCAGCAAGGAAAGTTTCGATGGTCAGTCCGCAGCAATCCTTGCGCAAATGAAAGCGGGCGAGCGTTGGGAATTTGTCACGGCGGCCGAGCGCAAGATCATTGAGCGCCGTCTCGACGAGATTTCCACATTGCTTGGTGGCGCGGAATCGCTGGACACGTTGAGTCCCGACCAGAAGGGACGCCTGCTCGTGGCGCAGGAAGACGTCAATGCCATCCTTACGAAAAAAGACGGAAATAGGATCATCTGTCTCAAAGAAGCACCGATCGGATCACATCGGCGTGAACTGCGTTGCGAGACGTTCGCCAACCGCGAGCACGAGCGCGTCGAATCGCGAAAATACATGCACGATTCGGACATGAAGCACGGCGGACTGTACGGCAACTAGCGAGAGGCCATTCTTCGCTGCCGTTGCCGCATCAAACCCGTCGGTCGATTGTGTATTTATGGGCTTGTCGGGCCGAAGCATGGATTTGCTTCGGAATCGTCAGGTCGCGGCAATTGTGAATTCTGCGGCAAGCCGCGTTCTGGGTGGTGCGCCATTGCGCGCGCGGCGGGCCAAGCTGCGTCGACACGCCGGCGGGCTTGATGCATCTCGCGAACTCTGCTTCACGACCCGATATCCCGGCAAGTCCCGGGATCTGTCGTCGCTGCGCGTCGATCAGATTTCGCGAGCGCCAGGCGGAGCGCGCGTTCCTATGGCGATGCCTGGAAAAAGTCCCAAATAACATTTGCCGCATGCAGGTCGCGATTCGAATTTCCAAGCAGGCGCGGTCCGTAGGTGGCGGGGTGAGGAACGCCATGCCCGCCGCCTTGTATGCGAATCAGCGCCACGCTGCGATGGCCGGGTGCCATCCAGCGTTGTTGATCGGCCGTGCTCCCGTCGCTCGGATCGGCGTCTGGGTAGTGGGTCACTGATGGGGGCCCGTTGAGAGCGTCGAGCGCGAGGAAATAGTCAATGCTGGCGCTCGCTGAAAGCACGGGGCCGCGATTTCCCCATACGCCGTATAGCGCGACATCGCCACCTTCCCAGGGATTGAAGGGGTCGGCGCTGCCGTTCATCAGCAGCATGGATACCGGCACCCCTTTGGGAGTGATTGCCATGTTGCCCGCTGCGGGCAGGCTTGCGACGACGACGGCGTAAGCCCGGGCGAACGCTGGCGTCTGCAAGGCCAACCGCAGCGTCATCTGGCCGCCATTCGATACGCCAGTCACATAGACGTGCGTTGGGTCTGAGTCATGATCCTTGACGAGGCGTTCGACGAGTGTATGCAGGAAACCGACATCGTCCACATTTTCACGTTTCGCGGCGAAGGGTCCCTGCACGCGAAGGTCATTCCAGTGACCCTGATAACCCTGCGGGTAGACCGCGATGAATCCATTCACCTCGGCGAGGCGATCAACGTCGTATCCGAAAACTTGTCGCGCCTGTGCCGCCGTCCCCATTGAGCCGTGCAGCACCATTGCGATCGCGGGATGGTGCAACGGCGCCGCAGGTATGTAGGCTATCCAGCTGCGCGTCCGGCCGTCGTGTTCCATGACGCCATGTTCGATGGTCCCGGGCAGCGGCGGCTCGAACGGCAACGTTTGATGCACAGCGATGAACGCCAGCGCCGCGAGCACTGCGAGGATGGCGGTGATCACCTTGGCTGCGGTCTTCAAGCGTCGGCGCATCATGAATTCCGCCTCATCATTGCGCCACATTGGCGAAATGGGTTTGTCTGCCGCGACGATAGCGCGAATCCTTCAGGCTGCGCCGGCATTGCCGTTACCGACCGATGATGTCTCGGATCGATGCGGTCGCCGCTTGAAGACGAGGGTACGTGCCAGCCAGTAGATCAGCAGGATCAGCACGAGCAAGACCGGAATAGCGAGCAGACCCGATTGGCGAATCGCAGCGGAGAAGAACTTCGATTGGCCAAGGAAGAACGAGGCCGTGGCGATCCACAGCGCGAACGTCATTCGCCACAAATGCCGTGCAATGCGATGGGCTCCCTGGATACTGCCAACCCACAACAGTCGAGCGTCCAGCAGCGCGCCAAGCAGGCCGATGGTTCCAAACATGAATAACATGGGGGCGGGAATTCCCGCTCCTTTACCAGGGGCACTGTTCAGTGTTTCGATGCCGAGCGCGAACGCGTATCCCGCGACGCAGACTGCCAACAGCATGAATCCGATCAGCCAACGTCTCGACTGCTCAACGGTGCGCCGCACAGCCAGCAGGGCGGTGCTGACGAGGTAGAACGTCAGTGTTCCGGCCATCATGTTGACCCGGCTCGGCCTCAGGAAGACCGCAATGATCACTGCGGTGGATGTCATTGCCAGCATCGCTGCGACGAACACCAGTCCGCTCCTGCGGTGCACGGTGGAGCCTTTCGCGGCAAACAATGCGATGGCTCCGGAGAGAAGTGCCAGCAAGCCGGCAACAATGTGGATGAGTATCATGGGTGCACTGTTGCGCAACGCGCCCCTGCTGCAAAGCCCGTTGCGACGGAAGACGGAATCCGATGCCTGAAACGCGCTGCTGCAGGATGAACGGCGTTGGCATGAAAGTGACCGCTGGCGCCGCCGTGACACGATCACGCCTCGTAACCCGGCAATCCGTGACCATCGCCGCAATCTGTCTGTTTCGATCGATGCTCCGTCGGCGATTCTCATCACTCACGGTGGGGCCTTGCGCGTGGTCCTCACCCCGACAGGCGCGGTCAGCGTCGCGGAAGCATCATTCGGCACGTGGTTGCCTTGCTGCGGAATGCTGGTACTTTTGCCCGCAAGCGGTCGCAGAGTGATCGATCCCGGAGGCACGAATGAAAACCGAACTGGGCACCGCCCGCGTGATTGCTGCATTGTTTCTTTTGCAGGGCGTCGGTGGACCCATTGTAAACTTTGTTCTGCTAGCGCCGGCGATGAAGACACCGCCGGGTTTCCTCGCGAATGCTTCTGCGCATGCCATGAACATCGGCTGGGCCGTGATGATCGGGTTGCTCACCAGCGCAATGTCGATCGGCGTAGCGATCGCGGGTTGGCGGGTATTTTCCCGTCACAGCAAATCGATGTCGATCTGGCTGGTCGTCTTGGCGACGGCCGGATTCGTGCTGACCGGCGTCGAACAGATTTCCATCCTCTCGATGCTGTCATTGAGCCAGGCGTTCGTTGCAGCCGGTTCTGCCGATGTCGATCGATGGCAGACCGCTTCAGTCGTGGTCGGCTCGATCCGACATTGGGCGCACTACATGAACCTGATCGCTGTTTGCGGCACGCTCTGCGTGTTCTATGGATTGTTGTTGCGCTTCTCGCTTGTTGCCCGAGCGCTCGCGGCGTTTGGATTGGCGGCCGCGCTGCTCATGCTCGTCGCTGTTGCGATGCCGGTGTTCGGCGCACCGATCCGCTTTGCATTGCTGGCTCCGTTGGGAGTGGCACAGCTTGCGCTTGCGGTGTGGTTGATCGCGAAGGGTTTTCAGACGCCCACGCATGCCGATCCCGCAGGGATGGCCGCGACTGGAGTTCACGAATGAAAAAAGCACATTATGGTTCGAGTGCCATTTATCGATGCAGTCATCGCACAGGTGTCGAGCTCGCGCGGTGTTGCGTCCCTGCCAATCGTCCAACGGGACTATCCTGACGACATGGTTCGTTCTCACGATCGCATCCGGACGTCCGGAGTTGCGCGGCTGCTTTCCTGGCGTCGCCTGAGACCCACACTGCTGGCGAGCCTGATTGCCAGCATCGTCATGCGTCCTGGCTGGCATGCCTCGTATGGATTGCTGCTGGCTCGTTGGCTTTTTGTCGGACTGCTTGCGCTGCTCGCCTTTGGTTGGTTCGAAGAGTGGCCCGCCCGTTTGCCGCGTTGGTTGTCACGCTGGGCATGGCAGATCGTCGGTGTAGCCTTTGCGATGCCGGCGGGTGCTTTCGTTGCGTACATCGCCACGACCTTGGACGATCCCGTGATGTTCTGGCACAACTCGCAACGCCTTTCGGGCTTCGCATCGATGACCGTGCTCGGCCTGCTTGTCGCGCCATGGATGGCGGTCACCGCGCTGGTACGACACATCAACGGCGAAGCGCAGCGCCAGGCTTTGGGATTCGCGCTGGAGCGCAGCGAACTGGAGCGCAAGGCACTGGACGCAAGGCTGCGATTGCTGCAGGCGCAGGTCGAGCCACACTTCCTTTTCAATACATTGGCCAATGTGCGCGAGCTGGTGGATTCGGGCTCGCCGCAGGCATCTGCCGTCCTCAACAGTCTGATTGCCTATTTGCGCGCCGCAGTGCCGCGTTTGCAGGAGTCAGCTACGACGATGGGTCAGGAACTCGAACTGGTGCGCGCCTATCTCGAGGTGATGCACATGCGCATGCCGGATCGCCTGCAGTTCGTGCTGGACGCCGAAGAGTCGCTGTTCTCGCTCAATGTGCCGCCCATGACTTTGCTGACGCTGGTCGAGAACGCGGTCCGCCACGGCATCGATCCCAGCGAGAAGGGCGGCCGCATCGAAATTTGTATTTTAGAAAAAAGTGGGCGATGTATCGCGCGCGTCATCGACACCGGCGTAGGGCTGCGGCAGAACACGGCGGGCCTTGGCACAGGTCTGACGACCCTGCTCGAACGATTGCAGCTGACCTTCGGCGGCGATGCGCAATTGCGCCTGACGGCTCTTGCACCACGCGGCGTATGTGCGGAACTGGAGTTTCCCGCACGACGAGGCGCCACATGACTATGCCGCGGCCCACGGCACTGATCGCGGATGACGAACCTCTACTGCGCAATGCGCTCAGTCGCCTGCTTGCGGACGCATGGCCTGCGTTGAGCATTGTTGCGCAGGCGCGCAATGGACGGGAGGCAGTCGAGCAATTCGAAGCCTTGCGGCCCGACATGTGTTTTCTCGATGTGCACATGCCCGGGTTGTCCGGTGTCGAGGCGGCGCAATACATCGGTCGGCGCGCACACCTGGTCTTCGTTACCGCCTTTGATCAGTACGCCGTGCAGGCATTCGAACACGGCGCACTGGACTACCTGGTAAAGCCGGTCGAACCGGATCGCCTGGCCGACACCGTCGCGCGCCTGCAGGGACGCTTGCGCGCAGCGCATCCGGCTCCCGATACGGAAGCTCTGATCGAACAGCTCGCAATGCGTCTGCGCAAGATCGCCGCGCCGACCACGCTGCGCTGGATACGCGCATCCGTAGGCCAGACCGTGCGTCTCATCGATGTCGATGAAATTGATTTCCTGCGGTCCGACGAAAAATACACACGTATCGCTTGGCGAGGCGATGGAGGAAAACCCGGTGAGGCCCTGATCAAGACACCGCTCAAGGAAATCGCTGCACAATTGGACTCCGACCACTTTGTACAAGTTCACCGGGCGGTGGTGGTCAACCTGCGTGCTATCGAGCACGTCGACCGCGGCGACAACGAAACTGCCGCCATCCACCTGAAAGGCCGCAGTGAAGTGTTGCCGGTGAGCCGGAATTACCTGCACCTGTTCCGCCAGATGTGACAGTGGCGTTCCGTCGAGCGGGTCTGTCTGTTTAACCGCTGGACCGATGCCGACGCGCCGCTCGTTCTGCGGCGAGGGTCGGATTTCGGGCGGTGGTAGCCGCCCGAATGGCAGGTTCGGTCTGCTACGCCCGCAGCGTGGGATTGTCCCAGCCGGCCTTCGGCGCAAATCGCTTGCCGTATTTCGAAGCGAGAGCCTCGAGTTGGCTGCGTACCTTGTCGGCGCCTTCGCTGCGGATATGCTGGATCGGTCCGCCGCGGAACGGGGCAAAACCGGTGCCGAAGATCACCCCGGCATCGAGAAAGTCTGCATTCTCCACAACGCCTTCGGCGAGGCAGGCTACGGATTCGTTGAGCATCGGCAGAATCATTCGCTCGGTGATGTCGTCAGGCGCGCGATAGTTCGGGTCAACTTCCGGCTTGACGGCGCGGCCATCCTGCCAAACGTAGAAGCCCTGTCCGTCCTTCTTGCCGCGTTTGCCCGATTCCAGCAGGTTTGCGAGACCGGCGGGAATATCCAATCCGAGGAATTCGGCGAGAATTTTCCCGACTGATGCCGCAACGTCGAGACCCACCGTGTCGGCCAGTTCGATCGGGCCCATCGGCATGCCGAATTTCTTGGCGGCCTTGTCGAGCACGGGACCCGGTACGCCCTCGCTGTACAAGGTCATGGCTTCGAGCAGGTAAGGCATCAGGATACGGTTGACCAGGAAACCCGGCGAGCTCTTCACCGGCACAGGCAGTTTGTCGATCGCCTTGCAGAACGCGAGAGCGCGTCGGGTTGATTCCGCATCGAGCGCATCGTGGGTCACGACTTCGACCAGCGGCATCATGGCGACTGGATTGAAAAAGTGCAGCCCAAGAAATTGTCCGGGGCGCGACACCGCGGTCAACAGTGCGTCGAGCGGAATGCTTGACGTGTTGGTCGCAAGCAATTCGTTTTCCTGGAACTGAGGCTCGACTTTGCGATACAGGTCTTGCTTGGCCTCGAGGTTTTCGTAGATAGCCTCAATCACCAGATCGGCCTTGGCAACGCCGGTGCCTTCGACGTCTGCACGCAATCGTTCCAACGCCGGTTTGATTTTCTCCGGGGTTTTGAGGCGTTTGGTGAACATCTCGGTGGCGCGATCCAGTGCCGGCTGCACGAATTTCATTTCGCGGTCTTGCAAGGTCACATTGAAGCCGCGAAACGCACACCAGGCAGCGATGTCGCCGCCCATCACGCCGGCCCCGACAACGTGCACATGTTCAATTGCGTGGCCGCCGCTGCCAAGGCTCTTGAGGCGTTCCTGAAGGAAAAAGACGCGGACAAGATTGCGCGCAGTCGGGGTCTGCGCCAGCTTGGCGACGGCGCGTGCTTCATTCTTGAGGCGTTGACCGATCGAACCGCCGCGCCGCCACGTTTCAATCAGCGCGAACGGGGCGGGGTAGTGGGAAGGATTGGCCTTGGCCACGGTCTGCTTGCGGATCACCTGAGCGAGAATTTGCCGTGTCGGCCACCAGTTGGTCGCCCAGGCTGTGGCACGTTGCTTCAGGCTGCGCGTCGGTGGGTGGAGAATCAGCTCGCGCGCCTTGTCGACCAGCAGTTCCGGTGAGGTCAGTGCATCGACCAGACCCATCGCCCTGGCGTTTTCTGCCGATGCATTGCGGCCGGTGAGCATCATTTCCAGGGCTGCAGGTGCACCGATCAGGTACGGCAGGCGCGAACTGCCTCCCCATCCGGGAAATATCCCGAGTTTGACTTCGGGCAAACCGATACGTGTGGACGGATCGCGGCTGGCGACGCGGTAGCGGCACGCCAGCGCCAGTTCGGTTCCACCGCCCATGCAATGGCCATGAATTGCCGCGACCGTGCGGCAGGGCAGGCGTGCCAGCCGCTCGAACACACGCTGGCCATTTTCGATGGCATCGAGCACCGAGCCCGATTTCTCGTACTGCTCGAACTCGCGGATATCCGCGCCGGCGACGAATCCCGCCGGTTTTGCCGAGCGCACGATTACGCCCTTCGGCGGTTCGATGCTGAGGCGTTCGATGATCTCGGCGAGCTCGTCGAGCACGGCACGGGCCAGGGTGTTGACCGTGGCATTGGCGCGATCGAAGCTGAGGATGACGATGTTGTCGTCGCCGCGCTCGGTGCGCCAATGGGAAAATCGCAGACCTTCAAACATGATGGCGGGCGCTGCCTCGGGAACGGTCGGGCTATAATCCGGGCAAGCGTTGCCTCTGGTCAATGCGCAGACGTGGCACTATGGTAGTTGACGATTCCGAGGGCACGATTCTGCTTGGACACTGAAAATGGGGAGATACCGGTCAGTGCACGCCTGTTCGATCGCATTATTGCGTCGAAGCAGAGCCTGATCGTGGTCGAAACGTCGAACGTTGCCGACGTTCTGACCCAGTTTCGCCAGTTCGCCTTGCGCAGCGGACAGTCGATCTACCAGTGGCAGGAGGAAGTGGGCATCAGTTCGCTGCGCGAGAGCGAAATGCGCGTTCCCGGTTCCAAACGGATGGCCGATGCGCTGCGCTACATCATGCAGAGCATGCATTTCGGTATTTATCTATTTACTGAAGTTGAGGGGCATCTGCGCGCGCCGAATACCGGCTTGCTGCGCCAGATCGGCCGCAGCCGCAGCGGCAACGAGCGCAAGGTGGTTTTCATCGGCAATGCGATGGTCATGCCGGACAGCCTGGAAGAACTCACCGAGCATCTCAGTCACGAACGAGTGACGCCAACGCGACCGCGTTTGCGCGACGGTCGCTGGGTAATTTGATGGCGCGCGACGAGAAAGGACATGGTTCGGTACTCGTGGTCGTGACGAATCGCGACGATCGACGCGTGCTGTTCGACAGCCTCGATGGCCAGGAATTCGATGCCGTTTACACGGCAAAAGATCTGCCGCAGGCGATGTCGTTCCTGAATCAGGATCCGGATATTGATGTGGTTCTGATCGAATTCGCGGGCGTCGCCAAGGAGGCCGTCGCGTTCTGTACCCAGCTCAAGGGCGACCCGCGGCTGGCGCGCGTGCCGGTGATCGGACTGCTGCCCGCCGATGCCGCCGAACGCGTCTGGGACTGGTCGCGCATGCCGCCTGGGGTGGTCGACTGGTTGCGCTGCCCGGTGGATGGCGCCGAGGCGATCGCCCGGATTCGCCAGGTGCTGGGCGTCACGCGCGGGCCGGTTGAAGTCGCGACGAAATCCGGCGGCGTCGACAAATATCAATTTGTCTTCGAAGGCAGCCTGGACGAGCTGGTCATTTCCGATGCGAAGACCGCGCGGATCCTCGAAGTCAATCCAACCTACGAACAGCGCTCGGGATTCCAGGCCGCGACCGTCGTCGGCCAGCCGCTCGACGTCATCGACAAAAGTACTTCGCGGGAGCAGCGGGCTGACTTCACGGCACGCCTGCTGCGCGAAGGCAGCGTGCGGTACCGCTGCCAGAAGCCACGCGCTGATGGCACCAGCTATCCCGTCGAAGTCAACTCGCGGCTGGCGGTTCGCGCGGGCAAGCTGGTACATCTGACGGTGGTGCGCGACCTGGGTGAACTGGGTCGACTGCAGCAATCCCTGGGGCTGCTGGCAGAAGCGATCGAGGTCGGCGCGGGCGACGAGGGAGTCAAGCAGATCACGCGTCTGCTGGTGGACTGGCTCGAACTGGACTATGTCACGCTGATTTCTTCACGTCCCGATCAAGTCGTGGACATCCAGCCCGTCTCCTTGTATCAGCGGTTGAGTTTGCCGGCGGATGCGCCGGATCCGCTCAAGCAACCGACTCTGCGCCAGGTGCTTGACGGCGTCAGTGTCATCCATCTGTCGGAAGCCTACAAACGCATCGAGCAGGATAGTTTTCTCGGGTTCACGCGCTTCGAAACGTTTGTCGGCCTGCCGCTGCGTGACGAGCGCCGCAATGTGCTCGGCGCGTTGCTGCTCGGGCGCCGTGCGGCGATGCCTGAGTCGACCACCATTCTGGATACGCTGCGTGTCGCGGCGGGTCGGCTGGCGCTGGAGCTGGAACTGCGCCGTGCGCGTGAACAGGGCAGGGCAAAGGCGCTGCAGGATGCGCTGACCGGTTTGCCAAATCGCCTGTTGTTCAATGACCGTCTGGATACGACGATCAACGAAGCGCATCGCACGGGTGAAATGTTTTCTGTGCTGTTCGTCGACCTGGACCGTTTCAAGAACATCAACGATTCGCTGGGACATGGCGTCGGCGACCAGGTGCTCGACGCGGTATCGCGCCGTCTGCGCGCCAGCGTGCGAGCTTCCGATACGGTGGCGCGCTACGCCGGTGACGAGTTCACACTGATACTCCGTCACATTGTGCAACGTGACGACGTGTTGCGCATCGCCGAGAAGATTGTGCGGGTGATGGAAGCACCGCTGACCCTCGATGACGGTTCGGAGCTGCACATCACTGCCTCGATCGGCATCAGCTTCTATCCTGACGATGCAACGACCGCCGAGCGCTTGCTCAAACATGCCGACGTCGCGATGTACAGCGCCAAGGGTATGGGGCGCAACAATTTCCAGACGTATGTCGCGGTGCCGGAAGAATCGCACCAGCAGCGCATGGCACTGGAAACGAAGCTTCGGATGGCCGAGCGCAACAATGAACTGCGTGTCTACTACCAGCCGCAGGTCGATGCGTCGAACGAAGACATCGTCGGCATGGAGGCGCTAATCCGCTGGGAGCATCCCGAGCTCGGCATGATCAGCCCCGGTTTTTTCATTCCGCTTGCCGAGGAAACCGGCCTGATCATGTCGATCGGCGAGTGGGTGATGCGCACCGCGTGCATCGACACCAAGCGCTGGCAGGATCGGTTCGGACTGCCCTTGCGGATCAGCGTCAATCTGTCGGCGCTGCAGTTGCGCCAGACGAATCTCGTCGAGATCGTGCGAACTATCCTGGAAGAAACCCAGCTGGATCCGACCCTGCTTGATCTGGAAGTCACCGAAAGCATCAGCGTCAAATCGATTCCGAACCTGATCGAGACATTGCAGGCGGTGCGCGACCTCGGTTGCCGCATTTCGATCGACGACTTTGGCACCGGACAATCGTCGCTGGATTATATCCGGCGCTTTCCGGCGGACCGGATCAAGATCGACCAGGTGTTCGTGCGCAACATCGGCGTGGATCCGGACGACGAAGCCATCGTCCGGGCGACGATCAGTATGGCGCACAACCTGAAACTTGGCGTTGTCGCCGAGGGCGTGGAAATCGAGGAACATTTCACGTTCCTGCGCGAACACGGCTGTGAAGAATTGCAGGGCTACCTTTTTTGCAGACCGCTGGCGCCGGTCACATTCGAGAATATGTTGGCCGAGCGCGAGCGCTTGTTCCGCGCCCTGGTGAGCGCCGAGCGAGGCATCTGAGTGGCATCCCGGGCAATGTCCTGGGCAGTTTGCGGAACTTCCTCTGGCAACACCGGTCCATGACGCGTGCACCAGCCGAGCCGGCGCCATGTGACCATGAGTCAGGGGTAGATCGATGCAAGGATGTATAGATGCAGGAACAGGTCCGATGACCTGGATCCTGGCGGACCAGGCGCAGGACATCCGTCCGCGCGTACCCACTCCGGCCGTCGAGGCGGTACCGGAAGTGGTGGCGATTACAGGGAGATCGGCCCGGATGGGCGAACAAGATCTGGACCACGCGCTGGTGGAGCGCGTGCAAAAAGGCGACAAGCGAGCGTTCGATTTGCTCGTGCGGCGCTATCAGCACAAGGTCATCGGAGTGATCTCGCGCTACATATCCGATTGGGCCGAATGTCAGGACGTTGCGCAAGAAGCGTTCATTCGCGCGTACCGTGCGATCGGCGCATTCCGTGGCGACAGCGCCTTCTACACCTGGGTTTATCGCATCGCGATCAATACAGCGAAGAACTACCTGGTTTCGCAAGGCCGACGTCCGCCGACCGATGACGTATCGATCGATGATGCAGTGCAGCTCGATGCCGGGGTGCGTCTCAAGGATAGTGCGACACCGGAACGCGAATTGCTGCGCCAGGAAATTGAACGAACTGTGTTTGAGACGGTCGAACAATTGCCTGAAGAACTGAAAACCGCGATCACCTTGCGCGAAGTCGACGGGTTGTCCTACGAGGAGATCGCCGAGACCATGAATTGCCCGATTGGAACGGTACGTTCGCGCATCTTCCGCGCGCGTGAGGCGATCGATACACAACTGCGTCCGCTGCTTGCGGACAACGAGGTTTGAACGCTATGGCTGTCGACGTGAACAAGCCTGATTTGAAGGAACAAGTATCCGCGCTGATGGACGGGGAGGTCGATCGCGAGTCGGTGCGCTTCCTGCTGCGCAGCGTCGATGCGGACGCTGACTTGCGCAGGTCCTGGTCGAACTACCAGATTGGGCGCGCCTGTCTGCGTCGGCAGCACGATGTGGTGGTGGGTGAGGATTTTGCTGCTGGCATCATGGCGCGACTGCAGGATGAACCAGCTGTGCGTGGCCGCATGGGCGTTGCTCCGTGGCTGCGCTACGCCTCCGGCGGAGCGATTGCGGCCGCGGTCGCGGTCGGCGCATTGCTGGTTTCCCATCCGGTGCAGAATCTGGACACAGCGGCTGCGATGGTGGCAACCCCTGCGCGTGCGCCCGTGATGACCGATACGTTCATGCAACCGCAGCCTTCGATCGTGGCGCAACCGGCTTCGGCGACCTTCGGCAGCGATGCCTATTCACCGAATGTCGGGCTCGATCCGCGACTGCAGTCGTACCTGCTGCGTCATTATGAAGCGACCGGTGGAAATGGTCGGGTCGGTATGGCGCCGTATGTGCTGCTGGTCGTACCGCCGCGGGAGACGTTGCCGGCGGGAACCGTGCGGCCGGCGCCAGCACAGAATCCACAGTAATACAATGCGCAAACTCGCGAGATTGCTGGGCGCGGGATTGTGGTTGAGCTTGGCCTGCAACGCTGCGTTGGCCGACGAAGCGTCTGCGCCGCAACAGTTGCTCGCGCGAATGTCGCGCGCCCTGCGGGAGCTCGACTACCAAGGCTCGATGGTCTATCAGCACGATGGGCGCGTCGATGCGCTGCGACTGTTTCACGCGGCCGGCGACCCCGAGCGCGAACGACTCAGCAGCCTGAACGGTCCGCCACGCGAAGTCGTCCGGCGGGGAGGCGAGGTGGTGTGCTTTCAGCGTGATGGATCGACCATTTCGCTGACCAGCAGCGGCACGCGCAGCTTGATTCCTCTGGCACCCAATCTGGCATCGAGCAGTGTCATCGGAACCGGCTACGTGCCGGTCGCGGGTCCAGTTGATCGTGTGGCGGGGTTCAGCGCACAAATTGTCGAACTTCGGCCGCGCGACGAGTTTCGCTACGGTTATCGACTGTGGCTGGATCGAAAGAGTGATTTGCTGCTGCGCGCTGATCTGATGGGCAGCAATGGCCAAGCGCTGGAGCAGGTGATGTTCGTTAACCTTGAAGTGGGCATCACGCCAAACGAACAGGACATGGCCGCACCTCTGGGCGAGATGCCAACCGGTTCGCTTGAGTCTGAGCGCAACTTGCAGATGCCTGGCGAACGTTGGCGAATCCGGGATCTTCCGGTCGATTTTGCGCTGATTGCGCGCACGGCTTTGCCTGGCGATGCCGACGGCGCAGCCGAGCATTTGTTATACGGCGATGGTATTGCCAACGTCTCCGTCTATGTTGAACGCGTCGCGAGCAGCGGCGTGAATAGCGTCGGGTTCGGCGCGCGCGGTGCCTTGAACGTTTATACGCGGACGCTCGGCAACTATAGCGTGACCGTGCTGGGCAGCGTGCCGGCAATCACCGTCGAGCGTCTCGGAAGGTCACTGGAAGCGGTGCCGGCGGCGCACTAGAGCCGATGTGGGTTTTCTCGCCCCGGCATGCGCACGATCGATGACTCGGCGCGGAACTTTGCGTCGATGCCGGGCTCAAATGGCTATCGCCTGATTTCCCAGGGGGCGGCCGGGTTCGGTTGGCACGCCATGATGGTTCATTCGGTCATTAATATTCATTTGGCAAAGGCAAAATGTATGCAAAGCATGACGAAAACCCTGCTTTTTACCCTCGCTTTCGCTTCGGTCTCTTTTGCGGCGTCAGCCATCGATCTTCCCGACTTCACGCCGTTGGTGGAAAAGAACGGCGCCGCTGTGGTCAATGTGCAGGCGCGCCAGAATTCTCGCCATGCCAGCGCGGGACGCGGCGGACCGGATGAAGAAGAAATGCCGGAGATCTTCAAGCGCTTCTTCGGCGTTCCTGGCGCGCCCGGAGGTCCGGGCGGGCCGCAGACGCCCGACGGCGATCTGCCGGGTCCGGTGTCGCTGGGCTCCGGTTTCATCATCTCCAATGACGGCTACATCCTGACCAACAATCACGTGGTCGATGGTGCCGATCAGGTTAGCGTACGCCTGTCGGATCGGCGCGAGCTGGATGCCAAGGTGGTCGGCACCGATGCGCAATACGATATTGCGCTGCTCAAGGTCACGGCATCCGATCTGCCGATCGTCAGCATTGGCGATTCGAAGAAGTTGAAATCGGGACAATGGGTGGTCGCGATCGGATCGCCATTCGGCTTCGATCACTCGGTCACCGCGGGTATCGTCAGCGCCGTGAGCCGGAGTTTCGGCGGACGCGACCAGCAGTACGTGCCCTTCATCCAGACCGACGTGGCGATCAATCGCGGCAATTCCGGTGGCCCCCTGTTCAATCTCAACGGCGAAGTCGTCGGTATCAATTCGCAGATCTTTTCCAACACCGGCGGTTTCATGGGTGTTTCGTTCGCGATTCCGATCGATACGGCCATGAGCGCGGTCAAGCAGATCAAGGACAAGGGATTCGTTTCGCGCGGAATGATTGGCGTGCAGATCCAGGAAGTGGACCGTTCGCTGGCGCAGGGACTTGGTCTGCCGCGCGTGGGTGGAGCGCTGGTCAATTCGATGGTCGCAGGCAGCGCGGCGGAAAAGGCCGGCGTGAAGGTGGGCGACGTAATCCTGAGTTTTGGTGCGATTGACGTGGTGCGATCCTCGGATCTCCCGCCGCTGGTCGGCGCGACCGTTCCTGGCAGCAAGGTCGACCTCAGCGTTTTCCGCGATGGCAAGATGACGACCATTCCCGTCACGGTCGGTGAGTTGCCGCGAGATGCGGCGGCATTGGCGAGCGCACCATCCAGCGATCGGGCCGCAACCAACGTCCTGGGTCTGGTTGTCGAAGACCTCACCGCCGAGCAGCGTCAGCAATCCGGTATCAAGGATGACGGTGTGTTGATCACGCGCGTCACCGGGGCTCCTGCCAAGCGCGCGGCGCTCCAACCGGGCGATGTGGTGCTGATGGTCGGCAAGAAAAAAGTGAAGAACGCGAGCGAATTCAATGCCGAGGTCAAGGACGTGAAGGCTGGCGACTCGGTCATGTTGCTGGTGCGACGTGATGAGACCAGCCAGTTCGTGGCGGTCAGCGTGCCGAAAGCGAACGGCTGATCCGCAGGCACTGCGCGACGACGGGCCTGGCCCCGTCGTCGCGCCGCGACGCCTTTCGGAGCGCGTATCGGCATGGCCTTCGTGCGATAATGCCGCCTTTGCCGATTCGCACGGGGAGTGCGGTCGGCCTTCAGCTTTGGCGGCACATGGACCATATTCGCAATTTCTCGATCATCGCTCACGTAGATCACGGCAAATCCACGCTCGCCGACCGCATCATCCAGCTCTGTGGAGGTCTGGAAGCTCGCGAAATGGAGGCGCAGGTCCTCGACTCCAATCCCATTGAGCGTGAGCGCGGCATCACCATCAAGGCACAGAGTGTCTCGTTGCCGTATACCGCGCGCAGTGGCAAGACCTACCAGCTCAACTTCATCGATACGCCGGGCCACGTGGATTTTTCCTACGAGGTCAGCCGATCGCTGGCAGCCTGCGAAGGCGCATTGCTCGTGGTGGATGCTGCCCAGGGTGTCGAGGCACAATCAGTCGCCAACTGCTATACCGCGGTCGAGCAGGGTCTCGAAGTCATTCCTGTGCTCAACAAGATCGACCTTCCGACGGCTGACGTCGGTCGGGCCAAAGAAGAAATCGAAGCGGTTATCGGCATCGATGCAACCGATGCCATCGCGATTAGTGCGAAGACTGGTCTGAATGTGATCGAGGTGCTCGAGGCGATCGTCGAGCGAATCCCGCCACCGAAACCGCGCGATACCGACAAGCTTCAGGCCTTGATCATTGATTCCTGGTTCGACAACTATCTGGGCGTCGTGAGCTTGGTTCGCGTCATGCAGGGTGAGATCAAGCCGAAAGACAAGATCCTGGTGATGTCCACCGGACGCTGGCATGAAGTCGACCAGGTTGGCGTGTTCACGCCCAAGCGTTCGGTGCGGCCGCGACTCGGGCCTGGCGAAGTAGGCTGGATCAATGCCTCGATCAAGAACGTGCATGGCGCGCCGGTCGGTGACACCCTGACCTTGAACAGCGATCCGGCACCAGGTCCTTTGCCGGGATTCCAGAAAGTACAGTCGCGCGTATTTGCGGGCTTGTTTCCGACCGTCGCTGACGACTACACCGCGTTGCGCGAGGCGCTGGACAAGCTCAAGCTCAACGACGCGGCACTGAATTTCGAGCCGGAAAGCTCCGAGGCCATGGGCTTCGGATTCCGTTGTGGATTTCTGGGCTTGCTCCACATGGATATCATCCAGGAGCGGCTTGAGCGCGAGTACGACCTGGATCTGATCACCACGGCACCGACGGTGATCTACGAGGTCGTGAAGACCGACGGCACTCTGCTGATGCTCGATAATCCGGCGAAATTGCCGCCGACCCAGTACATCGATGAGATTCGCGAACCCATCATCGTGGCGGACATTCTCACGCCGCCCGACTACGTCGGCAATGTCATCAGCCTGTGCGAAGAAAAACGCGGCGTGCAGCGCTCCATCAACTATCTTGCCACGCAGGTGAAGATCAGCTACGAGATGCCGCTCGCCGAAGTGGTGATGGATTTTTTCGACAAGCTCAAATCCGTTTCACGCGGATATGCGTCAATGGACTACCATTTTCTCGAATTCCGGACAGGGCCGTTCGTTCGTCTGGACGTGTTGATCAATGGCGACCGCGTGGATGCGCTAAGTCTCATCGCGCACCGTGTCGCGGCCGAGCGCCGCGGCCGCGATCTGGTCGACAAGATGAAGGAGTTGATCCCGCGCCAGCAATTCGATGTCGCCATCCAGGCGGCGATCGGGGCGCAGATCGTCGGCCGTTCGACGGTCAAGGCCATGCGAAAGAATGTTCTCGCCAAATGCTATGGCGGCGACGTTTCGCGCAAACGTAAACTTCTGGAAAAGCAGAAGGAAGGTAAAAAGCGCATGAAACAGTTCGGTCAGGTGGAGATTCCGCAGGAAGCTTTCCTGGCTGTCCTGCAGGTTGACAACAAATAAGCGGGTTGGTCCACGACGGACCGCCGAATTTTCACGCCTGGCCTCAAGGAGCAGGGCATGCATTTAGATTTTGCCGCGATCCTGGTCGCGTTGACCTTTGTCACGGGCGTCGTCTGGGGACTGGACCGTCTGTTTTTCGCCAAGACGCGCAACGCGCAGACTCCCGTCGGCGAAATGCCACGCGAGCCGATCCTGGTTGAATACGCGCGCTCATTTTTCCCGGTCATCCTGATCGTGCTGGTATTCCGCTCATTTTTTGCCGAACCGTTCCGCATTCCCTCCGGTTCGATGATGCCGACCCTGCTGGTCGGCGATTTCATCCTGGTCAACAAGTTTGCCTACGGTGTCCGTCTGCCGGTGCTGGACAAGAAAATCATTGAGATTGGCGAGCCGCAACGTGGCGACGTGGTCGTTTTCCGCTACCCCAAAAATCCCGCCGAAGACTACATCAAGCGCGTCATCGGTTTGCCGGGTGATGAAATCAGTTATAGAAACAAAACCTTGCGCGTGAATGGTCAGGAAGTCCCTCAATCGTTCCTCGAGGCTTATGCCGGTACTGACGACGACAGCAAAGGACTGGTGAATGCCGGTGCCGAGACCTTGATCGAGCATCTGAGCGGTGTGGATCATCGGGTGATCCAGGTGCCGGGATGGCAGCGCAGTCCGGAGTCGACATGGACGGTGCCACAAGGGCATTATTTCGTCATGGGTGACAGCCGCGACAACAGCATGGATAGTCGTTTCTGGGGATTCGTTCCGGAGCAGAATCTGGTCGGCAAGGCATTTGTGATTTGGATGAGCTGGCGCGGTTTGCAGCACGGTATTGAATTCGGACGTATCGGAACCTTGATCAAGTAAGGGAGAGCAGGATCATGCGAAACCAGCAGCGCGGAATTACGTTGATCGGGTTTGTGATGATGATGTGCGTCGTCGGATTTTTTGCCTACGCGACAATGAAACTTTTTCCGGCCTATTCTGAAAATATGGGTGTGGTGAAGGCGATGAATCAGCTCAAGCTGGAACCGGGTGTCGCCGATAAGCCCCTGGATCAGATTCGCGCCGATCTGAACGTCAAGTTCGATCTCCAGTTTGTCGATGAATCTCACATTCCTCCGCAGAATATCCAGCTCAAGAAGCAGGGTGGAGCATCCAGCCTGCGGATTTTTTACGATCGCCGGATTGAATTTTTGTACAACGTGGATTTGCTTGTGCATTTTGACAAGACGGTCGATCTGACCCGCGACGCGCCCTGATTCTTGGCGAGTACCCGATTTCCCCATTCTTTTGCCGATCCGGGCCTGCGACTGCAGGCCCTTACGCACCGCAGCGCCGGGCGGCCGAATAATGAACGTCTGGAGTTTCTCGGCGATGCACTGCTCAACGCATCGGTTGCCGAGATGTTGTTCGAGGCGTTTCCAAAGGCCGACGAAGGCGACTTGACTCGAATGCGCGCCAGTCTGGTCAATGGCACGGCACTGGCAGGTGTTGCGCGGGAGCTTGCACTGGGCGACCAGATCCGACTCGGACCGGGAGAGCTCAAGAGCGGCGGTTTTCGACGCGATTCGATTCTCGCGGACGCTTTGGAAGCGATGCTCGCCGCGGTTTATCTGGACGGCGGCTTTGGTGCTTGCCGAGCTACCATCCGACAACTCTTTGCGACGCGACTGGAAGGTTTGTCGGTTAAGGAAAAAGACGCCAAGACCAGCTTGCAGGAACTCCTGCAGCGCCATGCGCTGCCGCTACCCCAGTACGAGCTGATTGCAACATTTGGCGAGGATCACGCCAAGCTTTTCGATATCGAATGCGTACTGGCAACTCCCGCGTTGCGAGTCCCGGGACGTGGCAATAGCCGCCGTGCGGCCGAACAGCTCGCAGCGGAAACCGCGTTGCAGCAACTGAAGGAACATTTATCCCATGGGCGCTGAGTCCGTACCCGCCGTCAACGAACATCGTTGCGGCTATGTTGCTCTCGTCGGGCGACCAAACGTCGGCAAGTCGACCCTGCTCAATGCCTTGGTCGGTTTCCGAGTCAGTATTGTCAGCCCAAAACCGCAGACGACCCGTCATCGCATATTGGGGATCGCGACACGTCCGCACGGCCAGATTCTGTTTGTCGACACGCCGGGCATGCACAGCGGTGGCAAGCGCGCCATCAATCGGCAGCTGAATCGTGCAGCGCGGCATGCCATCGACGAAGTCGACGTGCTTGTACACGTGGTCGAAGCGGGGCGCTGGAATGATGAAGACGAGGGCGTCTGGCAGGCTTTGAAACTGAGCGGCAAACCCTGCCTGCTGGCAATCAACAAGGTTGACACGATCAAGGATCGCACCCAGTTGCTGCCGTTCATCGCGGACGTGACGCGAGATCGCGAATACATCGCCGTCGCCTTGGTCTCGGCACGCAAGGCGAACGGATTCGATGTGCTGGAACGCGAAATCATGTCGCGACTGCCAGTGGCGCCAGCCGCGCATGCCGAGGACGAGGTCACCGATCGCAGCGAACGCTTCATGGCCGCGGAACTAGTACGCGAGCAACTCATGCGCCAGCTTGGGCAGGAGCTGCCCTATTCGTGCAGTGTGGAAATTGAGCAATTTGCAGAACGTGAGGATGGTTTTGCCGAGATTGGCGCCGTGATCTGGGTTGAGCGTACCAGCCAGAAAGCGATCGTCATCGGCGCAGCGGGTCAGCGTCTGAAAGATGTGGGGACTGCAGCACGCCTGGCGATGGAGAAGCTGTTCGAGCGACGTGTATTCCTGCGATTGTGGGTACGGGTAAGGGAAAACTGGTCCGACGACGAGGCCGCCCTGAAGCGTTTCGGCTACGAAGGCTGAGGCCTTCCATGCGCGTGGAGCAGCAGTCTGGCTACGTCCTGCATGCGCGCCCCTACCGCGAAACCAGCTTGTTGCTTGACTGCATCAGCGTTGATCATGGACGCGTCGCACTGGTCGCCCGATCGGTGCGCTGTGCCAAACCACGTTTTTCACGAGCTGTGCTGCAACCCTTCGTGCCGCTGGAGCTCGGTTGGGTAGGTGGCGGCGATCTGGCGACCCTGAGCGCTGCGGAAAGCGCCGGTCCGGCGCTGCCGTTGACAGGCCAGGCTCTGGTCTGCGCGATCTATATCAATGAACTTGTGCTGCGTCTGTTGCCGCGGCACGATCCGCTGCCGGATTTCTTCCCATGTTACGTCGGGGCCTTGCACGGTCTCAGCGATGGAATCTCGCACGCCTGGACGTTGCGCCGTTTTGAGCGCGATTTGCTCGCTTGCATCGGCTATGCACTGGTACTCGAACACGATGCAGACAGCGGCCAACCATTGGTCGCGGATGCGGAGTATGCGTACATTCCAGAACACGGACCAACGCTTGCGACGCGCGATTCAAGTGTGCTCCGGGTAACGGGGCGGGCATTGTTGGGGCTGGCGCTCGACGAGATGCCGGCTGTTGCAGATCTGGCATCCCTGCGGCGCCTGTTGCGCGCGTTGATTCGTCACCAGCTGGGTGGTGCAAGTTTGCATTCGTGGACAATGGGAAGGATTGCTGGCGGCACGTTCGAATCGCAGTAACGCAGCGTTGGGGGCAGGTCATGCGGAATCGCTGGTGGAGCAGTCTGTATCTTCAAGTGGTTGTGGCCATCGTGGCTGGTGTGGCACTGGGCTACTGGCAACCGGATCTCGGTGCGCAGATGAAGCCGTTGGGCGACGGCTTCATCAAGCTCGTGAAGATGATCATCGCGCCGGTGATTTTCCTGACGGTCGTTGTTGGCATCGCGCGCATGGGCGATTTGCGCCATGTCGGCCGCATCGGCATCAAGACCCTGCTGTATTTCGAGGTCATGACGACGTTCGCGTTGGTCATCGGGCTAGCGGTTGCCAATGGCGTCCGGCCTGGCGCCGGCATGGACGTGCCTGTGTCCAGTCTGGACGCCAGTTCCATCGACATCTATCGCAAAGCGGCGCAGGACCAGAGCGTCACGGGATTCCTCGTGCACGTGATACCCGACACGTTTGTGGCGGCGCTCTCGGGCGGCGATTTGCTGCAAGTGCTATTTGTGGCTTTGCTGTTCGGCGCGGCGCTTACGCGATTGGGCGAGAGCGGAAAATCCGTGTTGGGCATGCTCGACGATCTCTCGCATGTCTTTTTCGGTGTGGTCAACATGATCATGCGGCTGGCACCGGTCGGCGCGTTCGGCGCGATGGCGTTCACGATTGGCAAGTTCGGGATTGGCAAGCTGGTCGGGCTCGCGTGGTTGCTGACGTCCGTCTATTTGACCTGCCTGCTGTTCGTCGTGGTTGTGCTCGGCGTCGTCGCACAGTTGTCCGGGTTTTCATTGTGGAAATTTCTGAAATACATTCGCGGCGAACTGTTGCTCGTGCTCGGAACCTCGTCCTCCGAATCCGCCTTGCCGCGAATGTTGCTACGGCTTGAGGAAGTCGGTTGCGATCGCTCCGTCGTCGGTCTGGTGCTTCCGACAGGCTATTCATTCAACCTTGATGGCACCTGCATCTATCTGACCATGGCAGCGATCTTCATCGCCCAGGCGCTCGGTATCGAATTGAGCCTGCGTGACGAACTGGTATTGCTCGCAGTTCTGCTGTTGACCTCCAAGGGAGCGGCAGGCGTCACAGGGTCGGGCTTTATCACGCTCGCGGCGACTCTCGCCGCGTTGAACGGCAAAGTGCCTGTCGAGGGCGTCGCGTTGATCATCGGTGTGGATCGTTTTCTGTCCGAAGCGCGCGCAATCACGAATATCATCGGGAACGGTGTCGCGACCATGGTCGTGGCGCGCTGGGAAGGACTGCGGGACGATGTCAAAATGCATCGCGCGCTGGGTTCAGGTCCACCCGAAATGCAGGATGCCGTCGCGGTTCCGTGAGCAGTGCCGGCGTCGCTTGAATGCCAACGCTCCAATCCCCATTCAATTTTGCAAACGCGGGACGCCCTGACCAGGCATGCCGTTCTTTTATCCTACCGTAGAGATTGTATTCATGCAGATCGCACCCCGCTGTGTCGCCACGTTCCACTACACCCTCACCAATGCCGCCGGAGACATCGTCGATTCTTCGGACGGCCATGATCCACTGACCTATCTGCAAGGGAGCGGCAACATTGTTCCCGGCCTGGAATCGGCGATGGAAGGCAAGCGAGCCGGCGACCGCTTCGACGTGGCGATCAGCCCTGAACAGGGCTACGGCGTGCATCAGGCCGAGCTGATTCAGAAGGTGCCGCGTGCGGCGTTCCAGGGCATTGACCACGTTGAGCCCGGGATGCAATTCCAGACCCATGGACCGCAAGGCCCGATGTCGGTCGTGGTGACCGCGGTTGACGGAGACACCGTCACGATTGACGGCAATCATCCGCTGGCTGGCGAAACCTTGCATTTCGCGATCGAAGTCGTCGACGTGCGCGAAGCGAGTGTTGAAGAAGTGTTGCATGGACACGTCCACGGAGCGGGCGGCCATCATCATTGACCGCAGCGTGAACCCTCGCGTGAATCGTGGCGATGCTTGGTTGGTGGGGCGGCGAGATTTCGGCGCCGAATGCTGTGGGGTCTGCCAGTGAGTCGGTCCGCACACGCGCCGCGCATGCTCGCGTGGATCGCGGCCTTCAAATTGCTCAAGTCGCTGTTGCTGCTGGTACTGGCGCTCACTGCGTTCGGCCTGTTGCGCGACGGCGTGCTTGAGCAGTTTGTTGCTGGTGTACAAAACCTGCCGCTGGCGCCGGGCAGCCACCTGCTCGCGCGTTTGCTGGACTGGGCAATGCAACTCACACCACACCGGATCAAGATCTTCGGTGTGGTGATGCTGGTTTACAGCACGGTACTCTGCATCGAAGGAGTCGGCTTGTGGCGCGCGCAAGCCTGGGCGGAATATCTCACGGTGATTGCCACCAGCTCATTGATTCCATTCGAGCTGTATGAAATTTTCCACCATCCGACACCGCTGAAGTTTGGCGCCCTTGTCGTCAACGTTGCGATTGTGATGTATTTGATTCGCCTGTTGCGTCGCGAGCGCCATTGAACGCAGCCGATCATGGGCACTGAAATCCCGCTAACATGCTCCAGGGATGATCGGAGTTCGCCATGTCGCGTTTGTCACGTTTCCGCGCCTGCCCCCTCTGCGAAGCTATTTGCGGCCTGGAATTGCAGTACGAAGACGAGCGTCTGGTCGCGATACGCGGAGACCAGCTGGATCCTTTCAGCGCGGGACATATTTGTCCAAAAGGCAACGCCATTCTGGATCTGGAATCGGATCCGGACCGGATTCGCCAGCCCATGCGACGTCGCGGAGAACAGTGGGAAGAAGTCGGCTGGGACGAGGCGATCGCTTTCGCCGCTGACCGACTGACCGCCATACAGCGGGAGCATGGCCAAGCAGCCGTAGCGGCCTATGTCGGCAATCCCAATGTGCACCATTTCGGACACATCGGCTACCTGCCCACGTTCCTGCGTGCACTAAAAACTCCCAATGTGTACTCTGCGTCTTCCGTTGACCAATGGCCGCACCAACTGGTGTGTTCGTTGATGTATGGGCATCAGTTCCTGGTGCCGATTCCCGACGTGGATCGTACCGACTACTTCCTGATGCTCGGCGCCAACCCCATCGCTTCGATGGGGAGTCTGATGACCGCGCCAGGCATCGCTGATCGGCTCAAGCGCCTGACCGCGCGCGGCAAACTCGTGGTGGTGGATCCGCGACGCACGGAAACCGCCGAAATCGCCAGCGAACATCTTTTCATCAAACCCGGCACCGATGCGCTGTTCCTGATTGGCCTGTTGCAGGCGCTGCTGGCGCTCGGCCCTCCGCGCATCGAAGCCTACCACTCACACATCCGCGATCTGGACGTGGCGATCTCTGCCATCGGCGGATTCGACCCCGACACCATTTCACACCGCTGCGGAATTTCAGCAGAGACCATCCAGCGGATCGCCAAAGAACTGCATCGTGCTCCGACCTCGGTGGTCTATGGGCGCATGGGCGTTTCAACCCAGATTTTCGGCAGCCTGACGCAATGGCTGATCCAGCTGATCAACCTGGTGACCGGCAATCTCGATCGCGTCGGTGGCGCGTTGCCGAATGATGCCGCGATTCCGTTGACTGGCCCTGGTAGCGCCGCTGGCGCACGCGGCCGCTGGCGCAGTCGAGTGAG
>JBDTLV010000068.1:0-26877 GCA_039934615.1 Tahibacter sp.
ACATCAATTTTCATCAGCACCGCACCAAAACTGTCTTTGGCGACATTGGCACACGCGTTGGGGTCGACCGCAATCGGGGAAGTCCCGAACTCCAGCGTATCGGCTGTGACTTCGCTGGGCTTGCCGGCGCGGATTGCGGCGAGCGTCTGCGCGGGCACCGTCGTCGCCACGTCGTGCATTGCGGTGACGATCTGCCCGGCCAACGCATCAAGCGTTGCGGCGCGATCGGCATCGCACCAGACGCTCGCGGAAAAAATCACGCTCGCGCCATCGCCGCTATCGCCGAGCAAGGCCTGCAGTTGCGGAGCCCGGCCCGCTCCGACGCCCTGTTGCGGATGTTCCAGTGTGCACATGTACATGACACCCGGCACGTAGAACTCGACCTGCTCGGTCCGGCCAGTGTGCAGCACGTCTTCCGGCGCGCCCCAGCCGCGTTCCTGCAGGCGCTTGCACAGCAGCGGCAGCGATTTGTCGATCGGAGTCGCCGCGGCCGCTGGCCCGATTGCGAGCGCCAGCAGCGAGAGCGATACCCAGCAACGGATGACGTTATTCATGGACTATGCCTCATAGTGGACGATGTGCCAGAGCCGCTGCCGACGCGACGCCTCCGTTCGACCCGGACTGGATATGCCGGGGCTCGCAGAGTCGACATGCCGGCGACATCGAACGCGATTCACGACACGGAACGCAGGGCCGCCGGTCGAACGAACATCGTGCGGGTTTGCTGGTCCGCCGCCGCGTGCTGCCGAAGCCGGCTGCGATCGACCTCGGGCCATTGACTGCGGCAACTCGCGCGATTGCAGGTGTCGCGCCCGTGCCACCGCGCCTGCATCAGGCGACGCTGCCCCGCAGAGTCCGGTTTGATCGAGCAAACCGATGCATGGACCGCCGCAGGCCCGCACGTGCGATCGCTGCTGCGCCGGAACTCCTTGCTTCCGATAAGGTCCGAATGCCACCACATCAATGCCGCCGCGAGCCTTGCCCATGCGTACCACGCTCCTTCGTCTGCTGCGCGAGAATCGCGGCCTGATGCTGTTCTTCGGATTGATGCTGGTGTTCCGCAGTTCCCTGGCGGACTGGAATACGGTGCCGACCAGCTCGATGCAGCCGACGATCGTTGAGGGTGACCGGATCCTGGTCAACAAACTCGCCTTCGATCTGAACCTGCCACTGACGCACGTCAGCCTGCACCATTTCGGTGATCCGCAACGTGGCGACATTATTGTGTTCGATTCGCTGGCGGCGAAGACGCGACTGGTCAAGCGGGTCATCGGCGTGCCCGGTGATGTGGTCGAACTCATCGACAACCGCCTGGTCGTCAATCACGTACCTGCACAATATTCAGAAAACAAATTGTCCAACGATGGAATGTCGGCTACCGAGTCCTTGCTCGGAATTACCCATCGGGTTCGCTTCAAGTCCGGCGCGCCGAACGCCTACGCGAGCTTCGGTCCGATCGAGGTGCCGGAAGGTCATTATCTGGTGTTGGGCGACAATCGCGACAACAGCGCCGACAGTCGCGTGATCGGCCTGGTGCCGCGCGCGGAAATCGGCGGACGCGCGCGGGAAGTCGTGATTTCGCTTGACTACGACAACTATTACCTGCCGCGTTCGAAGCGGGTGTTGCATTCCCTGGATTGAGGCCGCGCGTAGCAAGCTTCGCTGCAGCGAGTCGGCGTCCATTTCCGCGCCGATACGAGAGGGGATTTTCGTATCGGCGCGAGACGGATAGATGCCTCGGATGCCGGAGGAACGCGGCGGATTCGCTTAGTCGCGATCGGAAAATATGCGGTCTGGCGGCGAGTGCAGTTCCCAAACGCCGGTGTTGGTGCCGACCACGATGCGCGTCTGGTCGCTCGGATCGCGCGCCACGGAATAGACCACGGATGCATGCAGATCCGCATGCAGGGCGAGCCAGGTCGCGCCGCTGTCTTCGCTGCGATACACGCAGCCTTCGGTCCCCTGTTGTGCAGTGCCAACCGCGTACAGGATCTGCGGCGCGGCGGAATCCACGGCGAGCTCGTTGACGATGCATTGGGTCAACGCGGCACCCGCCGCGGACCAGCTTTGACCACCATTCAGCGTTGTATATATTTGCGAATCGCCAGTGCCCAACTGCGCGGATGCCCACAGGACCCCGGACCTGCGCGGGTGAGCCACGAGCGCGACAATATTGTGCGCGGTCACGCTGGATCCCGGCACCAGCGGCAGGCCGCTGCTGCGCTGGGTCCAGCTGGCTCCGCCGTCGGCGCTGCGGAACACGCCGTTGGGTATCGTCGGCACCAGTGGGTTGCCCTCAATGTCCTCGTATTCACCGAATGTGCCCACGTACAAGGTCAACGGATCGATCGGATCCAGCGCCAGGGAACGCGGCCGGATGCGTTCGAACGCGTCGTCGTACTGGATGGTGAGTGGCAAACCGTCGCTCGCATCGGTCCAGTGCGCTCCTCCGGATGTGCTTTTCATCACACGGAACTCCGTCAGGCTGGGTGAACTCCCGTCGGCGATCGCGTAGAGCGTATTCAGCGGTCCTGTCTGGCATGCGCCACTTGGCAGCGGTGTCGAACAGGAGCGTGGCGCCAGCGCGATCTTGCGCACCGCGCCGACGTTGACGCCGGCCGACACTGGCAGGTCTCCCGTTATCGGGTTCCAAGCCCCGCTGCCATCGAGACTTTTATACAAGGGACCTGGACTGACGGTGTTGTTGCTGAAGCGAAGGATTTCGCCGCCCGCATACAGTGTGGTGGTACCCGGCGTATCCGCGACCGTTGGATCGATGCGAATCGAACGGATCGCGCGTGCCTGCATGTACAGCGACGCCTGCCAGGTGGCACCGTGGTTCGTTGTCGACCAAAGCGGCTCCTGGTGATCGAGCCACGACGAAACAGCGCCGACATACAAGCGCGCGGAATCACGCGGGTGAATCGCGAGCGCGCGTGTCCGGATCGCATGCAGGCTGCTGTTGCTGGAGGTCCAGGGCAATGCGGCATTGACCGAGGCATACACGCCAAAGCGATGACCGCTGACCAGCAGGCGATATCCACCTTGTGGCAATGGCGTTACGGCCGTGTTGAAGATCGGTGCCTCTGCATTGGCGGGGAGCGCAAATGGAAGTCCATCGTCGCACGCCGTACTGGTCGCGAAATTGTCGTGCGACACCCGGCAATGCGCACGGTTTGCCATCAGCAGGCCGGCGGGTTCACCGGGAAGTTCCACAATATTGCCACCCTCCGTCGCCGCCATCACCTGCCAGCTCGTGCCGTGATTCAGACTCAGAAGCAGCGAGTTGCCGACTACCGCCACGAGGCGGTTGCCGCTCAGAAACTGGAGCTTGCGGCTGCCGGCCAGGCCGACCGGCAATGTCACGCCGGACCAGCTCTGACCTGCATCGTCGCTGCGATACAGCGAGGGTGCGGTGCCGGGCAACGTAAAGCCTATCGAATAGAACCCAACCAGATAGTGCGCCGGATTGGTAGGATCCACCGCGACGCTGCCGAGCGTCGCGTCATCCGGCAAGCCTAGCGAATGGGTCGTGAACGTAACGCCGCCGTCGACGCTTTCGTAAAGCAGGCTAGAACCTTGCATTGTCAACAAAATCGCATTGCTCCTGCCCGGAATGTCGGTGAGCGATGAAACGGCATCGAATTCATTGATCCGGGGCGCGACGTAGCCGGTCGGCAGCCAATGCATACCGGCGTCGTTGCTGCGAAACAGAGCACCATCGACATCGCTGGCGTACATGCGGCCAGGTTGATCCGGGTCGGCCATCAGATGATCGGTCTGCTCCGGGAATCCGGTCGGCAGTCCTGCACCGGCCGGCATCCAATGCTCGCCCGCATCGTCGGAACGGAACAGACCCCCCTCGCCCAAGGCGTACACGCGGGCGGCGACGCCGGGATCTGCCAGCAGCAGCGTGACCGTGCCGCCTTCGGGTCCCAATGCCTGCCAGGTCTGCGCCGATGCGGAACTGGCGCTGCCGATCAGCACGGTGATGGCCGCCATGCAGCGCAGCGCGCGGCAGCGGGCACGGACTGCCGCAGCGGCGCCCTTCACGGCCTCCCGTACACCAGAGGTGAAAAATATAGCTATCTTGCGCATGCCAGCTCCGCTAGAAATACAGGGTGGTGATTTGTATAGGACGCGGCAGCGCCGCAGTTTGTCGCAGGTGGGTTTCGGTGATGACTTGAAAGTCACTTGTCTGATTCACGTTCGTGCGAGGCACAAAGCGACATCGGGACGATCGAGCTGCAATGCAGCGATGTCAGGCAGGAGGAATCCTGCAGAGTCGTGCGCGAAAAATGCCGCGCGTCACCCACGGCGACGCGGCGAGAATGAAAACAGGTACAGAACGACTCAACCTTGCGGAGCGGGCGATCGTGGCCAGGCTCCGTCAACGGATCGTCGGGACGTACCCTGGCAATATCCCGCGCGCTTTCCTCACGGCCTCCGGTGCCGCCCGACTTCTGTGGTGCCTCAGCGCCGCAGTGGACGCTCGATATTCTCGCTGTGGCACGCAGCGAGTGCTGCTATCGCCAGCGCGGGCGTCGCCCGTGCAACCGCGGCCGGATCGTCGCTGCGGGTGGGAGAGTAGGCAGCTCCGATGCGACAGAAAAACCGCTGACCAACCAGCCGAGCAGGGCACATGGGAATTTCAAATTCATGCGCCTTTTTAACGGCTGCACAGATGTTGGTCGCCGTTGACAGGCGCGAGCGAATGACTACCGGACAGGACGCTCGACGCCGAGTGCCGACAGGATCACGGAGTAGATCAGCCAGTAGCCGAGCAGCAAGTACCATGCGAGCTGCGAGCGCAAGCTTGCGTCAGTCACCAGAAATGCCATGCAGGCCGACACGACGACGTACGAAAATCCGAAAAGCAGCCAGATCGTCAGGCGATGCGTATTACGATCCGAATCGACATCGGGAAATTTCCGCACCGGGTGGTCGAACGAGGCACCAACGAGCAGCAATATCCACTTTCCCGCAATGCCGAGCATCGCGCCAAGTCCGAGCACCGCCGCGACCACGCTGGCAATCCGCAAAGGCGCAATCACGAATGCACCGAGATAGACGATGCCGATCAGCACCAGCAGCCGGCCAGCAAACTGCTCGGCAACGCGAGCGTCGGTGGGGTCGGCCGCAGAGCCGCGCAAAGGCCGCAGTTTCGGTAGCAGATTGCCCGTGATCAGGACCACCAGACCAACGATCAGCCCAAGCAGACGTTGTGCACTGGCCCTATCCAGGATGCCCCACGTGTCCGCGGTGGCAACGACCGCCG
This sequence comes from Tahibacter sp., assembly GCA_039934615.1. Classification (GTDB taxonomy): domain Bacteria; phylum Pseudomonadota; class Gammaproteobacteria; order Xanthomonadales; family Rhodanobacteraceae; genus Tahibacter. The sequence goes on from JBDTLV010000068.1 coordinate 5,279, forward strand.
CGAGTCCCATCAAACCGAGAAATCCGAACGCCGCGGTCTTCGCCGGCGGAACTGGCATCGTGTGTGTATTCATCGCGAGATCTCCGGGCTTGCACGTTTGGATCTGGTCTTCCGACTCGCCGGCCAACCCCAGCCGAAGGCCTGGGCAAAGCTCAGCAACGCATCTTCCAGTACGGACAATTGCAATTCGTACAGTATCGATTTGCCGTGCTTTTCCGAGCTGACCAGTCCCGCCTCACGCAACACTGCAAAATGCGCCGACATGGTGGGTTTGGACACATCGAACCGATCCGCGAGCTCCCCCGCGCTCATCGATTGCTTGCGCAGCAGTTCCAGCACGCGGCGGCGGGTGGGATCGGACAGGGCTTTGAAGACGAGACTCATGGTTTGATATTTAGCCAAACGTCGAATTGATTGTCAAGCCGTGACGAACGGCAATCGACGCGCGGTGCATCGCCGACCCCCGACCGCCGGCGCCGATCGGACGCTGTCAGTCAGCACTCAGGCACGCGCGTCTACACTGCATCGCGAGTGCTGCATGCGACCGGCGCCGCCTTGCAGTTGGGCCCGTGATGCCGTGCAAAAACAAGATTACCAAGGAGCGACCATGCCGTCCCGCCGTTCGCGCAAGAGTGCTGACATCGCCAGGCAGTTCGGCGACCTATCGATCGCGGTGCCTCAAGTCGTGTCGAAGCGGCTTGCGCGAATGGCACTCGCCGGCGCCAACCCAACCGCCCGCGACAAGAAGGAGTTGCAGCAGATGATCGCGGAAAAAAATGCCGCATTCGTCGCATCATGGACGGCCATGACCCACGAGGCCATGCGGGCTAACGCAGCCCTTGCTCAATCCTGGTTCGCCGCATGCTGGGGATTGTCGAGTCGAGGTACTTCGCCGATGACCGCGCTCGCAGCCTTGCAGGACGCGACCCTTGGCGTAGTCGCTAAAGGGATCGCGCCGGTGCGCCGTAAAGCGGTCGCCAACGCGAAACGCCTGTCTCGATCCCGGTAACGCAGGGCCTGGGAGCCATCAGCGATCGCCAACACGCGCGCCCGCATGCGAGTCCTGGCGTCAGCGCTACGGCGAGTCCGCGAATCCGCCTAGGCTGGCAGCACGTGAGTTGCCGTCTGCGCGGCGCTTCCGGCTGGCCTCGCAACCGGTGGCGCGTGACTCTGGCGAATGCCGTACGCGGTCCAGTCGGCGTGCGAGCGCCGTGTTTCGGCGCGAATCGCGCGGCAGTTTTCGCGCATGCCGGGCACGAGATGGTGGCGAGCGTGTTCCAGGTGCACGCACACCGCCGAATAGCGGATGGTTTTTCCTCGTACGCCGGCGTGATGCAGACGCTCGCCGAGTTCGAGATCCTGCCCGCCATATTGCATGCGCTCGTCCCAGCCGTTGACGCGGAGGATATCGCGCTTCCAGGCTGAGGCATTGTGACCGTGAAAACGCGGCGCCACGGGCGTCAGCCGATTCAACAACGCGCTGGCCCAGGGATGATGCGCGCGCAGCTTCAAGGTGTGTCTCGCAAGGCCATTCGCCGCCAACCAGCGGTAGTCGGTGGCACGACCGCTGACGACATCGTCGCGACCAATGCGATGGCTCAGCGCCATCGGCAGCTTGCTGTAGCCGCCGGACAGGAAACGTTGCGGCGCCCGCTGCGCAACGTGGCAGGCGAGAAAGTCTGCGCGAGGAACGCAGTCGCCATCGCTGAAGACAAGATAATTGGATTTTGCTAATTCAATACCGCGGTTCATCGCGCGGCATTTCCTGTAGCCCTGGTCGGCTTGCCAGAAGTGCTGCAACGGATACGGCAGGTCGGCGCGCAGCGCGTCGATGCGCGCCCGCGTCTCCGGCCCGGAGCCGTCGTCCACCACGATCATTTCAAAATCGGTGTAGGTCTGGCGCGCGTAGCCGAGCAGCACCCATTCCAGCCATTGCGGTTCGTTGTAAGTCGAAATCAATACGCTGAGTGCGGGCATGGCAGCGATCAACAGTGACGATGCGCGTCATGCTGCCGCGGGTGTGGGTCAGTTGCGTGACGCAGGGATGAATTTGCGTGGCGCCCGGGTGATCCCATTCCCAGCGCCGGCGTTCAGCACTCAGTAGCCCTCCACGGCGCAGTATTCCTGCACCTGCAGCGGCGGACCCGTCACTGCGTGCGCGCACCCAGGAGACGGAAATCCATGAACCCCACCAAGCTCATCGCCATCGTGCTGATCGTCGGCGGCATCCTCGGACTGGCCTACGGCGGTTTCAGTTACACACGGGACAGCAAGGAAGTGAAGCTCGGCCCGATCGAGTTGTCGGTGCAGAAGAAGGAAACAGTGAACGTGCCGATCTGGGCCGGAATTGGCGCCGTGGTGCTCGGCGGCCTGATCCTGGTCGCGGGCGGCAAACGCGGCTGACGCTACGAATTCACAAGTGGCGAAGTATCGCTCCGCAAGAGCCGAGGCCCGCGGTCACCGAAAGCAACATTGCGTCCGGCACGTGAAGCGTCGCTGGTGGAGCGCCGCATTCCGCGATTTCGACAGACGCGCATGCCCCGGCTGAATCGCCACACCGCGCGCGCGGTCGCGACCTGTCGCCAGCGGTACACTGCGGGCATTCCACCGTTGCGTGATCGCCGATGCTGCTCTCGCCGTCCGTCCGAGCCTGCTTTGATGCTCAGGTCGTCACCTTCGACTGCGGCGCTTATTGGGACTGTCTGCTCGCTGCGGCGACTCTCGCGCGTCTGTTGCGAGCGGAGGGACATGCGCCATGGATCGGTCGCATGCGTTGGACCGAAATGCAGGATGGTGTGGAGGTGCGCTGGCCCCTGATCGCGCGCCGACTGCGCGCCCGTCCGGCCTGGACCACGCACTACGTATGTGTCGTGTCCGGTGTCGTGGTCGACCCCGCCGCTGGGGAGCCCATGCCGCTGGATGGCTACGGACGGGCGCTATTTGGCGTGGATCTCGTTGTCGAATGTCACATCGCCACGAATCAACTGCAGGACTATCTGGACGCAGCCGCGACGCGCCGTTGATCGCCGCCAGGTTTGGCCATCATCCTGCAGCCCCGCGGTCGCCGCACCGACCCCGGGCAACAGGCTTGCTTATTGCGCTAATCCACAATGAAACGATCGCTTCGGGTGCTGCAGACACCGGCAGCATCGAGTCCGTGAGAGCGAGGAGCGTCCCGCGTCCTCGATGCGATGTGCGCCGCCGCACGGCATGCCGTGCCGCGTGTGTGGCGATCGCTCTACCGCTGCCGTTCCATTGCGACTACGCTAGCCGCGTCGGGCAGGCACGAACAACCCTTGCGGAGAGCGAGGATGGGGACGAGCACGCAGATCCGCGCAGCGCAGCCGCATGGGGCTGGCGGGCGTCGTCCGGTGCTGCCCTGGTTGCTGGCCGCAGTCGTTCTGGGCGCGTGGTCTGCGCCGTCGTCTGGACAATCCGCCGCATCGACACCTGCATCGGGAATCCCGGCTGCGGTCGACGCCGCCGAGAGCATCCGCTTCCGTTCCTACGACCAAGCCGACGGCCTCTCCGATCGGAATGTCCGCGCCGTCACGCAGGACCGCGACGGATTTCTCTGGGTCGGCACGCAGAACGGACTCGACCGCTTCGATGGCTCGACGTTTCGCGTGTTCCGGCATGTCGCGGAGGATGTGCACAGCCTGCCGGACAATTACGTGATGGCGCTGTCGAGCACCGCGGACGGTGTGGTGTGGGTGGGAACTGCCGCGGGCGGCCTGGGGCGCTTCGACCCGGACACCGACCGCTTCCAGACGATACGCGCCGTGCCGCCGCTACGCTGCAGGCAGGTACGCGCGCTGTATGCGGATCGCGCTGGAACACTCTGGGCAAGCTGCTTCGGCGAAGGCATCGCACGCCTCGACGCGACCCGCAATCAGTTGGTCGCCGCGCCGTTTGAGCCAGTCGCTGGACTCGAAGGCGTGCGTGTCATCATCGAAACCGCCCGCGGCGACCTGCTGTTCGCCGCCCAGCAGCTGTGGCGTTGGGATCCGCGCACACTCAGACCCGTGCTGGTGCCGCTGCCGACTCAGGGGGTCGACCGGTTCGAACCGCACGCCCTGCTGGAAACGGCAGAAGGGGAATTGTGGATAGGACTGATCTCGGACGGCCTGCTCCGCCTGCGCGCAGACGGCAGCCTGATCCGGCACTACCGCGGCGAAACGCTGCCCGGTACCGAATTGCGCGGTCTGCTGCAGGCTCGCAATAGGGAAATATGGATTTCTACAACCGACGGCATCGGCGTCTTCTCGCCAGCCACGCAGACCTTTCTGCAGCGCCGTGTGGATCGTGAAGATCCGACTGCGCCGCCCAAGCATCCGGGTCCCTTGATCGAGGACCGCGATGGACTGATCTGGGTTACCAGCCGCCTCGGCGGTCTCGGCGTGCACGATCCGGATACGCGCGCGTTGCGCCTGTATCGCCAGCGCGGCACCGCCGAAGCCGCGTTGCCACGCACGGCGGTCGAGGCACTGGTTACCGTACCCGATCACAGCCTGTGGCTGGGCCTTGGCGATTCCGGCGGTCTTGTACACTTCTCCACACAGCGCGGCGTGCTCGCGCAATACCGTCATGATCCGCGAGTGCCCGGAAGTCTCGCCAGCAACGATGTACCGGAACTGGCACGCAGCGCGGACGGAACACTCTGGATCGGCAATGCGACCGAAGGACTGGATCGCCTGCCGCCGGGCGACTCGCAGTTCGCGCATTTCCGAGTCGCCGGGGCAGCGCCCGCGGTATTGCCCAGCGATCTCGTCGAGGCCTTGCACGTGGACGGCGCGGACACGGTCTGGATCGCGCTGGACGGCGGGGGGCTCGCCAGCCGCTGCGCCACTTGCACATTGTTTCGTCAACGCCTGGTCGATCGTGGTCCGCAATTGCCGTCGCCGGGCGGCACGACCCGTGCCGTCGCCAGCACGCTGGATGGCACGGTCTGGGCCGGCACCCTGTCCGGTGCAGTGCGCTTGCGGCCATCCGCGCGGGAACCCGAGTACTTTCAAGCGCAACCCGCGCAACCCGGCGCGCTGCGGCATGACATCGTTACGGCAATTCACGTCGACCGGAGCGACCGCGTCTGGTTCGCCACCGCTGGCGGCGGGCTGCAACAGGCGATGTCCACATCCGCACAACTACCCTTTATCGATCCAGCCGGTGCAACAGAGATCGCCGATACCTTCGTGCAATGCATTGAAGACGCGGCCGATGGCGCACTGTGGCTCGCCAGCACCGATCTGCTGCGGCGCTTCGATCCGCACTTGGGCACCAGTCGCGTCGCATTCGCCGGGCACTACAGCGACGCCTGCGGCCGCGACGGCAATACCCTGTATTTCGGTGGTTCTGACGGCTTGCTCGCCTTTGACGCCGCAGACGTGCCGGCGCCGCGGGCGATCGGACCGGTGCTGCTGTCGGAGTTGTGGCTGTTCAACCTGCGCGTGCCGCCAAAGCCCGAAATTAGGGACACCGTGCTGTCCCGGCGCCTCGCTGACGTCGGAACCCTGGTGCTCGACTACCGCCAGAGCGTGTTCGGTTTTTCATTTGCTGCGATCGAATTCCGCGATCCGGCGAGTGTCCGATATCGTTACCGGCTCGAGGGTCTGCACGAAGACTGGTTGCCCCTCGCGCAGGCACAGCGTTTTGTCAGTTTCTCGCACGTACCGCCGGGCAGCTATGTGTTCCGCGTGGAAGCCAGCCGCGGAGACAGCCGCAGCGAGGCGCACGTCGGCGTACGTGTGCTGCCGGCGCCGTGGCGTTCCAATGTCGCCTATGCAACGTATGCTGCATTGTTGTTCGGACTGCTGGCAACCACGCTGTGGCGTGCGCAGACGCGCCTGCGCTACGAGCGATCGGTAAGCGCAGCGATCCGGCGCAGCGAAGAACAGTTGCGCCTGCTCAACGAGGAGCTGGAATCGCGCGTTGCCTCGCGTACCGCTGACCTGACTCGCGCAAATGGCGAGCTCGGCGCCACACTGGAGCGCCTGCGCCAGGCGCAGCGACAATTGGTAGAAAGCGAAAAAATGGCTTCATTGGGTGGCCTGGTCGCCGGCGTGGCGCACGAGATCAACACGCCGCTCGGCGTCGGCGTCACGGCGGCGACGCATTTGCGCGGCGAAACCGAGCATCTGCGCAAACGTCTCGCCAGTGGCGAGCTGAGCCGTTCTGATCTCGACACGTACGAAGCGACCGCCAGCGCATCGGCTGAGCTGATCGTGCGCAACCTCCGGCGCGCCGCCGACCTGGTGCGCACCTTCCGCGAACTGGCCGTCGACGAAGTCAGCGATCAGGTCCGCGTCATCGAACTGGGCAGGGAATTACACGAACTGCTGACGATACTTGCGCCGGCTCTGCCCAGCTCACGGCATCGCATCGTAATTGATTGCCCGACAGCCATCGAGATCCAGGCGCCCGCTGGCGCGCTGCATCGGATCCTCACTATTCTCGTGACGAACGCGCTGCAACACGCATTCGGACCGGAGCAGGTCGGCTGCGTGACCCTGGCGGTGCGCCGCGATGGTGCGGGCGTGGTCCTCAGCTGCAACGATGACGGCATCGGCATGGAATCCGAAACGCGCGAGCGCGTCTTCGAACCGTTCTTCACCACGCGCCGGCATCGCGGAGCGATGGGTCTCGGGCTGCATATCGCGTACAACCTGGTCACCCAGGTGCTGCGTGGCACGATCCGTTGCGACAGCGCACCGGGGCACGGTTGTCGCGTCGAAATCCGCTGGGACGCATGACACGTGCGCCGCCGTGCGCGCGACGGTTGCACTATACATAGTGACAAATATTCTCCGGCGGAATGGCCCGCGGAGCGGCGCAGTCGTCGCCCGTTGGTCGAGGCGTCGACGGGCCGATCACGGAGTGGTAAACATCGAGCATCGATCGCGCGGATTCAGCATGCTTACCACCCTGGCCATCGCCAACTACCGCTCGCTGCGATCCCTGGTTCTGCCCCTGGATCGCCTGAATCTGATCACTGGCGCGAACGGCAGTGGAAAATCCAACCTGTATCGCGCGCTGCGCCTGCTCGCTGAAACCGCGCAGGGCGGTGTGGTCAATGCCCTCGCGCGCGAGGGTGGATTGCCGTCGACGTTGTGGGCGGGACCGGAACAGATCACGCGACGCATGCAGCGCGGCGAGGTGCCCGTGCAGGGCGGGCCACGCAAGGAGCCAGTCGCGCTCAAGATGGGATTTGCCGGCGCCGATTTCGGCTATGCGATCGATCTCGGATTGCCGAAGCCGTCGCCCTCGATGTTTGCCCACGATCCGGAAATCAAGCGCGAAGCCATTTGGGCGGGCCCGTTCCTGCGTGCCGCGAACCTGCTCGTGGATCGGCACGGCCCGATGCTCCGCGTGCGCGACGGCCGCGCCTGGCGCGTCGTGGCCGAACACGTGAACGCGTTCGAGAGCATGTTCACCCAGATCGCCGATCCGCAGCGCGCGCCGGAAGTGATGAGCCTGCGCGAATCGATCCGCGGCTGGCGCTTCTACGACCACTTCCGATCCGATGTCGACGCACCCGCACGACACGCGCAACTCGGCACTCGCACGCCGGTGCTCAGTCACGACGGCCGCGACCTGGCCGCTGCCTGGCAGACCATCCTCGAGATTGGCGACACGGATGCGCTCGGCACAGCGGTCGACGACGCGTTTCCCGGCGGCGGCGTGGAAATTCTCGCCAGCGACGGACGCCTCGGTCTGCAGTTCAGTCAGCCGGGTCTGCTGCGCTCGCTGTCCGCCGCGGAACTCTCGGACGGCACGCTGCGTTACCTGCTGTGGATCGCTGCGCTGCATACGCCGCGGCCGCCACCGCTGATGGTGCTCAACGAACCCGAAACCAGCCTGCACCCCGATCTGTTGCCCGCGCTCGCGCGCCTTATCGTCAGCGCCACGCGGCGCAGCCAGGTGTGGGTCGTATCGCATGCGCCGCGCCTGATCGCTGCGCTGGAAGAAGTGCCCGATTGCAATTCAATACATCTGGAAAAAGAATTCAGCGAGACGCGCATCGCCGGGCAAGGGGCGCTCGACGAACCCGCATGGCACTGGCCGGAGCGGTAGCCCTCGCAGAGATTTGCCGGCGAGATCAGAACTCCCCCGAATCCGTCGCGAACGGGCACCACGCCAATCAGCATTCGCTGCGCGTTGAAACGCCGCATGAACCGCTTCGCGGTGGACGGCGTTGAAGTCCCTGCACGCGCCCGTCTAACATGATCCGCAAGGAGTGCAGCCGACTTGAACGACGACGTCGCATCACATCGAACCGCTTGGCTGGTTGCGATCGTCGTGGCCTTGCTGGTCGCCGGCACTCTCACTTTGCCTCTGTTGCGTGACGCTGCACCCACCCGTAGCCTGCAAGGAATCGTGGTGTCGTCGGGCACGGTGAGCATCAGCAGCCTTCGCGGTGGCGGCACGCGGGAAGCGGTGAAAATCCGCCTCGCCGATGGGCGCGAAATCATCGCGAGTGTCAGCGCAGGCGGTCCGTATGCCGCTGGCGATCCGGTGCAGGTGCTCGAAAAGGGCGGATTCCCGGGCGGCGCGTCGTATGAAGCCATTGGTCGCCAGGTTGTCGAGTGACGTCGTAGCTTTGCGATTGAGCGTGCGATCCAATCGCCGCGAAAATTCAGAGAAAGCCACATCTTCACTGATGGCCGGACGAAAGATCGCGATTGCCGCCTTGCCGCAGTTCGGGCGTGGCGCTAGTCACTGCGCGCTGGTGGGGCACGACGCGAACTGTGCGCGGCGTCATGGAAAGCGGTTGCTGCGGCGCGCATCGTAGCGGCCTCGGACAAGACGGTATTATACTATGAATCATAGTATAGTTATTTCAGGAACGCTGCTCGCATCCTGCGCGGCAATCGTTGCGGCCTCGGTACCGTCCGTCGAGGCCAGTCCAGGCGGCACGCCCGGGATCTGGCAACCGATCACGCTGGTTGCCCTGAATGGCGGAGACCCGGCGATCGCCAATGGCGACACCATCCAGAGCATCGTGGCCGACCCGGTCAATCCCGGCGTTTTCTATGCGGCTGCCGGCAACAACGACGGGCGCAAGATCAAATGGCTGCGCACGACCGACTTCGGCGACACGTGGATCGTGCGCAACGAGACCGCGATGAATGGCAGTCCCTGGGGCTTCAGCATCGATCCGAATCCGGCGCGCGCGCCGGGCACGTTGCCGACTCTGTATTCGCCTGCCGGCTACGGTTCGCTCGGTGCCTGGAAATCCACGGATGGCGCCTTGACCTGGACCCGGCTGGCCGGTGCCGACACCGCATTCGGACCGTACAACCCGTACGGCGCCACGCTGACCGATCTCTATCACGTCGCCGTGTTGCCGGATGATCCGCCACGTCACGTGTTGGCCACCTACCACTACGGGTTCAAGGACAGCGCCGATGGCGGCTTTGGCGAATCCACTGACGGTGGCCTGACCTGGGTTGTCCATCCGCCACCGCCCGGCATCGGCACCTCGCACTATGTACTGCCGATCAGCGCGACGACCTGGTGCGTGATCGCACAAAGCAACGATGGAAACAGTGGAATATGGCGCACCACTACTGCCGGGCGCCTCGGTGGCACCGCGGCGCTGAATTTCCGCGATGGCACGATCAGCGCAGCGGCCTGGACGAAAGTCAGCGGTGTCGAACATGTCCACGGGAGTTTCCAGGCCTGGAAGACACCGGACGGAACCTGGTACGCGCCCGGCTGGACGAGCATCGCCAAGTCCACCGACCAGGGCGCGAGCTGGGTGCCGCTGGTCTCGGGCAATTGGCCGGGCACGTTCAATGGGGTCAACACCTCGGCGATCGTCGCCACCGCGCGCTATCTGTACGCGAATTCGTTTGTCGAGACGACCCAGGCGCGCGCGCCAATTGGCAGCGACATGCAGTGGGATCGTGCCTACAGTCCGCCGACCACGGCCAATGGCGCCAATCCGTATGGCACGTCGGTCGCGTACGCCGCCTCGATCGGCAGCTACGTGATTCTGATGGGCGATCATGCGCGAGGTATCGTCTGGCGCTATATCGAGCCGGCTCCGGACGCCCTGTTCGCGGACGGCTTCGACGCTTGACGTCAAGGTGCGCGCTGCGAGGGCGCGCACGCCTGCCGGCAGACGATCGATAGCGCGCGATACCTCGCGGCATCACGCGCTCTCGGGGGATACACGAACTTCAGAGATCCGCGCGAACAACAAAGCAACAATGCGATCCGGTCAGGCGATCAGGGCTGGAAGCCGTTCTGAAACAGGATGTCGGTGCCGGTGATGCTGAAATCCGCTGGCGAAATATTGAAGAACACGTTATTGGCGCAACTGACGCGCACCCGAGCGCGGTTGGTCTGCACGTTCGGAATGAACACCGTCGCAGTTCCGTTGTTTGGTGCATTCGCGAGCAACGGCACCGGGTAGGTCAGACCGCTGTCCAGCGACAAATCAGCCTTGACCGATGCACAGGAAACCGGCGCCAGGTCGGTATTGGCGACGTTCCACGCTACCGGGGCCGTGTTCAGGCCGCCGCCGTAAATCCAGCCGGCCGTGGCCAGCGGAGCGGTAACGACAAAAGGTCCATATGTCACGGTTGCTACGTTGTCCACAACCGTCAGCAGCAGATCCTTGCGATCGCTGGTGCCGCCGCCCGGCACATTGTCGCGGGCAGTCAGGCGATAAGTCAGCGTGCGATTCGTGGTCGGCAGTATGTCGCCGAAGGTACTGGTCCCCGCAGACAGGTCGGTCAGCTTCGGAACGCTGCGCGTTGGCGAAAGCACCGGATTGTAGGAGCGCGTGATCGGTCCGGTGGCAGGGTCCGACGTGAGCGTATTGTTGGCCGCACCGAGATCGTACTGCTCCCAGGTATAGGTCAGCACGGAGCCCGGCGAGCTGGTCACGGCGCTGCCGCTGATCTCGAACGGGGTGCGCGCGGGAATGATGTAAGCACCACCTACCGGCGCCGGCACGGTCAACACCGGCGCGATATTGTTCGGCTGGGTTGCACCGCAGGATCCGCCACCGGTGGTCGTGTTGCTCTCGTAGATGTTGATTTCATCCAGGCTCTTGGCGTGGAAATAGGGGTCCGAATGCGGCTGCAGGTTGTTCGCGCCGCCGCAGATTCCCGCATACGCCATGATCGTCGAGCCGCTGCCAGGCTCATAGGCGGCCGATGCCGAACGGTTGCTTCCTCCACAACTACTGTTGGTGCCATTGAACGTGTGATTGCCGCCGAACTGGTGCCCCATCTCGTGGGCCACGTAGTCAATGTAGAACGTGTCGCTGGCCAGACTCGCGCCATTCGTCAGTCCGGTTGTGCCGCGTCCCTTGCTGGTTGTCTTGCAGACCACGCCGAGACCGGCCACGCCGCCGCTGCCAGTGGTGAATACGTGGCCGATGTCGTAGTTGCCGACACCGATGATCGCGGTGATCTTCGAGGTGAACGTATTCAGATTGTCGCCATTGTTATCGGATGCTGTGCCGAACGAAGTATCGGTGACGGCATCGGGGAAGATCAGCACGTCATTGTTCGGGATCAGGGTCATGTGGATCGCGAAGTCGGTCTCGTAGACCTGGTTCACCCGGTTCACCGCAAGCACGACCGCCGCCAGTCCTTGCGCCACTGTCGGGGTTGCCGAGCCGGTCACCGCCTGGGTGTAGAAATGATTGCCGACTACCGCGGCGCGATAGTTGCGTTTCAGCGCGCCAGTCTGGGCCTGCGGTGAAGGATTGGCGCCCAGCTGTTCGACGTGATCGTTCGACGTTTCGTGGATTCCACATTTGAATTCAGCGGGCGCTGTCAGATCGGCACGACGCAAGCTGATGTAATCGGTGCCTTCGCCAAACTGCATGGGGCGCACGACCCAGATCCCGTCGTGGGCGAACACCATCGCGTTAACGCCGAGTGGCGAAACGTCGATGCGCGCCTGGTGACCATCGCGATCGACGCCGATCAGACTGCGGATTTCCGGATAGCGCGCAGCAAGTTCGGGCGGCAGCGTTTCCGAGTCGCGCAAGGCGAATTCGCTGAAGCCGCCGTCCGGATCCGGCAGCAAAACGCTGGTCGCGACGGTGCCGGCCTTCGCCAGGTCGCGCTTGAATGCCGACACATCCAGGGACAGCAGGCGCACGTGGTTCGCACCGTCGAGTTCCGCGGGCCGTTGTGCAGAGTTCGAGTCCCGCCAATAGTCGCTGCCCAGCTCAGCGGCCTGCACCGAGCCAGCCAGTGCCATGGCACTCATCGCGGCGCCGATCACGCTCCATGTGAAACCTTTTACAGTGATACGTATATACACGTTGGGTCCCCCGATTCGACAGCGAAGTCGGTCCGGTAGTCGAAGCCGGAACGCGTGAATAAAGCGAAGCCACAGACTCTCGACGGTAGCGCAGTGACGCGTAGCGGACAACGTGCCCCAGGCCGCGCAAATCTCCGTCCGGCGAAGGTCCACGAATCGTTTCGTTGATCCACGAATCGTGCCGTCAGAGTCGCCGCAACGCGCAAACGGTTGCCGTGAACCGGATCCGCAAGGCCGCATGGTCGAGACAGAAATCGATTGGCAAACAAACCCGGACACGTGTAGCCGAGGCTCAGCGCTGGTCGTGGGACTCGGGGGGGCTCTGTTCGATATCCATACTCGGGTCATAGACCCAGGGGGTGGACGGCGCCTCCGGCTTCGGCGCCGGCTGATCTTCGGAAAAATAGACGCCGCTTAGCGAGCGCGTCTTGCACAGGGCTTCGCGAATCGCTCCGCTGGCATCGGCATACCGAATGCGGTAGATGCGATCGCCGCGCTCCCCGAGCCAACCCGTGCCGAACGGTGCCCAGGTTGCCGCTATCAGCGTCGAGCCGCGTTGTTTCAGATAGGTACGAATCCGATCGCGATCGAACGAGCGTGCCAGCAGGCGCAAGCCAAGCCAGAAGCCGACCAGCACTGAAATCGTGAGAAACGTGTCCATGAGACCGCAGCCTAGCGGCGCAACGCAAGCGCCGCGAGATGTCCAAAGTCATGCGCGAAAAACCACACCTGCAAGACGCAGGGAATCGCGTCGCGGTGCCACTCCGCGTCGCGATCAGGTCATCAGCCAACGTTGCAGTTCAGCCAGCGAACGCACCTCATGATGGGGCAGCACGCCGTCGACGGATTCATCGCCGCGCAGATTCATCCAGCAGGTGTGGATGCCCGCATTGAGGCCGCCCTGGATATCCGTCAGCAAGTTATCACCCACCATCAGCACCTGGTCGCGTGGCGGACTGCCCATTCGCGCCAGGGCATGTTCAAAGATCGCGACATCGGGTTTCGCGACGCCGACCTGCTCGGAAATCACGACCGGATCGAACACATCGAACACGCCCATGCGCTGCAGGCGGACGGTCTGCAGCTGGGTGAATCCGTTCGTGATCAGGCCGAGTTTCACCAACGGGGCCAAGCGGCTGATGAGTTCGCCGGCGCCCGGCAGGAACGTGCAGATATCCGCCATGGCATCGAAGAACTCGCGGTTGAGACGCTGCGCTGGCACACCAACCCGTTCGGACCAGGGCGCGAATCGGCGCTCCTGCAGTTGCTGCGCAGTGATCCTGCCATCTTGATATTCCACCCAAAGTGGCTTGTTCAACACTTGGTACTGCGCGTAGGCCTGATCGTCGAAATCCACCGTGTAGCGGGAAAACATCCGCTGCAATCCTGCATATGCATCAAAGTGGAAAAGCGTGTCGTCCGCGTCAAACAGGATCCAGGGGTATTTCATCGCCTGATACTTCCGTCGGGTGGCCGTCCATGCCGCATGGTGCCATCGCGTTCGGTGCCAATGCACGGTGAAACGCGGGAGACGGCGACCGACCGCGCATTCAGGCCGCCGTTCCATCGTCGTCATTCAGTTCCTGATCATCGCGGCGACGAATAATGCAGGCAAGGCCGGATGCCTTGCGAAACGCTCCATGGAACGGTGCCGGCCGCCCCTTCCCAATGACGGTGGCTCATGCTCAAGCGAAACGACGCCGACAGCGGACCGCGCATCGGCTGCGCAGGCTGGTCGATCGGGTCGGCACACGCGCTACGCTTTGGCGACGGATCGAGCATGCTCGCGCGCTATGCCACGTGCTTCAATGCGGTCGAAATCAATACGTCGTTCTATCGGCCGCACCAATTCAGAACGTATGCTCGCTGGGCCGGGTCGGTGCCGGCCACTTTCCGATTTTCGGTAAAAATACCCAAATCCATCAGTCACGAAGCGCGCCTGGCGCGGTGCGGCGCAATGCTCGATCGCTTTGTCGAGGAAATTGGCGGGCTGGGAGAAAAGCTCGGCGGCGTCCTGCTGCAGCTGCCGCCGAGCCTGGCATTCGACGCGCGCGTGGCAGCGACGTTCTTTGCTCTGCTGCGTCGGCGACTGTCGGCGCCGATAGCCTGCGAACCGCGCCACGCCAGCTGGTTCGACGCATCCCGCGACGCGCTGTGGGCACGCTATGCAATCGCGCGGGTCGGTGCGGATCCACCGCCCGTACCGCAAGCCGACGACGCGCGCGGCGCCGGTCCCTGGCGCTACTGGCGCTGGCACGGTTCGCCGCAACGCTACTACAGCGCCTACAGCGATAGCGCACTTCTCTCTCTCGCGAAAACGGTGCGTCACAACACGCCCGCCCGGGTGACCCCGTGGATCATTTTCGACAACACGGCCCTGGGCCACGCGACCGCCGACGCGTGTCGACTTCAGGCATTGCTCGCCAAGGATGCCAACGCACTGCACGGGGATAGCTGATGCCTGAAGGTCCATCCATTGTGATCCTGCGGGAAGCGGCCTCGGTGTTCGCCGGGGAATGCGTGCGTGAGGTTGGGGGCAACAGCCGTCTCGATCTGGCGCGCATGCAGGGTCTACGGATCCACGCGGTGCGCAGCTGGGGCAAGCATTTTCTGCTGCAGTTCGAAGACTTCAGCCTGCGCGTGCATCTGATGCTGTTCGGCAGCTACCGGATCGACGAGCGGAAGGACACCGCGGCGCGTCTGAGCTTGCGTTTCGACAACGGCGAATTGAATTTGTACGCGTGCTCGCTCAAATACATCGAAGACGATCTGGATCTTGCCTACGACTGGAGTGGCGATGTGATGTCGGATGCCTGGAGCCCGCGCGCAGCACGGCTCAAACTGAAAGATCACCCCACGATGCGGGTGTGTGATGCACTGTTGCAACAAAGTATATTCGCCGGGGTGGGCAACATTATCAAGAACGAAGTGCTGTTTCGTATTCGCCTGCATCCGGAGAGTTCGGTCGGCGCCCTGCCGCCGCGAAAGTTGACCGAGCTGATTCGCGAAGCGCGCAACTACAGTTTCGACTTTCTCGCCTGGAAAAAAACGTTCGTGCTGAAAAAGCATTGGCTTGTGTACACGAAATCGGTGTGTCCGCGCTGCCGAATCCCCTTGCACCGCGCGCATCTGGGAATCACGCATCGGCGCAGCTTCTATTGCGGGCGATGCCAGATCCGTCACGATGGCTGACTCACAGCCGACGCTGCAACCGCTGGTTCACCATCCTGGCCAATGGTGCGAACCCGTGCGCGAGTTTCGCGACGTGGAGCGGGTCAGCCGTCGGTACATGTTTACAAACCACCGAATGGCGCATATGTTGCCGGGGTGCGCAGATCTCACCGCGCTCGCTGACCACGGCACATCAATGCAGTAGTCTGCGCCAGGTTCTTCGCCAGACTGCTTCGAAACCTGCACTACGGGAGATCCGATGAGAATTCTGGCCATTTTGCTTATGCTGCTTTGCGCGGCTCCAGCAGGCGCCCAGTGCCAGGGCAGCACATTTTCGGGTCCGGTCGCGTTTCCGACCCAGCTCAGCTTCGAGCCGGCACAACCGCTTGCGGGGCAGGCCGTCACTGCGCTCCTCGGTCCCGCCATCGAGGAAGATGTCAGCTATGACATGGTGCGCGTCGGCAACATCGTCAACGTAACCGGCAGCTTGAGATTGTTCGATGGCCTTCCGCCACCGCCGCACATCAATGAACTGGCACTGTCCAGTTTTCCACCCGGCAGCTACACCGTCAATCTGCAACTGACCTACAATGCGGCAATCTGTACCCCCATCAGCGGAAGTTTCGTAGTCGGTGGCGGCAACGCGATGTCGGCCCCGACCTTGGGATGGCCGATGCTCGTCGCCCTGTCCGGGTATCTGCTGGCGATCGCCGCTTTGCGCATTCGTCGACGGGGTCGCGCGGGCAATCCGGTGGTATAGATTTGCCACGCGCCGGTGCAAACGCAGTCGCGCGACGTACGAGTCCGACCGAGTCGGCGCGACTTCGCGTTGTGTGGATGATTTCCGGCTGGCCTGCCCGTGCGCTCACGTCTCCGGCAAGCTGTCCGACGGTTATTCCGCGGTCGTCCGACGAGGGGCCGCGCGGGATTTTCAGCAACGTGTCGCTACAGTCTGCCGAAACGCGTTGATGTCGATACGTGCGGCTGCGGTCGCACAGCCTGTCAATTACCGTCTCAGCCTGGAGCGTCGCATGCGTACCCTGCTTGTCCTGTTCTTCCTGCTCGCCGCCTCACCCGTCGGCGCCCAATGCGTCGGCAGCAATTTCACTCCCACGGGAGCGCTATTCCCGACGCAGTTGAGCTTCGAGCCCGCGCAGCCGCTGGCGGGACAGGCGGTCACGGCGATCATCGGACCGCCGATCCAGGAAGACATCGACTACCTCGTCACACGGAATGCGGGCACGATCCTGGTCACCGGCAGCCTGAACTTGTTCGGCGGCCTTCCGCCGCCGCCGCATCTCAACCATGTGCCGCTGGGTGCCTTCGCGCCGGGTAGTTACGCCATCAACCTCCAGTTCACCTATAACGATGCCGGCACAACGTGCACCCCGTTCAGTGGAACACTGGTCGTCGGCGGCGCCTCGGCGAATTCGGTGCCGACGCTGGGCTGGCCGATGCGGATCGCCCTGCTGGCGTGCCTCGTTGCCATGGTTGGATGGGGAAAGCAGCGTGGCCGGCGGGATGGCGAAGAGCCGATCTGAGTCTGCGCGAGTAGTTTAACCAGTGGGACAAATATCAATGTTACCGATGGCGCCGGCGGCTTCACGATCTGCGTACCGGCTGACTATGTCGCCGATTCAGGACTGCGATTCGGCAGCGGAATCCTTGAAAGGCCGCCGTTGCGGCGCTTCTTCCGGGCGCACGCGGCTGAAGATCTCGCGCACCAGCGCATTCACCGCGGGCATCCGATGGCGCAGCCAGACGTGACTCGCGCGTGCGGTTGCACCCAGCGCGGCCTTCGGCTCCATGGCGGTGCGGCCAAAGCTCAATTCGCTGCAACCCAGCTCGATCGCATCCTCGATCAGGGTTTGCAGCAAGCGCAGGTACAAAGGCACGTGTGCATTGATCGCATAGTCGAATCCGACGTAGTAGCCCAGCGCGCGATCGTCGTCCTTGATCGTGGTCATGAAGGCGACCACTTTCTCATCGTTGCGAATCACCGTGCAGCGGAAGCGTTCTGGTCCGGCGAGTGTTGCCAGGGCGCCGAAATAGCCCGGCGGCAAGGCTGACAGGCGCGTCGCTGCGCGGTTTTCCACTTCGCGATAAAGTTCATTCAGGCGCGGGTCGTGCAAAGCCGCGTCGGTGTTGCGTTCGACGCGATAGCCGGCCTCGCTCACCTGCTTGATCAGCTTGCGTGCCTTGCTGCGGTAGCTGGTATTCAGGGCGGCGAGGTAATCGTCGAAACTGCGCCAGTCCGGTCGAATCGGCATCGCCATCTCCACCGCCGCGCGCAAGGGTCGGTAGCTGAAATCGGCAAGTGCCTGGGCGCTGTCGGAGCGCTGCTGGTCGAGGTCCTTGATCATCACATAGTCGATCTGGCCATGCAGGCGATCCGCGCGCCGGATCCGGAACAAAGCCTCGGCGACCGCATGCCAAAGCACCTGCGGTTCCTCGTCTTTGGCAAACGCCAATCCGTGGAAGCCGCTCGATACCAGGCTGCCGCACACGAGCAGGCGCGTGCTGAAACTTTCCAGCGCTTTCCTGCGCACGCGCGATGTTGGCAAGTTGGCCAATTGATTGCCGCGTACCTCCAGTACCTGCGCGGCCAGCGCGACGATCGGCTTGTTCTCGCGATACACCAACGCATAACGCGCCTGCATTCCGTCCGGTGCATGCGTTTCCAGCAGCTCGCGATATGCCCTGGACATGAAAAACGAGGCGTCCCGTGTCAGCGCGTCCCAATCGGCCGGATTAAGAAACCCGACCCGATCGGCGAGCACGGCGTGCAGACCACTTGGCGCCGCGCGCCGCGCATGACGCTTGAGCGCGCCCTTGATACCTTTGACGACGCGGCTGATTGGATCGTTCGACATGGCGGGAAAGTGCCTGCTCACGGGAAGGGAACTTGAACCCCAGACTGCAGCGGCGACGTGGCGCACGACCGCAAGGGCCCTGGTTTTAGCACAGGCGGCGCGGCAGAAATACGCGCATCGCGCAAATGCGGCGAGCGAAGTTCCACCGTGCGTTCGACGCAAGAATGACGACAGACACCTCAGAAAGCAGGTTCGATTGGATTGGCGGGTTGTCGTCCGCCCCCGTGCACGACGTTCTGCCGTTTCAATCACTTAGCGCAAACCTGTCCGGACATCCGAGCCTGCGCCGCAGGCCCCGAAAGGGATAGAATTGCGCACTATTCCGTCAGCAGGGTCACCGCGCATGTCCGTCCCCGCCAGCCAGCTCGATCGCGACTACGATCTCGAACACAAGTACACACGTAGCGAAGGCCGCATTTATCTGTCCGGCGTGCAGGCGCTCGTGCGGCTGCCGCTGATGCAGCAGATGCGCGATCGCGCTGCGGGCTTGAACACGGCGGGTTTCATTTCGGGCTACCGCGGTTCGCCGCTCGGCGGCTTCGATCTGGAATTGTGGAAGGCCAAGAAACATCTGAAATCCTCGAACATCGAATTCCAGCCCGGTCTCAACGAAGATCTGGGCGCGACGATGGTCTGGGGCTCGCAGCAGCCGAACCTGTTTCCCGGTGCCAAGTACGACGGCGTGTTCGCGATGTGGTACGGCAAAGGGCCCGGCGTTGATCGTGCCGGTGACGTGTTCAAGCATGGCAATGCGGCCGGTACGTCGAAGAATGGCGGTGTGCTGGTGCTCGCCGCAGACGATCACGCCTGTCGCTCGTCCACTCTGCCACATGGCAGCGAACTGGAATTTGTGTCGGCGATGATGCCGGTGCTCAATCCGGCCGGCGTGCAGGACATTCTCGACATGGGCATGCTCGGTTGGGCCATGTCGCGCTATACCGGACGCTGGGTCGGTTTCAAGACGATCGCCGAGACGGTCGAGTCGTCCGCCTCGGTCAACGTCAATCCGCATCAGCTCGACATCGTGATACCGACGGACTTCGAGCTGCCGGTGGGCGGCTTGAATATCCGCTGGCCGGATCCGCCGCTGGATCAGGAAATGCGTCTGCATCAGTACGCCGTGCAGGCGGCCGTCGCGTTCGCGCGCGCCAATCGCATCGACCGTACCGTGATGGACTCGGCCAAGGCGCGCCTCGGCATCGTGACCACCGGCAAGAGTTACCTCGACGTGCTGCAGGCGCTGGAATACCTGGGCATCGGTCCGCGCGAAGCCGCGGACATTGGCATCCGCGTCTACAAGGTCGGCATGACCTGGCCGCTGGAACCGCTGGGTATCCGCGAGTTCGCACGCGGACTCGAAGACATCATCGTGGTCGAGGAAAAACGCTCCTTCATCGAATCGCAGATGAAGGAAAACATGTACAACTGGGATCACCAGACACGGCCGTCGATCGTCGGCAAGTACGATGAGCAGGACAACTGGATCCTGCCGTCGACCAACGAACTGACCCCGGCGCGAATCGCCCGGGTGATCGCCGCGCGCCTCGCGAAATTCTTCACCAGCGACACGATCACCGATCGACTCGCATTTCTTGCCGCAAAAGAAAAGGAACTCGCGCTGCCGCGGGCGAATTTTCCGCGCGCGGCGCACTACTGCTCGGGCTGTCCGCACAATTCGTCGACCGTCGTGCCGGAAGGTTCGCGCGCACTGGGTGGCATTGGCTGCCACTACATGGTCACCTGGATGGATCGGCGCACCGATACCTTCACCCAGATGGGCGGCGAAGGCGCGACCTGGTGCGGCCAGGCGCCGTTCACTGAAACCAAACATGTATTCCAGAACCTCGGCGACGGTACCTATTTCCACTCCGGCAGTCTGGCGATCCGCCAGGCGATCGCGGCGAAGGTCAATATCACCTATAAAATTCTGTACAACGATGCCGTCGCGATGACCGGCGGGCAGCCGGTAGACGGAACCCTGACCGTGCCGGATATTGCGCATCAGGTACGCAGCGAAGGCGTGCAGACCATCGTCGTGCTGTCCGACGACATCGAGAAATGGACGCGCCCGGAGATCTTTCCGGAGGGCGTCGAATTCCTCGATCGCGATGAACTGGACAATGTGCAGAAGCGTCTGCGCGAAGTCCCCGGCACCACCGTCATTGTCTTCGACCAGACCTGCGCGACCGAAAAGCGCCGGCGTCGCAAGCGCGGCAAGATCGAAGACCCGAAGAAGCGCGTCTTCATCAATTCGCTGGTTTGCGAAGGCTGCGGCGACTGTGGCAAGAAATCGTTCTGCGTGTCGGTGCTGCCGAAGGAAACCGAATTCGGGCGCAAGCGCGCCATCGATCAGTCCAGCTGCAACAAGGACTATTCCTGCGTCAAGGGATTCTGCCCGAGCTTCGTCACGGTGCACGGCGGCGGCCTGAAGAAAAAGAAAAGTGTCGGCAAAGTGGACTTTGACACTCTGCCGATGCCGAGCGTCGCGAGCGATCTGTCGCAACCCTGGAACATCCTGGTTACCGGCATCGGCGGCACGGGCGTGGTGACGATCGGCGCGCTGCTCGGCATGGCCGCGCACCTGGAAGGCAAGGGCGCGACGGTGCTGGATCAGACCGGCTTGGCGCAGAAGGGCGGCGCGGTCACCTGTCATCTGCGCATTGCGCGCACACCGGCGGACATCCACGCGGTGCGCATCGCTGCGGGTGAAGCCGACCTGGTGCTCGGATGCGACATGGTCGTGGTGAACGACTACTGGGCTCTGTCGAAAATCCGCGCGGGACGCACCCACGCTGTGCTCAATACCTATGAAGCGATGCCGGGTACCTTCACCACCAAGCCGGACCTGCAGTTCCCGACCGAGCAGATCATCAAGGCGGTGCGTCTGGCCCAGGGCAGCGAAAGCCCGGAACTGATCGATGCGACCGACCTGGCAACTCGCCTGCTCGGCGACTCGATCGCGAGCAACCTGTTCATGCTGGGCTTCGCGTGGCAGAAAGGCTGGGTGCCGGTGAGTCTCGACGCGCTGGTTCGTGCGATCGAATTGAACGGCGCGGCGATCGAGATGAATCGCGCCGCGTTCAACTGGGGACGCATGGCCGCGCACGATCGTCGTGTCGTCGAGACCGCCGCCGGTGTCGCACCGATCGTGGTCGACCCGACTGACGTGGCGCGCTACAGCGCGGATGGCCTGATTGGCGACGCGACCCTGTCGGTCAATCTGGATCAGTTGATTTCGCGACGTATTGCCTTTTTGACCGATTACCA
>JBDTLV010000069.1:0-26637 GCA_039934615.1 Tahibacter sp.
GATTGCCACACGCCGGGCTTTGCGCAGAATGGCGGAGCGACGCCGCCGAGTGAGTGGCTGACTGGCGACGCGCTCGGGTGGAATGGGCCGTGGGGCACGAGCTACGCGGCGAACCTGCGTCTGCGCCTGAGTCAGATGAACGAACGCGAGTGGCTGAGCTATGCGCGCGGTCTGAATGCGCGCCCGCCGATGCCGAACGGAATCCTGCACGCCATGACCGACGCCGATCTGCGTGCGATCTGGCGGTTTGTGCGTTTCCCGGGTGCGACCGGGACACCAGCGCCGTCGGCATTGCCGCCCGGTGTAGAACCGGTGGGGCCCGTCGTGCGCTTCCCCACATCGCCAGTGGCCGGCTAGGCGCAGCGCACGGCGCTGCAATGATCGTAGCAATAAGCGGTTGGTCGCGATCCCGCTGAGGCAATCGCAAGCGTGCGGATTACCAAGGCAGGTCGGCGCCGTCCGTACCGATGAAACGGCCGGTATCCTGCATGCCGAGCAGATTGACGCGCGCGAGCAGCGCCGTGACCGCCGGGGCTACAGCGAGTGATGCGCCGGCTCCGCCCATGTCGGTCTGCACCCAGCCTGGGTGCACGCTGACGACGGCGATGCGCTCCGACGCCAATTCGGCCGCAAGCTGGCGCGTGACCATGTTCAAGGCGGCCTTGCTCATCGCGTAGCTCACGGTGCCGAACGCCTGCGTGCGCTGCAGCGATCCCAGCGAGCTCGAGATATTCACGATGAGGGATTTCTTTCCTTTTTCCATTTGCGGCAACAACGCCTGGCTCAGCAACAACGGGCCGATCGCGTTCGCCGCGTAGCTTTCCGCCAGTGGTTTTGCGGCCAGCGCCCCGAGCCGCTCGCCACTGACGAGGACGCCGGCATTGTTGATCAGCAGGTCGATGGTGATCCCGAGCATCGCCACCTCGCGCACGAACTCGTCGATCGATCGTTCGCTCGCGACATTGAGCGGCAGTGCCTTGAGATGGCCAGGATAGGCTCCGCTCAACGCGGTCAGCGGATTGGCCTGTGCGGGCTTGCGGCATGCGGCAATCACGCGCCGGCCCTGTTCCAGCAATTGCCGGACCAACTCCAGGCCGAGGCCGCGATTGGCGCCGCTGACAACGACATAGCTCATGAGCGTTCCTGCTTGTGGCACCGCAACAGTCTACACCGCGGACAAGCGTGAACTTTCGGCACGCGCAGACAGTCAGCGGTAGCGCCAGACTCGATGCACCGGCGTTGCGTTGCCGCGGCGCGACCGCTAGCCTTGTTCACTTTGTCCATTCGCGCCACACGGAGTTCCCCATGCGCATGCGTTCAGTTGCCGCGACCGTTTCCCTGCTGCTGGCCGTCACGGCGCATGCGGCGGTTATTGATCCGATCGATATACCCTATGAGCGGTTCCAGCTCGGCAACGGTCTGACCGTGATCGTGCACGAGGACCACAAAGCTCCGGTAGTCGCGGTGTCGGTCTGGTATCACGTCGGCTCGAAAGACGAGCGCCCGGGAAAAACCGGTTTCGCGCATCTGTTCGAACACCTGATGTTTCAGGGCTCGGAGAATCACCGCGGCGAATTCTTCGCGCCGTTCGAACGCATCGGGGCGACCGACCAGAACGGCACGACCTGGCTGGACCGCACGAACTATTACGAAACGGTGCCAACCACCGCGCTCGATATGAGCTTGTGGATGGAATCGGACCGGATGGGTCACTTGCTTGGCGCAATCGACCAGAAGCTGCTCGACGAGCAGCGTGGCGTGGTGCAGAACGAAAAGCGCCAGAACGACAACGAGCCCTACGGCAAGGTGTTTGAACGCATCCAGCTGGCGAGTTTCCCCGAGGGCCATCCGTACCGCTGGGAGACCATCGGTTCGATGGCCGATCTCAACGCCGCGAGCCTCGACGATGTGAAGCAATGGTTCAAGGAGTACTACGGCGCTGCAAACACCACGGTCGTGCTCGCCGGAGATATCGACGCGAAAACCGCGCGAGAAAAAGTGGAGAAGTATTTCGGCGACATCGACGCGGGCGCGCCGATCACCCGCCGCAAACAGTGGATCGCCCCGCGCAGCGAGTCGACGCGCGACGTGATGCTGGATCGGGTCGCCCAGACGCGCATCTATCGCAGCTGGAACATCCCCGGCAAGGGCAATGTGGATCTGGCGAAACTGCAGCTCGCCGGCGCCGTGCTGGGCGGCAGCAAGACCTCCCGCCTGTTTGAGCGACTGGTCTACCGCGACCGCATTGCGGATTCCGTCGACGTGAGCATTGAAGCCTTCGAGCTGGCGGGCCTGATGACGCTCGAGGCAGACGTCAAGCAAGGTGTGGATCCGGCGCGTGTCGAGCAGGCGATCGCCGAAGAGTGGCAGCGCTTCCTCGACAAAGGCCCGACCGAAGCCGAAGTGCAGCGCGTGAAAATCTCCGCGAATGCGGGGTTCGTGCGGGCGCTGGAAAAAGTTGGCGGCTCGGGCAAAGCGCGTGTCCTCGCGGAAGGGCAGGTCTTTCTCGGCAATCCGGCGTCCTACAAGGATGGCCTGGCGCGACTTGCCGCAGCGACACCCGCGGGCGTACAGGCCACGGCCAGGCAATGGCTTTCGCAAGGCGACTACACCCTGACCGTCAATCCGGTTCCCCCCTATACGGCGGCCAAGGCCGGGATCGATCGTTCGGCAGGTGTTCCCGAGGTGGCGGGATTTCCGGATTTGAAATTTCCCGAACTGGAACGTGGGAAATTGAAGAATGGTATAGAAATTGTTCTTGCCCAGCGGCATAGCGTGCCGGTTGTCCAGATCAATGCGCTGTTTGGCGGGGGATACACCGCGGACCAGGGGCGCAAGCTCGGCACGGCCAGTTTCAGCATGGCGATGCTCGACGAAGGCACGCACAAGCTGGGGTCGCTCGATATCGCGCGGCGCCAAGAGGAACTCGGTGCGCGGATTGGCGCCGGCGCGGGCTTGGACAACAGTTCGGTCTCGTTGAATGCGCTGAGTTCGCAGCTCACGCCGTCCCTGGCTCTCTATGCTGACGTCGTGCGCAATCCCGCCTTTGCCAGTAAGGAAATGGAACGCCTGCGCGGCCAGTGGCTCGCGCAGATCGCGCAGGAAAAAACCGAACCGCAGTCGCTGGCGTTGCGCGTATTGCCGCCGCTCGTGTACGGCGAGGGACATCCGTATGCGATTCCGCTGACCGGCTCGGGTACGGAAGCCTCGATCCAGGCCTTGATGCCGGACGATCTGAGCCAGTTCCATCGCGACGTGATCCGTCCCGACAACATGCGTATTCTGGTGGCCGGCGACACGACCCTGGCCGACATCACACGCGAGCTCGATGCCGTGTTCGGCGATTGGCAGGCAGCCGGTCCGGCACATCCGCGCGCCGAGGTTGGTCCTGTCGAATTGCAGGCCAAGACCCGCGTGTACCTGATGGACAAGCCCGGTGCGGAGCAGTCGATGATTCTCGCCGCGGAGATTGCGCCATCCAGCCGGGTCGGCAACTACCTCGAAATTTCGACGATGAACGCAGCGTTCGGCGGCACTTTCACGTCGCGCCTCAACATGAACTTGCGCGAGGACAAACACTGGGCGTATGGCGTCGGCAGTTTTCTTGGCAGCGCCGACGGTCCGCGCATGTTCACCCTGTATGCGCCGGTGCAGACCGACAAGACCGCCGAGTCGATCCAGGAACTCGTACGCGAATTGCATGAAGTGGTCGGCGCGCGGCCACTGGCGCGCGAAGAAGTCGAGAAGATCCGCCTGGGTGATGTGCGCGAATTGCCCGGACGATTCGAAACTACCGCTGCCGTGCTCGGGGCGCTGACCGATATCGTGCGTTACGCGCGGCCGGATAACTACGTGCAGACGCTGAAGTCGCGGATCGAAGGCCAGGGCGACGACGCGGTTCGCGCTGCTGCAACCCAAGTCATCCACCCCGATGCGTTTACCTGGGTCGTGGTCGGTGACCTGGCGAAAATCGAGGCCGGCGTGCGCGGCCTGAAACTGGGCGAAGTGCAAGTCATCGACGCGTCGGGAAAGGTGCTGCGTTAAGCCAACGCCGTGCATAGTGGTGCAACGCCGTTCCGGCATCGCCAGGAGCGGCGCAAATCCGACTTTCTTGAACTATGGATAATGTGATGAAACGACTTGTACCAATCCTGCTGGTCGCCACGGCATTGAATGCCTGCACCTGGGTCAAGCTCGACGACGCAGGACAGCGCGTGCGGGTCGCGTATAACGGCGGCGTGAGCGCTTGTCAGCATGTCGGCGACATCAGTGTGTCGGTCAAGGACCGCGTCGGACCGTACCAGCGCAATGCGATCAAGGTGCGCGACGAGCTCGAATCGCTGGCGCGCAATCAGGCCGTTGAGTTGCAGGCCGATACGATCACGCCGCTGGCGGAGCCGAAAGATGGCGAACAGCGCTACAGCGCCTTGCGCTGCGGTGGCGCTCCGTCGACCGCCGCGGCGAAACCGGATGCGTCGAAAGGCGATGTGCAGACGTATCCCGTGCGTTAAGGCCTCGAATCGCGGCTGATCTCGGCGACGTTGCGGCCGAGATCAGGTTGCCAACCTGCGTCTCGCGACACCCT
Source organism: Tahibacter sp. (assembly GCA_039934615.1). Classification (GTDB taxonomy): domain Bacteria; phylum Pseudomonadota; class Gammaproteobacteria; order Xanthomonadales; family Rhodanobacteraceae; genus Tahibacter. The sequence continues at coordinate 4,586 of JBDTLV010000069.1, forward strand.
AGGCCGCATCGCTTGGGTTCACTGTCTGGCGGTTGGCTATTTCCCGGCATTCTCGATCTCGCGCTCCTCAGCTCGGGCGCGTGCCCCGGCGTCTGCTTCGGGGCGGGTCCAGCGATCCTTTCCGCGCAGTTTCGGCGTCGGCTTCGCACGCGGTTTGCGCGACTCGGCTGGCTTGATTTCCAGGCTCGTCTCGCTGCTTGCCGAGCCCTGCACCAGTTTCAAGGTGTACTTGCCGGGCGTGGCAAACAAACGGTGGCCCAACCGCGCCGATTCGGCAATGGGGGTGGCGGACAGGTTCGCGTCGGCCTCGCCAGTTTTGTCGCTTTGTTCAGATTTACTCTCTTTGCTTTTATCCGCCAACACTTTTGCTCGCGCCGATTGTTCCGCCTTGAGCGCCAGTTGCCGGTCGACGAGCAAATCCCAGCGGTAGCTGTTGGCACCGCGCCTGGCAACCAGCGCAAGCTCGCGCCATAGATTGCCGTTGGCATCCCGCACTTCCAGCGTGACCGGCCCCGCGGACTTCGCCCAGTAGCTGCCCTCCAGCATCGGCAAGTCGGCGCTTTCGTCGAACCACGGCGACGCGCGGTCACGCCACTCACGCTCCGCCTGCACTGGCTCCAGCGGAAACAGGATCAGCGCTTCTTCGCGGCGTTTTGCGTCGAGTTCCTGCACCGGTAGCGCATCGATGATCCATGCGCTGCGCCCATGCGTCGCCGCGACCAGTTCGCGTTCGCGCGGATGCACAAGCAGGTCGTGCACCGGCACGTTGGGCAGATTGGACTGCAGCGAGGTCCAATGCATGCCACGATCCAGCGACACGTATACCCCGCGATCGGTGCCGACATACAGCACATCGGGATTGACCGGATCTTCGCGCACTACGTTGATGGGTTCGGCGGGCAAGCCTTTCGCGATCGAGGTCCAGCTGCGCCCGAGGTCGTCGCTGCGGTACAGATAAGCGGCGATATCGTCGTTGCGATAGCCATTCAAGGCGACATACGCGCGCAGCTTCGCGTGATGCGACGGCTCGACGCGGCTGATCCAGCGTTGCGCCGGCATCTGCTCGCTGACATTTCGCCATTGTGTACCCGCATCGTCGCTGACCCACACGTTGCCGTCGTCGGTGCCGGCCCAGAGCAGGCCGAACTGCAATGGTGACTCTGCGGCGCTGCTGATGGTTGCAAAAGGAACATTGCCGCGATCTTTGGATGTGGAAAGATCCGGGCTGATCGCGCTCCAGGTTTCGCCCTGGTCCATTGAACGGAACAGCATGTTCGCGCCGAGATAGACGATGTCGGGATTGTGGCTGGACAGGAACATCGGCGACAGCCAGTTGTAGCGCAATGGCGGTACTTTCAACGAAGCACGAGCGCGCACTTCGTGCCGACCCGGTGGACCTGAGCGCGTGTAATTTCCAAACTGGTAACCGGTGTAGAGGGTCGCGTTGTCGCGCGTGTCGATTGCGCAGTGCATGCCATCTCCGCCGCCGACCTGGCTCCAGTCCTGCCCCTGGCGCCAATGCGTCCTGCTCGATCCCTTCCAGGTACCGTTGTCCTGCAGACCGCCGCAGAGGTTGTAGGGATCGGCCATGTCCGCGGTGATCGAATAGAACTGTCCGAGCGGCTGTGCGTCCAGACGATTCCAGCTCTTGCCACCGTCGTAGCTCATGTCGACGCCGCCGTCGTTGCCGGCGATGATGCGTTGTGGAAAATTCGGATCGATCAGCAGCTCGTGATAATCCACGTGCACGCCGGGATCGTTGAGCCCGTTCCAATGGCGTCCGCCATCGCGTGATTCGATGGTCGGCAGCCCCTGCGCGTAGACATGTTCCGGATCTGTCGGTGACACCCGAACCACACCGAAATAGTAACCATAGGTGTAGTTCACCTCGCGCAAAGGTTCCTCGTTGGTGCGTCGCCAGCTGGCACCGGCATCGTCGGAGCGATAAATTTCAAGGCCGCGGATATTGTTGTCGCCAAACCCATTGCTTGCGGCGTCCAATTGCCGGACCAGCTGCGCGATTTCGAGCTCGCCGCTTTTCACCATCTCGATCAGTCGATGCGCATCCAGGCCGGTATCCAGGTCGCTGCCGCGAATGAAGCTCTCGATCTCCTCGGGATCCTGGCGCAGGAATTCCTCCTTGCTCATGCCGCGCAGACGCTTGTTGCTCAAGGGTCGGTCACCAGCATCCCATTGCTCTTTCGGCAGGTCGTTCCAGTTGTCGACGCTGGCGTAGAGTGTGTCGGGTTTGCTGAGTGCCATCGACAGCCCGATGCGCCCGATCTTGTCGCCAGCGGGAAAACCGTTGCCGAGTCGGCTCCAGTGATCGCCACCGTCGGTGGATTTATAAATTCCTGAACCTTTACCACTTTCCAGAAAGCGCCACGGCTTGCGCTGACGGTCCCACTGCGCGGCATACAGAACTGCAGGATCGCGCGGATCCAGGGCCAGATCAATCGTGCCCGTCCACGCGGTATCGCCTTTGAGCACCTGCAGCCAGCTCTTTCCGCCGTCGCGGCTGCGAAACACGCCACGCGTTCCGCCTTCGCTGTAAAGCTTGCCGAGTGCGGCGACGTAGATCGTATTGGAATCCTTGGGATCGATCAGGATGCGTGCAATGCGATCGGTATCGTCCAGGCCCATCGGCGTGAAGGTCTTGCCGCCATCGTCCGAGCGGAACAGGCCGAGCCCCCCGTAAGAGGAGCGCGAGGAATTGGGTTCGCCGCTGCCCACCCACAGCGTTTGTGGGTGCGCGGGATCCACAGCGATCGCGCCGGTCACCAGGGTCGGCAGACGATCCGACAAGGGCTCGAAACTCGCGCCGTTATTGGTGGTTTTCCAGACCCCGCCAGTCGCATAGGCAACGTAGAAACTGTACGGCTCGGCCGGCACCGAGGCGATTCCGACCACGCGACCGCCCTGACCGATCGGACCTACGTCGCGCCATTCGAGCCCCGCAAATGGCGATTCGGCGGCGAGCTTCTGGTGCTCTGACCAGGCTTCCCAACGCTGCTTGGCTGTTGCCGCCGGCTGCGCCGCCGGGCGCGCGGACACGTCGCTGGCCGCGCTCATCAGCAGCGCTCCACACACAGTCCAGATCAGATTCGGTTTCATGCAACGTCCCTAACGCATGTGTGATCCGCTGACCATAAGGCGCGAACGCGCCTCCTGCCAAGGCCGGAGGTCATGTGACACCTAAAGTCGCAGGACGCCCGCCCCTGTACCTGTCTGCCGCCTTGGTTACACTGCGCGCATGGGATTACGCAACGGCAACACCACACAGCGTCGTACCCTCCGGCCCCCCGGTCTGGCGGACCGCGGGCAAGCCTCGGCGTGCGTCGTGGTGATCCATGGAGAAAATCTCGGCCAGCGCCTCGAACTGGGCCCCAAGGCCATCGTGATCGGACGTTCGCCCGACATCGAATTCCAGATCAATCATCGCAGTGTGTCGCGCCAGCATTGCCGCATCTGGCGCGAGACGGCGGGCTATCGGATCCGCGATCTGGATTCCACCAACAAGACGTTCCTCAACGAGCAGCCGATTCTCGAAGCCGAATTGCGCGATGGCGACCATATCGGGGTTGGCGACAGCGTGCTGAAATTCATGGAGCAGGGTTCGATCGAGGCGCGCTACCACGATGAACTGTATCAACTCGCAACCTCCGATCCCTTGACCTCGCTGTACAACCGCCGGCAGTTTCAGGAATTGATGGAAAAAGAGATTTTGCGCGCAACGCGGCATTTGCGCGCACTCAATCTCGCCTTTCTCGACATCGATCACTTCAAGTCAATCAACGACCGCTACGGCCACCCGGCGGGTGACAGCGTGATTCGCGGCATCGCCGAATTGCTGCGCCAGAGCGCCCGCGCCGACCAGTTGGTCGCGCGCATCGGCGGTGAGGAGTTCGCGGTGGTCTACGCAGAGCAGTCGCTCGATGATGCCAGTCGCGCCGCGGAGCGATTGCGCATCGCGGTCGAGGCCCTGCGTTTCGACCTTGGCCGCGGGCCGGAGCGGGTCACGATCAGCATCGGAGTTGCGCCCTGGCAGCGCGGCATGACGACATTGGGCGATCTGATGCGGGCTGCCGACGAGCAGCTCTATCGCGCCAAGCAGGCGGGGCGCAACCAGGTGTGCTGCGCCGCTGCGAAAACCTGAACGCAAGCAGCGCGAAGCAGCGGCCGATCAGCGACCGCGCAAACTTTCCACGGCGCGATTCAATCCCGCCAGAGTGAGAGGGAACATCCGCCCGCGCATCAGCTCCCGCGCCAGTCCGATTGAGGGCGTCCATTCCCAGCGCGATTCCTCGACCGGATTGAGCCAGACCGCGCGGGAATAAAGATCAGTCAGGCGCTTGATCCATACCGCGCCGGCCTCGGCGTTGTTGTGTTCGATGCTGCCGCCGGGTTGCAGGATCTCGTACGGGCTCATGCTCGCGTCGCCAACGATGACCAGCTTGTAGTCGGCCGCGTAGGTATGCAACAGGTCCAGCGTCAGCTGTGGCGCATCCCAGCGGCGCGCATTGTCGCGCCACAGCCGTTCGTAGATAAAATTATGAAAATAGAAATGTTGTAAATGCTTGAACTCGGCGCGCGCCGCCGAAAACACGTCTTCGCAAACCCGTATGTGATCGTCCATCGATCCGCCGATGTCGAGCAGCAGCAAAACCTTTACCGCATTGTGTCGTTCCGGTACCTCGCGGATATCCAGCCAGCCCGCATTGCGTGCGGTCGCCGCGATCGTCGCGTCCAGATCCAGTTCCTGCGCCGCGCCACTGCGTGCCAGGCGGCGCAGCGCGCGCAGGGCTAGCTTGATGTCGCGCGTGCCGAGTTCGCGGCTGTCGTCGAGGTTGCGAAACTCGCGCTTTTCCCACACCTTCACCGCGCGCCGTTGCTGCGATCGGCCGCCGATACGGATGCCTTCGGGGTTATAACCGGAATGACCGAACGGCGATGTGCCGCCGGTGCCGATCCAGCGCGAGCCGCCGTGATGCGCGCCATCCTGCTCGGCCAGCCGTTGCGCGAGCTGCTCCAGCAGCGCCTGCAGTCCGCCTTGCGCCTCGATCGCTGCCTTCTCGGCCTCGCTGAACTCGCGATCGATTTCGCGCTGCAGCCATTCCGCAGGAATTTCTCCGTAGAGCTGTGCCCCCGCTTTGGCCACGCCATCAAAAAAGCTCGCGTAAGCACGGTCGTAGCGATCGAACTGGGTTTCGTCCTTGACCAGGCACAGGCGGGCCAGCAGGTAGAACTCATCCAGCGACAAGCGCGCGAGACCTTGCTGCAGGCCGCGCAGCAGCATCAGCCATTCGCCGACACCGGGCTTCAGGCCTTCGCTGCGCAAGCTCTGGAAAAAGCGGATCAGCATGCGGGCAATCGTCGCGGTCGGCAGGGGATGGTGCGCCCTCGCACGCGGGGCATCGAGGCGGGACGATTATCGCCGCAAGCCGCAAGCCGCGACAGGGCCGCGGAAAATCGCTAGGCTTTCGCTCCTGACGTTTCGCCGCGCGACTGGCCCCTTGCGCGACGAGATCCGATTATCGAATCCGAAAGGCGCATGCCCGTGAACAAGCTGACTGTCCCCGTACTGGTCCTGGCCCTGTTGCTGGCCGCTTGCGGTGATTCCAACCAAAACAAAAATGCCAGCACGCCGGCTGCCCGTGCGCCGATGCCGACGTCGGTCACCGGCACCGTTGCGCTGAAAAATCCGGTACCGCTGTCGCCGAACGCGCAGCTGACCCTGAAACTGTCCAACGTCAGCAGCAAGCCCGCGCTGGTCATCGCGGAAAAGACCAGCGGCGGCCTGACCAATTTGCCCGTGGCCTTCGAACTGCCCTTTGATCCGTCGAAGATCGATCAGAGCGCATTCCACATTCTGGATGTGACCATCGTCGATGGCGAACGCCACTACGTTGCGCCGCGCCAGTACCCGGTGGTCACGAAGGGGGCGACCGCGAAGGTCGATGTGCAAATGACCCCCGAACCGACCGCCGGAGAGCAGCTCGAGGCCGAATATGCGCTGCTGCAAAGCGCCATCGGCGGCATGAAGCGCGTGCAGGGTGCCAGTGAAGAAGAGAACAGCACGACTGCCTGGGACGGCTTCTTCGACAAGAATGGTCTGCGCTACATCCGCGAGATCACCGACTACGGCGACAAGGGGCGCAGCAATTTCTACTTTGCCTATCGCGACGGAAAGCCGATGTTCGTGATCAAGGAAGGCGTGCCGGCACTCGCCGAACGTCCGAATTCGGTGACCCGCGCGGGATGGAACGCGCTCGGCCAACTGGTTCTGCATACCCGGCGGGAAGGCGGCAGCACCGGTGATTTGTCAGAAGCGGATGCGAAGTCACTCTACGAGCGCGCCGCGTCGCAGTACACGACCATCTCCAAGCGCAAGCCCTGATTCTGATCCTGCCGTCGCCCGTCTCGGGCAACGGCAGGATCCGCTGCATTGCTGACTTTTGGGAAAACCGCAGAAGTCCCGATCAGGCCAGCGCCGGGCTCCGCCCGCACCCTGCGGAGCGCAGTCGGCCTCGCATCACGCATTGCGCTGACCGCCTTGCGATCAGGCGCCGCGCCGCGCGATGAACGCGATCTTTTCGAACAACGCGACGTCCGCCTCGTTTTTCAGCAGAGCACCGTACAACGGCGGAATCGACTTCTTCGCATTGCGCTCGCGCAGGGTTTCCACCGAGAGGTCTTCGGCCAGCAGCAGCTTCAGCCAGTCCAGCAGTTCCGACGTGGTCGGCTTCTTCTTCAAGCCGGGTGTTTCGCGCAACGACAGAAACGCGGTCAGCGCCTCGTGCAGCAGTTCGCGCTTGAGTCCGGGAAAATGCACCGCGACGATCGCCGCCAGGGTTTCCGCGTCGGGAAACCGGATATAGTGGAAAAAGCAACGACGCAGGAATGCGTCAGGCAGTTCCTTTTCGTTGTTCGAGGTGATCATCACGATAGGGCGATGCAGGGCACGCACCGTTTCACCGGTCTCGTGCACGTGAAAATCCATTCGGTCCAATTCACGCAGCAGGTCGTTGGGAAATTCGATGTCGGCTTTGTCGATTTCGTCGATCAGCAGGACAGTCCGACGCTCGCTGCTGAACGCCTGCCACAATTTGCCCGGCACAATGTAGTTGGCGATGGAGGAAGCCCGCGCCTCGCCAAGCTGCGAATCGCGCAGCCGCGCGACCGCATCGTATTCGTACAGGCCGTGTTGCGCCTTGGTGGTCGATTTGATGTGCCATTCGATCAGCGGCGCATCGAACGCTCGCGCAACTTCCTCGGCGAGCAGGGTTTTGCCGGTGCCCGGTTCACCCTTGATCAGCAGCGGTCGCTGCAGCGTTACCGCGGCATTCACCGCCAGTCGCAGCTCTTCGGTCGCGACGTAGCGTTCGGTACCTTCAAAGCGCATGGGAGACTCTTCGGTTGGCTTCGCCGCGGTTTGGGCGAAGTTTACCCTGAACCAGGGTTCGTCTCTGCGGCGGTGCAGAGCGGCGCGCGCGGGAAGGCGCTCGAGCGCATTGGCGACACGATGCGCGCTCGCCGTGTCGCAAAAGCCGCGTCGGCCCGGGTTTCAGCCAGCACGCGTCACCACGGCAGATTATCAATATCCACATTGCCACCCGACAGGATCACCCCGACGCGGCGTCCGGCAAAGTGCTCGCGATGGCGCAGAATGGCGGCGAGCACGGTGGCGCTCGACGGTTCGATCAGCTGCTTCATGGTGTGCCAGACCAGGCGCATCGCGGCGACGATTTCCGGTTCGCTGACCGGCAGCACATCGCGCACGTGCTCGCGCATCAGCGCGTAGTTGATCGCGCCGATCGTGCCGCGCAGACCGTCGGCAATCGTGTTCGGCGTTATGTCGGTGTAACGCGCACCGCGGCGGAACGATTCCCACGCGTCGGGCGCGCCTTCAGGCTCGGCCGCATAGACGTTGATCGCCGGATTGAGCGCACGTGCGGCGATTGCGCTGCCGCTGATCAGGCCGCCGCCGCCGACCGGCGCGATGAGCACGTCCACGCCGCCGCTCTGCTGCATCAATTCGAGGGTGGCGGTGCCCTGTCCGGCAATGACATCGCGATTCGTATACGGATGCACCAAATGGGCACCGGTTGCCTGACGCACGGCCTCGGCGGCGGCCTCGCGCGCGGCGATGGTGGGCGCACAATGATGCAATTGCGCCCCATACGCTTCGATCGCGAGCACTTTGGATGCCACCGCGCCCTGCGGAACGATGACGTGCGCGGCAATCCCGCGGGTCCGCGCGGCGAGGGCGAGCGCGGCACCATGGTTGCCCGAGGAGTGCGTCACCACGCCATGTGCGGCGATCGCATCGTCCAGGTGCCAGACCGCGTTGCAGGCGCCACGAAACTTGAATGCGCCGATGCGCTGCAGATGTTCGGCCTTGAAAAAAAGTTCGGCGCCCGTGAGTTCGTCCAGCCGCGATGAGCGCAACACGGGCGTCACGTGCGCATGCGCAGCGATTCGGGCGGCGGCATCGCGGATATCGTCGAAGGTTACGCTGGTTGCGGTCATGGGCGCGCACGATACAGCGCGTGCCGCATGCATGCTAGCCTGCGCGTCCGCGCCTCATCAAAACGTGTGCATGAACGCTACGAGCCCGATCGAATCCGCTGCCACCGCACGCGTGCATCTGGCTGACTATCGGGAACCCGACTGGCGGATCGAAACGGTCGAGCTGGAATTTGATCTGGATCCGCTCGACACGCGCGTGCTTGCCCGCCTGCAGCTGCGCAGAAGCGGGCACGCCATCGGACCATTGCGTCTGGATGGCGAGGGCCTCGAATTGCTGGCCATCCGGCTCGACGGCGTGGCGCTGGGCGATTCCGACTATCGGCTGGAAGCAAATGGTCTGGTCGTGTTCGACGCGCGCGACGGCAGCTTGCTGGAGACGCAAACGCGCCTTGAACCTTTGCACAATACCGCATTGAGTGGTTTGTATACATCCAAGGGCGGCTCGGGTGCCGTCCTGCTGACCCAATGTGAAGCGCAGGGATTTCGACGCATCACCTGGTTTCCGGACCGGCCCGACGTGCTTTCGCGCTATCGCGTGACCCTGCGCGCCGACCGCCAGCGTTTTCCGTTGCTGCTGTCGAATGGCAATCTGCTCACGCGCGGCGAGACCGGCGACGGTCGCCACTGGGCGACCTGGCAAGATCCGCATCCGAAACCGTGCTACCTGTTTGCCCTTGTGGCTGGCGATCTCGCGACACTCGACGACGAATTCGTGACCGTCGAAGGTCGACGGGTGGCTTTGCGCATCCATGCAAACGCCGAACTGATCGGGCGTTGCGCCTACGCGATGGATGCGCTCAAGCGCGCGATGCGCTGGGACGAAGTCAACTACGGGCGTTGTTACGATCTGGACATTTTCCAGATTGTCGCCACCGACGACTTCAACATGGGCGCGATGGAAAACAAGGGACTGAACATCTTCAATTCGAAGTATCTGCTGGTCGACCCGGCCCACTCCAGCGATGAGGATTTTCGTCACGTCGAGGCGATCGTCGCCCACGAATATTTCCACAACTGGACCGGAAACCGGGTCACCTGTCGCGACTGGTTCCAGCTGGCGCTGAAGGAAGGTCTCACGGTTTATCGCGAGCAACAGTTCAGCGCCGACTCGGGTTCCGTGGTGCTCAAGCGCATCGAGGATGTGCAGATCCTGCGACGCGCGCAGTTCACGGAAGACGCCGGCCCGCTGGCGCACGCAGTGCGTCCCGACAGCTACGCAGCGATCGACAATTTTTACACGGCAACCGTCTATGACAAGGGTGCCGAGCTGATCCGCATGCTGGCTGCGCGACTGGGCCGTGCCGGCTGGCGCGCCGGGATGGACGAATACTTCCACCGCCACGATGGCCAGGCGGCGACCGTAGAGCAGTTTCTCGCTGCGCTGGGTGGCGCCAACGATCTCGATCTGAGCGGTTACCTGGTCTGGTATGCGCAAGCAGGAACGCCGGTGCTCAGTGCCACCGGCCAGTACGATGCTCAAAGCAAAACGTATACCTTGTCGCTGAAGCAGAGCACGGCCCCCACCCCCGGCCAGCCGATCAAACACAGTCTGCCGATTCCGGTCCGGATCGCGCTGCTGGGCGACAACGGCTTGCCGCTGCCGCTGCGGCTGGCGGATTCCGGCGCCGAGACGTCTGACGAATCGGTGCTCGAGCTGCAGCAGGAGAGTCAGAGCTGGCGATTCCTGGATATCCCGGCCGCACCGCGTGCCGTGTCGCTGCTGCGTGGCTGTTCGGCACCCGTGCGCCTTTCCACGCAGGCCAGTGCGACGGAACTTGCCTTCCTGCTGAGTCATGAAAGCGACGGATTCAACCGCTGGGAGGCAGCGCAGCAATTGGCGCGGCTCGCCTTTGATGAACAACTGGAGCGGTTGGCGACTCAGCCAATGGTAAAAAGCAAATCGCCAGATCGCCCCGCTGATTCACCCAGCGCCATCTGGTGCGACGCGCTCGCGAGCCTGATTGGCGATGTCACGCTGGATCCGGCCTTGCTCGCCGAGCTGCTGTCGCCGCCAGACGAGCTGGAACTCGCCGAGCGCTGCACGCCGTACGACCCCACGCTTGCCTGGATGGCGCGGGAGGCGTTGGAAAACTCTCTGGCGCACGCACTGGGTGCGGCCACGTTGACGCGTCATGCCGATTTGCTACGGCAGGAGCAGGGTGCAATCGATGGCGCGGCTCAGAATCGTCGTCGATTGCTGAACCGCTGTCTGGCGCTGGCGGCACGCCGGGAGCCGGCGCGCGTGTTCGCGATCGCCGCACAACGCAGCGTCGACGCACCGAGCATGAGCGAACGACAAGCGGCGCTTGGCGTATTGACGCGGCACGCCGCGCCACAGGCCGATGCGGCGCTGGCCTCGTTTGAACAGGCACACGCAACCGATGCCGTAACGCTGGACAAGTGGTTCGCACTGCAAGCGCGCATTCCCAGCGAGGACACGGTGGAGCGCGTCGAAGCACTCCTCGCTCACCCGGCGTTCTCGCTGCGCAATCCCAATCGCGTGCATGCGCTGCTGGGCACCTTCGCGATCCGCAGCCCGCTCGCGTTCCATCGCGCCGACGGCGCGGGCTATGCGCTGTTCGAGCGAGCGCTGATCGAACTCGATGGTTTGAATCCGCAGGTCGCCGCTCGCATGGCGACGGCAGTGCGCGATTTCCGCCGGCTGGAACCCGGGCGGCGGGGTCGCCTCCAGGCGATGTTGCGTCGCTTGCAGGATCTGCCGGATTGTTCCCGCGACCTAGCGGATATTCTGCGCCGCGCGCTGGATGAGGCCTAGCGGCCCGCGAGCATCCCGACAGTCCGCGAGCGGATGGCGATTACTGGACAAAACGGCAAAGCTATTTGTCCACTACGATGTCAGGTCGTGCGGCCGCGGTGCAACAGCGTCACCGCCACCGATCCCACGACCACCAGGCCGGCACCGATCCATCCCCACAATGCGATGCGCTCCGCATCGATCAGTTCGGGCCAGAATGCGTGGCTTGTGCCGACTACGGCCGCGCAGAACAATGGCGTGAGTGCCAGAACCATGCTGACACGGGAAGCCTCCCAATGCGCCAGCGCTTCGGCAAAAGCACCGTAGGCGGCCAGCGTGTTCATCGCGCAGTACAGCACCGCAATGGCATGCAGGCCGTCCAGACGCAACAACGCCAAAGGATGGGAAAATGGCAGCAGCAGCACCGCGGCGACGGTATAGATGACCAGCATGACCTGCTGCGATGTGAACGATTGCAGAAGTTGCTTCTGCGCCAGCGCGTAGATCGCCCAAACCACGGCGGCCAGCACGATCAGCGCGCAGCCAAGCACGAATCGATCGCCGCCGTGTGCCTGAAACTGATCGCCGAAGAACAACAGCAGGCCAGCCACGACAGCCGCGTAGCCGAACCATTGCCAGCGACGGAAAGATTCCCGGAATACCACGACGCCACCCAGGGTCATCAGCAGTGGCGCCAGCTGAATCAGGACCTGGGCATTGGTGGGCGTGGTGAAGTTCAGACCGAGCAAGTACAACACGTAGTTGCCGATCAGCATCAACGCGGCGAGCGCGAGCAACCATCCAACGCGGCGGGGCTGGCCGCGCAGTCGCGGCAAGCTGCCGCGCGTGCTCTGCCACAGGCCGGTCAGCACCATTGCCAGAGTGAATCGTACCCAGGTCAGGGTCAGCGCATCGAGCTGGCCCAGGGAGACTTTGAGTGCCAGCGGCAGCGTCGCCCACAGGATCGCGGTGGTTGCTGAAAGAAAGAGGCCGAACCGCCATCGGCCACTGGTCGAATGCAGCGCCACGGACGCTCCGCGCGGGGACAGGGTCGCGCACGCTACGCTGGCTCCGCAGCTCGCGCAAGCGCGTATGGGCGTCCGCGTCTGACCGGCCGGCGTTGAGCAATGATTCAGAGGCAATTCACGGCATCGCCGCTACACTCCCCACACCACCCGTTTGGGCCAGCGCCATGCGCCGCTTTCCGATTGTCCGCCTTGTCTTCCTCATCGCCGCGCTGGCACTGGCCGGTTGTGCGAGTGAGCCCGGTTATCGGCATGCGAGTGGCGCCGACTACTACTACGGCGACGCCGCCGGCTACGACCGCGGCTACGACCGCGGTTACGTCCCCGACTACATCGCCTACGACGCCTACTACGGTGCGCTTTGGCCGGTGTACCACTCCTGGTACGACCCGTACTTTGCTCCACATTTCTACTATGGCGTAACCTGGTATCCGAGCAACGTGTTCGGCCTGGGCGGCGGATGGGGTTGGCCGTATTGGGCCTATAGCCCGTGGTACGGGAGCTGGTGGGACGGCTACTACGACTGGCGCTGGTGGGACCGGCAACGCACCCGCGAAATTCACGAACAGCGCTTTGGCAGCTTGCGCAATGAGCGCGCCGCGATTGCCCAGCTCAGCCGCGACGACCGGCGTGACGGCGCCGCACGGATGGCGCCGGGACGGTTGCAACCGGATTCTGAAGGTGTGCGTCGGCGCGACGATTCGGGACGTTTCGCGGACGCCGCGCCCGATCGTTCGCGGCGTGATTCCGAGGACTTTGGACAACCCGTGCGCGGCGGTCGCCTGGTGGATGACAATCGTCGGCAGCTTCCGACACGCGACGTCGAACGTGACACACCCGATCCGTATTACGGCCTGCCGCGCGAGCATCGCCGCGAACCCGGCGCAGCGGCGGAGACCACGCCGTTCACGCGGCCGCGCATCGGCGAGCCGGCACGGGGGAGCGGATCGCGTAGCGTGGACCGAGCGTCACCGTCACGTGGCGACCGTCCGGTTCGCGGGAGTTCCACGCCAGGACCGGGTGGCTCAGGGCCGGCGCGGACCGCGCCGAGCTATGTCGCTCCTCCGGCGCCTGCCAGCGTTCGCAGCGCTCCGACGTCCGCGCCAGCGCGTGAGGCAAGATCGCGCGACAGCGACCGACGCTGATTTTTCCTGGCACAGGCTTGGTCGTGCACGACCAAGCCTGCGCGGATGTCCGCCCGATCGTTTGTGATCTTGTCCGCCTTGTGAATTTTCCAGGCAAGCCGCAAAAAAAAACGTCACGAATAAGTCGTGACGTTGGCGGAGGGCTGAGCCGTGGGGCGCAGCGGAACAAAATTTGATGTCGCTCCGCTTGAGGAACGCGGAACGGTTGGAACGATTCAGGCCGAGAGGCGGCCGAGAGCTTCCGTCAGTCGCGCCAGGCGCGTCTGCAACGGGGCCACCAGCGGCGGCTGTTCGTTGGCTGCCTTGTGCGACCGGATGTCTTCGATCGCGAGTTCCAGGCGGCCGACTTCGATGATCAGGTCGTGGCGGAGAAAAAGTGGATTGACGCGGATGGCCGGTGCGTCGTTGGAGCTGGTATTGGCGATCATGAGGCTCTCCGCGGCGTATTTCGTTGGGTCGAAAGTGTGATGCAGTTCGCGTGCCAAAGTCGCAAAATTGCCAAAACCATCACAGTAGCGCCAGGATTGCCGTCAATCCTGACCAACTTCGTCCCAAGCTGACCGCGATAGTGCGGAAAGTGTTAAGCAGGACCATGAAGAGTTTCACGGTTTGCTAATCCCGCGCCGCGCTATTCTGCGCGTGCAAAAAAACAAACGCCGCGTGCGCATGGCGCATCGCGGCGTCGAGCCGGTTCGATTACTGGCGCCCGGCATACGGTCCTCTTGGATTCCCCCTGTTCCTAAGACCGCCGGGCGCCAGCCTCAATCGCTGAACCCACCGACAGCCTCGACCAGGTCCCACACTTGCGGTGCGTCCTCCCACCGACGCGAGGGTCGGCCCCTGAATTCCGACCAACAGCGTGCTCGCAAACGCCGCGCGCCGGTGGGAGTGCGAAGTAGCTTTAGCACGAGGCGTGCCAACGCCACTCGCCGTCCAGCGGCGTAGAATCGCGCTCCGGCCGCCAGGCCGACCCGTCGCGAGACTCGGTGCTGCCCGGTGTTACGCCCCACAGGTTTCGTCTGCGACGACCAATGAATCAGAGTTCATATGTATAATTATGACGTCATCGTCATCGGCGGCGGTCACGCCGGAACCGAAGCCTGTCTGGCCGCGGCGCGCAGCGGTGCGCGCACGCTGCTGCTGACGCACAACATCGAAACGATCGGGCAGATGAGCTGCAACCCGGCGATCGGCGGCATCGGCAAGGGACACCTGGTCAAGGAAATCGATGCCTTGGGCGGTGCGATGGCGCGCGCGGCGGATCAGAGCGGTATCCACTGGCGCATGTTGAATGCGTCGAAAGGAGCGGCGGTACGCGCGACGCGCTGCCAGGCGGACCGCGCTTTGTACAAGGCGACGATTCGGCGCATCGTCGAGAGCCAGCCAAACCTGAGTCTGTTCCAACAGGCGGTGGATGACTTGATCGTCGAGCACGGTCGTGTATGCGGCGTGCTGACGCAGACTGGGCTGCGCTTCAACGCACGTTCCGTGGTGCTTACCGCCGGCACCTTTCTCGCCGGCAAGATTCACGTGGGCTTCGCCAATCACGCGGGTGGCCGCGCCGGGGATCCACCGGCGTTGACGCTGGCGACACGTTTGCGGGAAATGTCGCTCGGGGTCGATCGCCTCAAGACCGGCACGCCGCCGCGCATCGACGGTCGCACGATCAACTACGCGGGTCTGACCGAACAGCCCGGCGACAATCCGATGCCGGTGTTCGCTTTCGATGGACAGATCGCCGAGCACCCGCGCCAGGTGAGCTGCTGGATCACCCATACCTCCGCGCAGACGCACGACATCATTCGCGGCGCGCTCGATCGCTCGCCGCTGTACACCGGCAAGATCGAAGGTGTCGGTCCGCGCTACTGCCCCTCGATCGAAGACAAAGTGGTGCGCTTCGCCGACAAGGACACCCATCAGGTGTTCATCGAACCCGAAGGCCTGGATACGGTAGAAATATACCCGAACGGAATTTCCACTTCTCTGCCTTTCGACGTGCAGCTCAAACTAGTGCGCTCGATTCGCGGCTTCGAGCAGGCGCACATCACGCGCCCCGGCTACGCGATCGAGTACGACTATTTTGATCCGCGTGGCCTCAAGGCGTCGCTCGAGACGAAGGCGATCGAAGGGCTGTACTTCGCGGGCCAGATCAACGGCACAACCGGCTACGAGGAGGCTGCCGCGCAGGGCCTACTGGCCGGCTTGAACGCGGCGCGCGGCGCGCGCGACTGCGCGCCCTGGACGCCGCGTCGTGACGAGGCCTATCTCGGTGTGCTGGTCGACGACCTGATCACCAACGGGACCACCGAGCCGTATCGCATGTTCACCTCGCGGGCCGAATACCGCCTGCAGCTGCGCGAAGACAATGCGGACCTGCGCCTGACCGAGCACGGGCACGCGCTGGGCTGCGTATCCGACGCGCGCTTCGCCGCGTTCTGCATCAAGCGCGACGCGGTTGAACGCGAAACGCAGCGCCTCCGCGTTCTGTGGGCGGCGCCCACCAATGCGATCGGCCGCGATGTGGAAAACACTCTGAGTGTGACCATCTCGCGCGAGACGCATGCGCTGGATCTGCTGCGCCGGCCGGAACTGGATTACGCCATGCTGATGCGCGTGGCGAGCCTCGGACCGGCTGTCGACGACCCGCGCGTTTCAGAACAGGTGGAGATTGCCGCAAAATACTCCGGCTATCTTGAACGCCAGCGCGACGAGATCGAACGCCAGCGACGCAACGAGGACAGTGTCATCCCGAACGGATTCGAGTATGCGCAGGTGTCAGGGCTTTCCGCCGAAGTGGCGCAAAAGCTCACCAAGGCAAGGCCCGGCACGATTGGCCAGGCGGCGCGCATCGCCGGCGTGACGCCAGCGGCCATTTCCCTGCTGCTCGTGCACCTCAAACGCAACGCCAGCCGTCGGGTCGCGTGACGAATGGAGATTTTTCCCGGACGATTCGTTGCACTTGCGCGTCGACGCGCAGTGCAGCTCGCGCTTGCGCTGACAATGCTGCATTGTGGGTTTGTAAATATTGCTCGTGCGGACGATGCCGCTGCGGTGGCGGTCACTCCGTACCGTCCGACCGTATCCAATCCCGCTGATCTGCCCCTGCCGGGCTGGATTGAAGCCGAATTCGGCGGGCTGCGGGTGCTCGGCGAAGATCGCACGCGCGGCGACAGTGTGCCGTGGTTGCTCAAGTATGCCTTCGACGCCGACCACGGTCTGCTGCTCGGCGGCGACGCTTATGTCACCTCGCAAGCCCCAGGCGAGCGTGAGCAACGCGGCAGCGGCGATACCACGCTGGCATGGAAACAGCGATTCGCGTTCGACGACGCAACCGCATTTGGCATCGAGGCCGGCGTGACCGTGCCGACCGCGAAACGCGAACTTGGGGTTGGCAAGCCGGTCTATCTGATGAACGGCATCGTGAGTCGCGACTTCGGCTCCGTGCACATGGACCTCAATGTCGGCGCGGCGCACAGTACGCAGCGCGCAACCGGTACGTCGGCGTGGCAGCAGTCCTATGCAATCGCGGTTTCCCGGTCGTTGACTCCGGCGTGGGGTGCTGCACTGGAAGTGTCAGGCGCGCGTCAGCGCGGTGCGCCCAGCGAGTCGCAGGCGCTCGCCGCCGTGACCTATGCGCTTTCGCCGCGGGTCGTGCTCGACGCTGGCGTGGCGCGCGGCATCACGCCGACACGCGATCGGAGCTTCTTCACCGGCGCCGCGATTTTACTGGGCCGGTTGCGTTGATCGACCGCAGCCATCGTGAGCGCTGTGCCTTGTCGAACCGTTCACATGTCATTAAAGCAATTATTGTCACGATTCCGGTGATGTCCACCCAATCTCCGACGCCACCGCCGGCACGCGGATTCGGACAGCCACACTGCTAGAATCCGCCTTCAACTCGGATCGCGATCTCTGCTGCGATGCCTCACTTTTCCGGATGGAACCCTTATTCAATGCTGAAGATCGAACTCAAGATTGCCGAAGAAATTGCCGCCCGACCGAGTCAGGTCAAAGCCGCGATCGAATTGCTCGACGGTGGCGCGACCGTGCCGTTCATCGCGCGCTACCGCAAGGAAGTCACCGAGGGTCTGGACGACACGCAACTGCGCAACCTTGAGGAACGTTTGCGCTACCTGCGTGAACTGGAAGAGCGCCGCGAAGCCATCATCGCCAGCGTTTCGGAACAAGGCAAACTTTCCGATGAGTTAAAAAGGGAACTTCTGGACGCCGATACCAAGGCGCGCCTGGAGGATCTGTATTTGCCGTACAAGCCGAAGCGTCGCACCAAGGCGCAGATCGCGCGGGAAGCCGGACTTCAGCCGCTTGCCGACGGCTTGCGCTCGGATCCGAGTCACAAGCCCGAAGAGTTTGCGCAGTCGTTCGTCGATGCCGAAAAAGGCGTGGCCGACATCAAGGCGGCGCTTGAGGGCGCCCGCTCGATCGTCCTTGAGGAATTTTCCGAAGACGCAGCCCTGGTTGGCGAACTGCGCGGCTGGCTCAACGAACGCGGTCAGATCCGCGCGAAGGTGGTCGAGGGCAAGCAGAACGAAGGCGCGAAATTCCGCGACTACTTCGATCACGCCGAAGCGGTCAAATCGATTCCTTCGCACCGTCTGCTCGCGCTGTTCCGCGCGCGCAACGAAGGCATCCTCGACCTGGAGCTGGAGCCGACCAGCGAACCCGAGCAGGGCCACGCCGAAGCCGAAGGTCGCGTCGCCGCGCATTTCGGTATCGCCCAGCGCGGGCGCGCGGCAGACATCTGGTTGCTCGAAAGCTGCCGCCAGACCTGGCGCGTGAAGTTGCATCTGCATCTGGCCCTGGACCTGTTCGGCAAGGCGCGCGAAGCGGCCGAAGATGAGGCCATTCGTGTATTTGGCGACAATTTGAAAGACCTGATGCTTGCCGCACCCGCGGGTCCGAAGGTCGTGATGGGACTGGATCCCGGCATCCGCACCGGCGTCAAGGTGGCGGTGGTCGACGGCACCGGAAAAATGATCGGCACGCACGTGATCTATCCGCACGAGCCGAAGAACCAATGGGACCAGTCAATCGCGCAACTCGCGGTCGCCTGCAAGACGCTCGGCGTCAACCTGATCGCGATTGGCAACGGCACCGCGTCGCGGGAAACCGACAAGCTTGCTGGCGAGTTGATGAAGAAGCACCCGGAGCTCAAACTGGCCAAGGTCGTGGTCAGCGAAGCGGGCGCGTCGGTGTATTCGGCATCCGAAACCGCGGCCAAGGAATTCCCCGACCTCGACGTCAGTTTGCGCGGCGCCGTATCGATCGCGCGCCGGTTGCAGGATCCGCTGGCGGAACTCGTGAAAATCGATCCGAAAGCAATCGGCGTCGGCCAGTATCAGCACGACGTCAATCAGGTGAAGCTTGCCCGTGCGCTCGACGCGAAGGTCGAAGACTGCGTGAACGCGGTGGGCGTCGACGTCAACACGGCGTCTGCGCCGCTGCTCGCGCGCGTCGCGGGGTTATCCAGTTCAGTCGCGGAAAACGTGGTCAAGTTCCGCGATGGCAATGGCGCTTTCCGTACTCGTGAACAGTTGAAGAAAGTACCGCGACTCGGTGACAAGGCCTTCGAACAGTGCGCGGGCTTCCTGCGCATCGCCGGTGGCGAAAACCCGCTGGACGCGTCGTCGGTGCATCCGGAAGCCTATCCCGTGGTCGAACGGATCATCGCCGCATGCGGGCGCGAGATGAAGCAGATCATCGGCGACATTGCCTTCCTCAAGACCGTCAAGGCCGAGCAGTACACCGACGGCAACTTCGGCCTGCCGACGGTCAAGGACATCCTGCGGGAACTGGAAAAACCCGGCCGCGATCCGCGACCGGAATTCGTGACCGCCACGTTTGCCGAAGGCGTCGAGGACTTGAAAGACCTCAAGCCGGGCATGGTCCTCGAAGGCCGTGTTTCGAACGTCGCGGCGTTCGGTGCTTTTGTGGACATCGGGGTGCATCAGGATGGACTTGTGCATGTTTCCGCATTGTCCAACAAGTTTGTCAAGGACCCCCGCGAGGTCGTCAAGGCCGGCGACGTGGTCAAGGTCAAAGTGCTGGAGGTTGACTTGCCACGCAAGCGCATTGCGCTGACCATGCGCCTGGACGATCCACTGCCCGACGCCGCCACCGGCGCATCGGCCGGTGCCGCACCGGCACGCCGTGATGATCGTGGGCCGCGCCGCGACAATGCGCCACCACGCAATTTCGGGCCCAAGCCCGGTGCGGCGCCAGCACCGTCGAACAATGCGTTCGCGGATGCGTTTGCGAAAGCCAAGCGCAGCTGAGTCGCATGACGAAAGCGGCAAATACGACACATGTTGCGATGGCGAGAAATGAACATTGGACCATCGCCACAGGTGTCCCTCAGGAGCCACGCTGCGGCGTGCGGCTGATCCCGACCAGCGCAGCTCCGATCAGGGCGATGCCGATGGATTCCACACCACTCGGGCGTTCATCCAGCAACACCCATGCGAGCAGGGTGCCGCACAGCGGCACCGCAAGACTGGTCAGCCCGGCAACGCTGGCGGGCAGGCGCTGGACGACCACGGACCACAACACCCAGGCCAAGCCTGAGGCCAGCACAGCGTTATAGGCCAGCGCCGCGCCGAAGAAAGGTGTCCAGGCAATCGCGCGTTCCGGCACGCAGGCGGCGACGACCAGCAAGCCCAGTGTGCCTATTCCCATCTGCCACGCCGTCAGATTGAGCGCGGACACGCGATGCCGCGCAAACAGACGCTTGCTGGCAACCACGCCGATTGCCCAGGCCAGGCCACTGGCCAGGGCGAGCGCCGCGCTGACGCCGAAGCCCCGCGATTGCCACGGCTCCAGCACCAGCAGCAGGCCGACCGCGGCGAGCACGACGCACAGCCATTGGCGCCCGCTCGGTTGTTCGGCAAGCGCAAGGCGCGCCAGCAGCAGCACCCAGAAGGGCATGGTGTACGCCAGCAACGCAGTCTTGCCCGCGCCGCCATCGACCAGTGCCCACTGCACCAAACCCTGGAACCCCGTGGTCTGCGCAAGTCCGACCACGAGCGTCGGCAACCACGGCGGTGGACGCAGCGAGTCGCGGCGCAGGGCGAGCACGCCAAACAGCACGCCCGTCGACAGCACGCCGCGCAGAGCGGCGAAATGGAACGGTCCTGCATCGTGCAGGACCTGCTTCATGACGATCCAGTTGTAGCTCCAGATCAGGGTCAGTGCGAACAGGGCGAGCAAGGCGCCGCGGCGCTGGGAGGCTTCGGTCATGGCATCGATCGGCAGGCGGAGCCGCAGTCAGGAATCCACATCATAGCGGCGACGCCAGGCGACCCCTGCGCGCTGCGAGACGGCCCGCCCGCGGAATGCGATCGCGCTGGCTGCGCTCGGCGCGCGGCGACGTTATGCTAGCCCGCCGATCCTGCCGGAGCTGACCCATGATGATCGATGGCGTGCGTGCGATGGATCGCGCGACCGAGCTGGTGTTGCGTTACTGCACCGCGTTCAACCGTGGCGATGCCGACGCTATGCTCGGCTGTCTCGCCGAGGATGTGGTGCACGAAGCCAACCAGCTCCCCCGCGAAACCGGCCGCGTATCGTTTGCCAAAGCCATTGAACACCGCCAGCGCTGTTATCGCGAGCAATGGAAAAGCATTGTGGTAATGTCCAATATGGATGGCGCGCATGCGGCGCTCGAGTTCGTCGCGCATGGTGAATACCTGCAGCAGGACAACGACATGCCGGCGGCGCACGGTCAGCCCTATGTGCTCGGCGGTGGCGCCTTTTTCGAGATCCGCGACGGTCAGATCGCACGCCTGACGGAATATGCGAATCGCGAGGACTGGCTGCGACAGGTTCGCGCATGACCCAACGCTGCGACTGGGTAGGTAATGACGAGCTGTTGCGCGCATATCACGATGCGGAATGGGGCAGGCCCCTCCACGGCGACAGCGCGCTGTTCGAATTCCTCAGCCTTGAGGGTGCGCAGGCCGGGCTTTCCTGGCGGACCGTACTGGCGCGCCGCGATCATTACCGGCGCTGCTTCCAGCATTTCGACATCGCGCGCTGCGCGCGCCTGTCGGACGCAGCGCTCGAGAAGATCCTGCTCGATCCCGGGGTGATCCGCAATCGTCTCAAAGTGTACTCGGTGCGCAAGAATGCACAGGCCAGCCTGCGCGTCATCGACGAATTCGGCAGCCTCGACGACTACCTCTGGGCTTTCGTCGAGCATGTGCCGATCGATCAGGGTCCCCGCGTCCGCGGTGACGTGCCGGCGCGCACGGAACTGTCCGACAGACTCAGCAAGGCCTTGCTCAAACGCGGTTACAGCTTTGTCGGCTCGACGATCTGCTACGCGTTCCTGCAGGCGACCGGCATGGTCAACGACCATTTGATGGGATGCGTCAGTCGACGCCAGGATTGAACAATGCGCAAGGAAATGATGGATCAGGACAAATCGCGCTATTCGCGCCTGGTGCGCTTTCTGCACTGGTCCGGTGCGCTGGTGATGGTATGCACCTATGCACTTGCCGAACTGCGCGGCTATGTGCCGCGCGGCACGCCGGCACGCGCGCTGATGATGCAATGGCACATGCTGCTGGGCCTGCTGCTGCT
>JBDTLV010000070.1:0-26165 GCA_039934615.1 Tahibacter sp.
CTGAACGAGCCGCGCTTCATCAAGTTGCCCGACATCATGAAGGCAAAGGCAAAGCCGCTCGAGACGCTGCAGTTGGCCGACCTCGGTGTCGAATCCGGCGATCATCTGAAAACCACTTCCTACGCGGCGCCGCCCAAACGCAGCAAAGGCGTGATCGTTAAGGACGTTGCCGAACTGGTCGCCGCACTGAAGAACCGGGGCCTGGCGTAGCACAATCTCAAGCGGGCTCCGAGCACGCCGCCCATTTAGCGCCAGCCCTGGCATTGCCTTCGAAGTCCCAATTCCTCGCAACACCCACCGATAGTGGATGAAGCTCATGAGCAAAGTTCTGATCATCGCCGAACACCTGAACGGCAAACTCAACTCCAGCACGGCGCGCTGCGTCACCTGCGCCCGCGCGTTCGAGGCTGAGAGTATTGATGTGCTGGTGCTTGCAGCCGATCCTGCCGCCATCGCTGCCGAAGCAGCCGCGATCGAGGGAGTTGGCAAAGTAGTCACTGTCGCCAATGCGGCAAATGCGCACCCGCTGGCCGCGATATACGCACCGCAAGTCGTTGCAGCCGCGGCCGGCTACACCCACGTGCTCGCTCCATCGACCACGTTTGGCAAGGATCTGGCCCCCCGCATCGCCGCCTTGCTCGGCGTTGCGCAGGTATCGGACATCGCCGAAGTGCTCGGTGCACACCGTTTCAAGCGTCCGATCTATGCGGGAAACGCGATCATCACTGTCGAGGCACCGACGTCGGCGACGGTAGTCGGCACGGTGCGCACCGCATCCTTCGCCGCGGCGGGCAACGCTGCCGCTGCGGCAGCCATCGAGGCGGCCAGTATCAGCGTTGAATTGCCGACCCACACACGCTTCGTCGAACTGCAGCAGGGCAAGAGCGATCGGCCGGATCTGCAGAGCGCAGGCCGTGTCGTGTCGGGCGGGCGCGGCGTCGGCTCCGCCGAAAATTTTTCCATTATCTATAAGTTGGCGGACAAGCTCGGCGCAGCGGTCGGTGCGTCACGCGCGGCAGTCGATGCCGGTTACGTGCCCAGCGATCTGCAGGTTGGCCAGACGGGAAAGATCATTGCCCCGGAACTCTACATGGCGATCGGCATATCCGGTGCCATCCAGCATCTCACGGGCATCAAGGATGCAGGCACTATCGTGGCTATCAACAAGGATGCGGAAGCCCCAATTTTCGAAATCGCCGACTTCGGCCTGGTCGGTGACCTGTTCAAGCTGATTCCCGAAATGGAGCAGGCGCTGAGCTGAGCTGAACGGGCGGGTCAGGCCATGGCGACTCGGCTTGAGTATTCGGAAGAGCGAATCGTCGAGGCGAAGCATGCGGGCCTTCGATGCGGTTGCTCGGCGCTGAAGCAACGCGGTTTGCGCAGAACCGGCTGACACGGGTCGGCTCCATCTCCAACTCGGATTTATCGCATGCAGGAAGACAGAGTACCGCTGTGCGTCGATCTCGACGGCACGCTGATCCGGTCGGATCTGCTTGTCGAATCGGCGTTGCAACTTTTGCAGCGAAATCCCTTTTATCTGTTCCTGTTTGCCATCTGGTTGCTGCGCGGAAAAGCACATCTCAAGTGCGAAATCGCCCGACGCAGTGACCTCGATATGGCCAACCTGCCGTACGACGAGCGCGTGCTGGATTGGCTGCGCGGCGAAGCAGCGTCGCGACCGCGCGTGCTGTGTACCGCATCTGATCAGCGGCTCGCTGACGCACTGGCCGCGCAGGTTGGCGGCTTTGAGGTCGTACTCGCCAGCGATGGCGTGCGCAATCTCTCGGGGCGCAGCAAAGGTGATGCACTGCTCGAACGCTATGGCGAGCGCGGTTTTGACTATGCCGGAAATGAAGCGGCCGACCTGCACGTGTGGAAACATGCACGTCGCGCGATTGTGGTCAATGCGTCCAATGGATTGGCCACGGCTGCGGCGCGTGTCTGCGAAGTGGAACGCGTGTTTGAACGTCCGCGCGCCGGCCTGCGCGTCTGGCTGAAAGCGCTGCGTCTGCATCAGTGGTTGAAAAACCTGCTGGTCTTCCTGCCCCTGCTGGCCGCGCACCGAGTGCTCGAAACGGGTGGGCTGCTCCACGCCGGGATTGCGTTTTTCGCTTTCGGCCTATGCGCGTCGGGCGTTTACGTCCTCAATGATCTGCTCGATTTGGATGCGGATCGGCGCCATCCGCGCAAGCGGAAGCGACCGTTCGCAGCGGGAACTCTACCGTTGGTGCACGGGCTCATCGCAGCACCATTGCTGACCCTGGCCGGTTTCGGTCTTGCGTGGTTTCTGTCGCCATTGTTTGCCGGCGTGTTGCTGGCTTACTACGTATTGACCTTGGCGTATTCGTTGCGGCTCAAGCGCATCGTGATGCTCGATGTCGTGGTTCTCGCTGCTTTGTATACCGTTCGCATCGTCGGCGGTGCGGCGGCAGTCGGCGGAGGCCTGTCTTTCTGGCTCCTCGCGTTTTCAATGTTCCTGTTTCTCAGTCTGGCCATGCTCAAGCGCTATACCGAACTGATCGCCTTGCAGGCCAATGGCAGCGGCAAGGCGAGCGGCCGAGGTTACGCCGTTGAGGACCTACCTCTGATCCAGTCGCTTGGGGGCTCCAGCGGCTACCTCAGCGTTCTGGTACTTGCGCTGTACATCAACAGCACCGCAAGCGAAGCACTGTATCGGAGCCCAAAGGTGCTCTGGATGCTCTGCCCGCTGCTGCTTTACTGGATCAGCCGCGTGTGGGTCATTGCGCATCGCGGCAACATGCACGACGACCCCGTCGTGTTTGCGGTCTCCGACCGGGTGAGCCAGTGCATACTGCTACTTTGCGCCATTGTTGCACTTGGAGCGATCTGAATATGCACACGGCATGGCATCGCGATGCTGGCCCCGCTCGTCCGATATTGTCCTCGGCCTCGCGCCAGTGAGCCAAGTTGGCACGCCGTGGGGCCGCTACCCTCGCGCGCAGCAACGCGTAGTAAGCCTGCGCGACCGGCATGCCGACCTGCCGTCCTTCGAAGGCACGGCACTGCCGCACGGCAACGGACGCAGCTACGGCGATTCCTGCACCAATGATGGCGGGACCCTGTTGCATACGCGCGGCCTCGATCGTTTCATCGCTTTCGACGCAGCGACCGGCGTGCTGAGCTGCGAGGCTGGCGTGCTGCTGTCGGACATTCTGGATTTTGCGATTCCGCAGGGCTGGTTCGTCCCAGTCCTGCCTGGCACCCGATTCATTACCGTCGGGGGCGCGATCGCCAACGACGTGCACGGCAAGAACCATCACAGGGCTGGCTGTTTCAGCGAACACCTGGATGGTTTCGAGTTGTTGCGCACCGACGGCCTGCGACGCTGGTGCAGCCTCTCGCAAAATCCAGACTGGTACGCAGCAACTGTCGGCGGCCTCGGGCTCACCGGCGTCATCACCTGGGCACAGCTGCGCCTGTCGCGCATTCGCGGCCCATGGATGAATGCGGAAACTCTGCGATTTTCCAGTGTTTCGCAATTTATAGAGATATCCTCTGCATCGGAGCGCGACTACGAATACAGCGTCGCGTGGGTTGATTGCGCGGCAGCCGGCAAAACGCTGGGGCGTGGGCTATTCATGCGCGCGAACCACGCGCCTGCAGGCTGCGGCGAAGCGCCGCGCTCGCGCCTGGCGGTACCCTTCACACCGCCGATCTCGCTGATCAATGGCCTGAGCCTGCGCGCCTTCAACGCGCTGTACTACCATCGTCAGCGCAGCGCCGTCGCTTACGCCCGTTCGCACTATCAGCCGTACTTCTTCCCGCTGGACAGCATCGCCGACTGGAATCGCGTTTACGGTCCGAAGGGATTTGTGCAGTACCAATGCGTTGTGCCGCCTGGGATCGCTGAAACGGCGATTCAGGAACTGCTCGCGCGCATTGCAGCCAGCGGCCAGGGCTCGTTCCTGGCTGTTCTGAAAGTGTTTGGCGAAAGACGCTCGGCTGGTATCCTGTCGTTTCCGCGTCCCGGGGCGACATTGGCGCTGGACTTTCCGAATGCCGGCAAGCGGACCTTCGACCTGCTCGATACGCTCGACACCGTCGTTGCGCAGGCAGGGGGGGCGGTGTATCCGGCCAAGGACGCCCGATTGCCCGGTCGCTATTTTCGCCAGTACTACCCCGAGTGGGAAACATTGCGTCCGTACCTGGACCCGAAATTTTCCTCGGGATTCTGGCGGCGTGTTACGGAGTAAACGATGCGCAGGATTCTGATAATTGGAGCGACGTCGGCGATCGCCGAAGCCACCGCACGCCTGTTCGCCGCGCGCGGCGATGCGCTGTGCCTGGTTGCGCGTGACAGTACACGGCTGAAAGCCATCGCTGATGATCTTGGCGTGCGCGGCGCCGTACGTACCGCGACCACGACGCTGGACGTAACCGATTTCGCCGCACACGTTGCCGCAATCGACCTCGCCGAACGCGAACTTGGCGGTCTCGACACGGTACTGATCGCACACGGAACCCTGTCGGATCAGGCGCAATGCGAGCAATCCGTCGATCGCACCCGACTCGAATTCGATATCAATGCGCTGAGTGTCATTTCGTTGCTGACCCTGCTCGCGAATCGCTTCGAGGCACAAGGGCACGGTACGCTCGCGGTGATTTCCTCGGTCGCCGGCGATCGGGGCCGCATGAGCAACTATGTATACGGCGCAGCGAAAGCCGCCGTCAGCACGTTTCTTTCCGGCCTTCGCCAGCGCCTGCAGAAATCCGGTGTCAACGTGCTGACGATCAAGCCCGGCTTCGTGGACACCCCGATGACGGCGCAATTCCCAAAAGGCGCGTTGTGGGCCAAGCCCGAGGACGTGGCGAAGGGCATCGTTCGCGCGATCGACCGCGGACGCAGCGAAGTCTACCTGCCGTGGTTCTGGCGGCAGATCATGTTTGTCATCCGGCACGTCCCGGAGTTCATCTTCAAGCGCGTGTCGCTTTGATCTCACGAGGAAACCCATGGTCAATTCCCTGAAGCTCGTTCATCCGGTGACGGAGCAGAACTTCAACGAACGAGGATACCTTGCGGCGAATTTCGATGTCGCCGAGGCCGTGCGCGCGGGCCATTTCCGTTCCGGCCGGCAACACTTCGACAAGTGGGGCCGGAAGGAAGGACGTCTCGTGCGAATCGTTCCGGACGAGATGGCGGAGTGGAAGCGGCGCAAGCTGGAACGCATCGAACCGTTGCTGCGCGCGGACATGCCCCGGAGAGTAGTCAAGGACCATTTCGATTTTCTCAGCGAGGAACTCCGGGCCTCCAGCAACATTGTCGACACCGACGCGGTGAGCGGGAACGACTACGACGGCAAGGTGACCTCGCTCGTGGAACGCCACGCCGACGGGCTGGTCTTGGACTGCGGCGCCGGGCAGCGCTACACGTACTTCGAAAACGTCGTCAATTTCGAGATCGTCGATTTCGACACCACCGATGTCCGCGGCGTCGGCGAACGCCTGCCGTTCGCAGACCATTCGTTCGACGCGGTGATTTCGATGGCGGTGCTCGAGCACGTGCGCGATCCATTCGCGTGCGCGCGCGAAATCTGCCGCGTGCTGAAGCCGCGTGGAGAGCTGATCTGCTGCGTGCCGTTCCTGCAGCCATACCACGGCTATCCACACCACTACTACAACATGACGCACCAGGGACTGCGCGCGCTGTTCGAGGCCGACCTGCGAGTTGATGCTGTCGAGGTCCTTGACAGCATCGGTCCGATCTGGGCTCTCACGTGGATGCTGCGGAGCTGGAGCGCTGGCCTGTCGCCAGCGACCAAGGCCGACTTCCTCAAGATGACCGTCGCCGACCTCATCAAGCCGGCCGAGTCGTTCCTCGGGCGTCCGTTCGTTGAGGAACTCGACATGGCCAAACGTCTCGAACTCGCGTCTGCCTGCGTGCTGTCGGCGACGAAACCGAGCATTCCATGACCGGCGGCAACGTTGTTTTCACCAATCGCACGGCGCGTCTCGTCCTTACCGGCGCGGCCGGACTCGTCGGCCAGAACCTGCTCGTCGAACTGAAGGCCCTGGGCTACCGTAATCTCGTGGCGATCGACAAGCACGCGAGCAACCTGCGCGTGCTGCGCGATCTGCATCCGGACGTCACGACCATCGAGACAGATCTCGCCGAGCCCGGCGCATGGACCCAGGCGTTCGCCGGGGCCGATTGCGTCGTGCAGCTGCATGCGCAAATCACCGGCAAGTATCCGGAAGAGTTCGTGCGCAACAACGAACAGGCGACACGGTTGGTGCTTGAGGCGTGCAAACTGAACAGAGTTCCTTACCTGGTGCATATCAGTTCATCAGTCGTGAACTCGGTCGCCAGCGACGACTACACGAAAACCAAAAAAGAGCAGGAAAAGCTCGTTACTGAGAGCGGAATCCCGCATTGCGTACTACGCCCTACCCTCATGTTTGGCTGGTTTGACCCCAAACACCTTGGCTGGCTTTCCCGCTTTATGGAGAAAGTTCCGGTGTTTCCGATTCCGGGGCATGGCCGCTACATGCGCCAGCCGCTCTACGAGCGTGACTTCTGCCGCTGTATCGTACGCTGTATAGAGAAGCAACCCGATCGCGCGGTTTACGACATCTGCGGCGACACCCGCATCGACTACATCGATATCATTCATACGATCAAGCGAGCGAAAGGTCTACGCACGCCGATCGTGCATATCCCTTACGGACTATTCCGCACGTTGCTGAAGATCTACGCGCTCTTCAGCGGCAAGCCGCCGTTCACTGCCGACCAGCTCGAAGCACTGACGGCCGGCGACGAATTCTCCGGTGTCGACACCAAGGCGGTTTTTGGAGTGTCTCAAACGCCATTTGTGGAAGCCATTCGAGAGAGTTACTGCGATCCCCACTATTCGAAAATCGTACTGGACCGATGAAATCCACCGCAGCACCCACCGGCCATCACTGCCATCGAACACTGCTGGCATTGCTGATAATCGGCGTGTATTCCCTACTCGGAATATTTGTCGAAAAATTCTGTGACTTTTCTATTTACATGCATCAGCGGCATTGGGACCATCCGATCACGTTGGCTGCCGTAGCAAGCGCGTTTCTTGTTCCGCTGACTTTTTTCCTCTGGCGATACAGGAAGGAACTGAGTTCCGTCTTTTTTCTTTTGTTTGGCGCTTCTATGCTGGAGTGCGTCGCGCTGACATCGCGAAATTGGCTTTCTACAAAATTTCCGCGCGCCGATGGATCACTACACTTTTTCCTGTTTTTTGCGCTCCTCTCCTGGTGCATCCTGCAACTCGCGGAATTGAATAATCGATTTCCTTATATTGTTGCTTGCGCAGCATTGACTTTGGCGTTTAGAAACACGCCTTATGTCGGTCAACGGCGACACGTGCAAATCGACTGGCTTGATCAAATCAGTCAATGCACGCACACGGAATCGGATCAGAAGGTCGCGATTTACTGCAATGGCGAGGCCGACTGGCGCCCGGAACTGCCAGCAGCCGATTGTCGCTTGATCTCTGACAGCTGTTTCGCGCGTACGACAATTTGCGAGATATCAAGACGATGAAATTCGCAGTAGTCGGAGCAGGCCCAATGGGACTCATGGTCGCTATGGAGCTATTGAAGGCAGGCCAGCAGGTCGACGTCTACGAGCGCGACAATCGCATCGGCGGCATGTCGGCAAGTTTCGATTTCGACGGCCTCGCGATCGAGCGCTACTACCATTTCGTCTGCAAGACCGACCACCTGCTATTCGAGTTGATGCGAGAACTCCGAATCGCCGACCGGCTCAAGTGGACCGACACGAAGATGGGCTTCTATTGCGATGGGCGGCTGTATAGATGGGGCACGCCATTCGCACTGCTCGCCTTCGACAAGCTCGGCTGGGTCGACAAGTTCCGCTATGCATTGCATGTAATGCGCACTAAGTCCGTCAACGACTGGCGCGCGTTGGACAAGATCAATGTGCTCGATTGGCTAAAATCGAATCTTGGCGAACGTGCTTATCGAGTGCTCTGGGAACGCCTGTTTCATCTGAAGTTCTACGAATACAAGGACAAGCTCTCCGCGGCGTGGCTCGGCACTCGCATCAAACGCGTTGCGCTGTCGCGCAAGAGCCTGTTCCAGGAATCACTGGGCTATATCGACGGAGGTTCTGAAATCCTGCTCGAACGCATGAGGGAGTTTATCCTCAGCCGGGGTGGACAAATCCATCTTTCTAGTCCGGTCGATCGCGTGACGACACAGGACGGCAAGGTACGCGGGATTGTCGTAGCCGGCCACGAACACGCGGTTAACGCCGTCGTCAGCACGACACCGATCCAATACATGCCACGTCTGGTGCCAGACCTGCCGGCTGATTTTGCATCACGGATCAATGCTATCGAGAATATTCCGGTAGTCTGCGTCATCCTCAAATTGAAGCAGCCGCTCAGCGAAAACTTCTGGATGAACATCTGCGACGACAACATCGAGATTCCCGGCGTTATCGAGTATTCCAATCTGAATCCAGGGGCCGGTCCGGCGATCGTCTACGCGCCGTTCTATATGCCGAAGTCCCATCCGAAGTACGCGCGTAGCAATGCGGAATTCATCGAGGAAGTACTCGGATACCTGCCAAGTCTGAATCCGGCGTTCTCGCGCGACTGGGTGCTCGCGAGCCATTGCCACCGCTACGAATTCGCGCAGGCCGTGTGTCCGCCTGGTTTTTACGACATGCTTCCGCCGATGCAGACGCCGATTGCGGGTCTGTGCATGGCCGATACTGCCTACTATTACCCGGAAGACCGATCCATCTGCGAAAGCATCAAGGTCGCCAAAGCCCTAGCGCAAACCGCACTCGCCTGAGCCGAACTCATGTCCGAATCCAACGTTGAACTCGACAAGCTGTACAGCCAGCGCTTCCCTAAAACCGCGCTTGCGCAGAAGCACGCTATCTGGAAGGTCCTGTGCGAGGATTTCTTCAGCCGCTACGTCAATCCGACGGACACCGTCGTCGACATCGGGGCGGGCTATTGCGAGTTCATCAACAACATCAAGGCGATCAAGAAGATCGCCGTCGATTTGAATTCCGATGTGCGCCGCTTCGCCGGTGCCGATGTGCAAGTGATCAACGAATCATGCACCGCGATCAGTCAGCTCGAAAGCAATAGCGTGGACGTGGTGTTCATGAGCAACTTCCTCGAGCACCTGCCGAACAAGAACCTCGTCCTCGATACGTTCCGAGAATGTCAGCGAATTCTGCGACCCGGTGGCCACGTCCTGGTATTGCAGCCCAATATTCGCTTCCTGGCGGGAGAATACTGGGACTATTTCGACCACCATACCGCATTGACGGACCGTAGCCTGGTCGAAGGATTGCAACTCGCCGCGCTGACACCCACGGTCGTGATCCCACGTTTCCTGCCGTACACGACCAAGAGCCGGTTGCCGCAGGCGCCCTGGCTCGTGCGTCTGTATTTGATGATTCCGTTGGCCTGGCGGATTCTCGGCAAGCAAGCATTTGTCGTCGCGCGCAAATGAAGGTCTTCATCGCCCCGGATGTCATCGCATGGTTGGCGCATTGATCCTCCCGGAAGTCGTGGCCTTTATATTGGCCAGCGCGCTGGCAGCGATCGCGAATTTTGCGTCGCGCATCCTTTTTAGCATGGCAATGCCCTATGTCCCCGCGATCGTGTGCGCGTTTGTAGTCGGCGTGACTACTGCGTTTTTTCTCAACCGCCGTTATGTGTTCCGCGACGGCGCTGAACCCGTTGCCAAGCAGTTCGTCTGGTTCACGATCATCAACCTCGTCGGCCTTGCGCAGACGCTGCTGATTAGCCTGCTGCTGATGTCGGCCGTGCTGCCGCGATTGGGTTGGCACTGGCATGCGCACGAATTGGCGCATGCCGTGGGCATTGCTGCTCCTATCGTAACGAGCTATTTCGGACACAAATACATATCGTTTCGAGGCCGGCGAACGACGTGAATCCCGTCGCCATTGAATAGTCCGGGCGTCCAACGGCACAGCCTCGACGCAGGAGTTCAGATCGGCGATCGGACTGTGCTCCAGGTTGCATCCGCGGCAGTGGCGTCATTCGATTTGATTGGGCAAGGACCGAACGATGCGTGAGCCAAAAAAGATCTGCGCGGCATACGAGCAGTGTCGTCGAGACGATCGACAAGAAGCAACCGATGGCCCTTGGAATCCGGATAAAAACGTGACCCCAACCCACACAATTTTGCAGGCCAAGCCGTCGACGGCCAGCACTCTTCCAGCGTGGAGCTTGCGTGCGCTGCTCATGATACTGTTTGCAACCGTCCTTCTTGTTCGTTGGTGGCAGCTGGCCGAATTGGCCTGCGATCATCCATTCTGGGACCAATGGGATTCAGAAGTCGCCAACCTGTACCAGCCATTCGTCAATCACCAGCTGACCTTGTCGGCGCTGTTTACGCCACACAACGAGCATCGAATCCTATTCACCCGATTGTGGAATCTGGCATTTTTCATCGCTAACGACCAGCAATTCGACAATCGCGTTACTACCCTGGCCAACGCTGGCGTTTTCGCGTTCGCACTATGCCTCTTCGCCCGGCCGTTGCTGGCCAGTGCCAGCCTTCGCCTGCGCTTTCTACTCTTGCCGGTTCTTGCGCTTGCGGGTTCACTGCCGTTTGGTTGGGAAAATTTGCTCAGCGGTTTTCAGAACGCGTTCTATTTCTTCTTCGGCATCAGTGCGCTGGCATTGGATCGGGCCGCCGACGCCGATGAACGCTGGTACACCCCCCTGGTGGTGATATTTCTTGCATTGTTGGCACTGTTTACGATCGCGTCGGGGACCCTGCTTGCGCCGATCCTCGCGGCAGTCGCGGTAGTGCATTGGCGAAACGGTCGCTGGCCGCTCGGCCGCGCGACCGTATTTGCGCTCATCTGCATGGCAATCGCCGCGCTCGGATTCTGGCTGACTCCGCACGTCGCGGGACACGACCCTCTCAGGGCTCAAAGCGTGTCGATGTTCCTGATCGGAGTGGTGCGCAACCTCGCTTGGCCGCTGGAAAGCCGTTGGGCCGTTGCAGTGCTGTGGCTGCCATTCGCTGTGGCGGCCGTTCAGGCGCTGCGCGGCGCCTGGCGCGACGTCAAGGGCGCGCACATCGACATCTACCTGCTGGCGATGTCCGCTTGGGTCCTATTGCAGGCGGTCGCAATGGCCTATTCCCGGGCGCTGCCACCGATAGTTGCGAGTCGCTATTCCGACCTGCTGATTGTCGGCGGCATCTGCAATGGTCTGCTGGCGCTGCGCCTCGGCAAGCGGCTGAAAATGCCGTATCGGCCGGTCGCGCTGATCGCATCGGCAATCGCCGGGTGCGTGCTGCTCTCGGCGTACGCCGCCCGCGGGAAACAGGGAATGGTTGAGGCACGTGAGCGCTCAGACCTGGGGCGCCGCCAGCAGACGCACTTGATCGATTATCTCCGAGGCAAGGGACTCGATGCGTGGAAGGACGTTCCAGGTCTCGAATTGTCGTACCCGTCCGCCCCTCGCCTTGCAGGCTTGCTCAATGACGCCGTCGTTCGAGGCATGTTGCCGGCGTCCGTTCGCGAGCCGCTGGCCGTCGTCTGGCCTACCTGCCCGATCCTCAGCCATCCCGGCGTACCGGATTCGTTTCGGAATGGCGATCGCGCAACAGTACGCGGAACTTTCAGTTCCGACGGCGGCGCCACTGCAGTAGGTCGCTGCGTCAGTGCTCCGGTGACAACGCGATTCCCCTACCTGAGTTTCGACGTCGCCGGGAGCGTGGGCAGTCCTGGGCTTTCGCTGCAGCTCGTCGCCAAGCAGACCGGCCATTCAGCAACCGTGATGCCGCTGACTACCTCAAGCGGCGCGATCTGGCATCGCGCAGGGTCGCGCGTTCCAGACCCGTTGTTCCAACTGATTGCCGAGGACCAGAACGCAGACTCATGGCTGGCATCGGCCCCGCCTGTCGAGCAGGGCCGACTGTCCTACTGGGCTTCCCGCCTTGCAGCAGCGTTCGGCGGATCGGAAAACTAGGCCTAACGCACTCAGACTCGTCCGGCCGGGTTGTCCGATGCGATGCGCTCCGCGACTATGCCGCCGATCGCCTCGCGCACAGGGCAAGCGCCGGGCCATGCTGATGGTCGGGCTGCTCGAATGCTACGGTGACCTCGTCAAAGCCGACGACACGCAACGCTTCGAGGAGGCTGTCACGGGTTAGCCAAAGGCTGGTTTCCGCGCCGCCGCCGGTGAATCCGTTCCACTTCAACGCATCCAGGTAGGACTGCAGAGCAACCTCGTAGCTGACACCTTTGCGTTCGATCCGGTGTGGACGTCCGAATTTCTTGCTCTGCAAAGGATTGTTCTGGATCAGTGACGGGTCGTAGTAGTGAGTCCAGATGTACACTTTATCGGATGCTGCCGCCATCAGTTCGATCAGCTCGAGCGGATCCGTCATGTGGTACAGCACGCCGCTGGCGACGACCAGATCGAATTTGTGTTTTCGCTGACGCAGATACGCGATGAAATCCCCCAGCAGGAAACGCGCACGCGGCAGGCCGAATACCTCTTTGATGCAAAGGCACTTCAGGAAGGCACGCGAATTGGATTCGATCGCGGTGATCGCCTTGGCGCCTGCCTGGTGCAGCATATACGTGTGGCCTGCTTCGAGCGGCCCGAGCTCCAATATGTCGAGTCCGTCCACTCCGCCAAACAATTTGATCGCCCAGTCCAGACGTCCATCGTCAAACAGTGCCGCGGTGCCGGGGGCCGCAACCAATCCACTCGTCGAAGGAAGAATCGACGACCATTGGCCGGCGAACAAGTCGATCGAATTCTGCGCAGCGGGGAGTTCTTTTACGTGAACATCGAGTATCGACAAGTTACTTCCTCCAAAAGTATACGCAAATACTGCAGGCAACGATTCGAACATCGTGGAACCGGGCGCTCAAATTGTCACGTCCCCGAACGCGATGGCCCGATCGTCCGGCGAACCGGTTGCCGCAAACCAAGGCAGGCTGCGTTCCCCACGATCCCGTCAATTGTCCAAGACCTCGCCCACAAGAGCAACTGATCGCGCGGCATGCAGTGCCGCCACCTGCCCGCTGAGGGAAAAATTGCGGCGGATTCACCGTAGAATTGCCGTTCACCCGGCCTTTGGGCGTCCTCATGCAAAACCGAATCAGACCGGGTTTGGCGGGCCTTGTTGGCACCCTCCTTTATGCGAGCCTGGCGTTTCTGCTTACCCTTCGCCTCGGCAGCCCGCCCGTAGGCGATGCGCTGGATCCGTCCTGGACGATGGTTCTCTCGTGGGCGTTCATGCACGGATCGCAGTGGGGAACCGATATTGTGTTCACCCACGGCCCGCTCGGATTCCTGCACCCGCTGGCCAGCTACGACCCGGTCACGTTTCGTGCATTCGTCGTGGGACAGATCGCACTCGCAGGTCTGGGAGCCTTCATCTCGGCGTCGTTGTTCGCCCGTCTTGAACTTTCCGGAAAATTGGCCGCCGCGGCATTTCTCTATTTGTTCCAGGCGGTCCTTTGGGCAGACACGCTGTGGATCGTGCTGTGTGCCAGCGCGGTGGTTTCTTTGCAGCTCACCCTGGCCCGCGGTGGTCCCCGTTGGTTCTGTATCGTCCTGGTCGTCGCGTCGGCCGTTTTTGGCGCGACGGTATCGATGATCAAGGTGAGCTTGCTTCCGCTCGCGGTACTGGGTTGGGTATCCGCGGTCGCGATGGGAGTCGGCAAACGCAACGGACTGGTGGCGACCATTGCAGCACTCGCGTTCCCGCTGGCGTTGATCAGCTTTTGGATGTTGAGCGGCCAGCGCATCGAAGGCCTGTCGATGCACCTGCAATGGGTCGTTGAACTGATCAAGGGGTATGGCAGTGCGATGAGTGCCGGCGCTGCAATTCCCGTGGAACTCGGCGGTGCGGCGAGCTTGCTGATCCTGGGTGCGCTCCTCGCACTCGGCGCATGGCGCGAACGACGCGATCGCACGCAGCTGGTTGCGATCGTCTACCTCGCCAGCGCATTGCTGTTCGCCTGGAAAGCGGGTTTCACCCGCGCCGACGCACACACGATGACCTACTTCGGTGTCGCTGCATGGATAGCCTTGGTTGTTCCGTTCACGGGTTCGCGCCCCCGTCCCCTTGCCGCCTTCGCGCATGCCGCTGTTGGCTGTGCCTGCGTTCCATTGTTGATCGCGGGATCGACGGGGGTAGTCACGCCGTCCACGATGGCGTCTTCGGCATTCCTGCATCTGAATGGATTGGGCCGTGCCATGCTGGCTCCGGAAAGATTCCGCGCGAGCAGGTTTGTCGAATGGCAAAAGCAATCCCAGCGTCTGGCGCTTCCGCGAATTCGCGAACGGATCGGTGGCGAAGCGGTAGACCTGGTTGGCAACCAGCAGGGCATCGTGCTGCTCAACGAACTGAACTACCGGCCGCGTCCGGCGTTCCAGGGCTATCTGACTTTTTCACCGCGCCTGGCGGCGATCAACCAAGCGTTCTATCGCGGTCTGTTCGCGCCGAAATATGTGATGTTTGCGCCTGCCCCGATCGACGAACATCTGCCGAGCAGCGAAGACGCACTGACGTTCCTCGAGATCCTGCACCACTACGAGCCGGTCCTTATCGAGAGCGACATCGCGCTGTTGCAGCGACGCGAATCGAAAAGTGTGCCTGCTCCAGCCGACGCCGAACCGATGTGGACGAATGGATTGCTCGATCACTGGGTCGACATCCCACCGGAAATGGACGCAGGTATCATCCTTCGTCTGCGCGCGAGGCCGAGCACACTGGGAATGGCATTCGCACTGTTGGTGCGGGAACCGTCATGGTTCATCGAACTTCAATTTGAAAATGGGTCAATGAGGCGCCATCGGCTCGTGCGCGGCGCCGTGGAGGCCGGTTTCCTCGTATCGCCGGTAGTGCGGTCGGCGACGGATCTGTCGTCTCTCCTCGCCGGCGAGAAATTGCCTCGGGTCGTGCGATTCCGGATTTGCGCCGCGAGCAAGAGACTCGCGCCGCTGTTCGCGACAAATTACCGTTATGAGCTGCTCAACGCGGGCATTGGCACGCCGATCCCGTTCCCCGCCAAGGGCAGGTGAACATCTGTTGTGACGGCGTGCATTCACATGACTGCGGCTCGATCATGCGACCATGAATCATCGGACTACCCACCGTGAACAGGGCTATTTTATGAAACGGTCTTCCCAAACCTTGCTCGCGTGCCTGCTCACTCTCGGCTCATTGGGCAGTGCCGTAGCCCAATTGGTCGTCGTCGAACCGGATGGCATCAACGACGTCGTCAGCGCGGGCGACGATTTCGCCACTCAAGTGGTGGGTGACCCCTGGGATATGAACGAAACCACCGACGTCGAGTTTTACTACTCGGCAGGAATGGACAACGAAACCGTCAGCGCGGGGCAGTATCACGCGCTGACCACGGGCACGGGGCCTGCGTTCTGGGTCCATTTCCCTGGGGTTTCCAGTACGCTGGATCTTTCTCGTGGCGCAAGGAATCCCGTGACCACCGGTATCTATCGATACCTCACCGTCAAACAGCGGGTCACTTCCGCGCAACCACTGGCAATGCTGGGCTATTTTTTCCGGGACAAGGAAAGCTTCGTCGACACGACGTACGGCTACTCGAACTTTGCGAGTTATCCGTCCAATCAGTGGGTCATCGTGTCGATCGACATGGCCACGAGCACGGCGCCGTCCTCTCCGCACGCGTGGACGGACTTTCCCGCCGTCAACGGCATCCGCGTCAGCCCGGCCAATGCCAGCAATGCGCAGGTCGACGTGGACTGGGTCCGACTGACCGCGGCGCCGACCGCGGCAAACCGGTACACGATCACATGGACGGATTCCGCCGGCGGGCCCTACACCGCGACGGCGATCGATGCCGATGGCGCTCGTTTCCTGCTGGGTTCCGCGCTGACCGGAACGTCTTACTCGGCCGATTTCTCTCGCCTCGCGCCCGGCGATTACCACATTGAATTGGCAAGAGCGGGGGCGACTGCAACCAGTACCGGATCGCTCCACATCAATTCGCCTCCGCGACCGCAAGTGATTGCACCATCGATACGCGGCGACCAATCCAGAAGTTACGGACAGGTTGAACTCGGCAATCCGTGGGGACCGATCGAAGCTGCGGACATACAGAACACCGGCGGTTTCTCCGGAATTTCCTACACGAATCCGGTTGGCACGTTTTACGGTCGTCCCACCACTGGCGACCCCTGGATCCAGATGAAGACGACCGCTCATCCGATCAACGCGAGCGTGTATCGATCCCTGTGTTTTACGATGGAAGTATTCGGCCCCCCGGCGCAGTTGTTCAACTCGGTGGCACGCGTCTACTGGGGCAATACGTTCGCGACGATGAATCCGACGCAGGACATACTGGTGGGACGAGGATCAAGCGAATATTGCATCGAGGACCTGGCTTCGGCGGCGCTTGAGCCAGGGGCGACGACACCGTGGGCCGGCTCGATCAACCTGATTCGCCTGGATCCTCATGAGTATTCCGTCAGCGGCACATGCACTACGACACCCAATGCCGTGAATTGCCACGACGCGCGCATGACGTCTTTCGTTCTCGCTCCATTCGCTAGCGCAAGTCCTGCCTATACGATTCAATGGAATGTCGTGGATGCGGACAATTCAGCTGCGGGAATCGTGATTTATCTGGACCCCGACCGCTTTTTCAACAATGGCAACGAAATTGCCATTGCATTCCCGGGTCAATTGGGTAGCGGTCAACTGAATTGGACCGTTCCTTCCAATGTTCCCAATGGCAAATATTATGTCGCGCTGTTCGCCTCGGACGGATTGAATGCCATCGTGCAGTATTCAGGCGGTCCGCTGCTGACGAATTTCGTGGACCTCATTTTCCGAGACGGCTTCGAGTAATCGCGACATCGCGACTAGCTTTGCCTGCGCGAGGCGAACTCGGAGAGTTCGCTCGCGGTCCAACCGCTTGTCGGATCCGATGCACCCGCGTCGGTCAACAACGCTTCGATGTGGGCGCGCTGCTGGGCTAGTCCCTGTAGAAGATCGTGTCGGCGACGGGCCCCTTCGAGGCGTTCATTCAGACCAGCTAACGCGCGTATCGACTTTGTGGAAAGTGGGATGTCCGCGTCTGCGCCACCATCCAGGCACCGATCAAGGCGTTCGACCCACTGTACGAACTCCGCACTCGGTGCCTGCGCCGGCGCGCTTCGATGCAGTGCCGAGTCGACGAAGGCCAGGATTTCGTCGGGCTCGGGCATCCGTATGCCGCCGACCTTGTGCTCCCGCAGCGACTGATAGAGGCGGGCACAGGCTTCGACGGGCGCCGCGAGCATGCGCTCGTACCGCACGAAGACGGTTGGCATACCCGAAACGCTCAGCAACAGATTGCTGCCGTGGTATTCCCAAAGCGCCAGCGATTCCTCCAATGTGAAGACCAGTCCTGTGATCTCGCTGCGCTTGGCCAGCGACTCGATGATCGAGGCGGGGTCTCGCGAGCAAACGATAGCCAGCGGGCGTTCGCAGAATTGAAGCCAATACGGCAGCGTCAGGCAGAATCTCGGATCCTTGAGGAACCAGGGTCGGTAGGCGTCGATATCTCCGAGCTTGGTGGCAACTCGGGGAGCCAAGCTATCGGGTAACTGCCAGTTCGGCGGCCGGGACATAAACTTGTATACGTCGAACCAGGTCGAACCGGTGGAATTCAGGACTGCGTCGTTGAGTTGGACTATGTCCCTGCGCTCCCAGAAACCCTTGGGGTTCTCGCGATTCGCCGGCAAGGCGCTACCTTCCGGACCGAAGTAGATGCCCATCAGGTTGAGCAGCCTCGCGATCATCGAGGTTCCGGATCGATGCATGCCGCATACAAAAATCTGCATTATGGAACTATTCTCCTAAGACGCGGAATGGATACCGCGCCCGCGGCGGCCAGGAAAGTTCGAACGCCTCTCCAATCAGAGTGAGATTGGGATTGTAGGCGGGATCCGAATCAAGGGCTGCTCCCCAGCGTGTCTGCATGAAACGGATTTCATCGTTGAATCGGGCAATTTTTTCCGGCGAATCCTCGTAGCCACGCGAAGCCGATTCGTGATGGACGAGTTCGGCAAACGGCGTCCAGATGTTCGACAAACCCAGACTCAGCAGCCGCAGGCAGAAATCGATATCGTTGAACGCGATCTTGAGGCCCACATCAAGGCCACCCACGGCCTCGAAAACTTCACGTCGAACCAGCAAACAGGCCGCGGTGACGCTCGACATTTCCTGTAACAGATGCGCACGTCCCATCTGCCCCGGAAAATCCCCGGGTTTTCGCTGGTACGCGTGGCCGGCAACTCCGCCCAGACCGACGATGACACCGGCGTGCTGGAGGCGTCCGTCCGGGTAATAGAGCTTGCAGCCCACCGCGCCGATTTCAGGACGGATCGCGTGCGAAACCATTTCACTGAGCCAATCGGCGTGAATGACCTCGATATCGTTGTTCACCAGGCCGATAAGGTCGCTATCGACGTGCTCCGCGGCAAAATTGTTGATAGCGGAAAAATTGAACGGTGCGTCAAAATGCACAACGCGAACGCGCGGCTCCAATGCAAGCGACTCGAAATAGGCAAAAGTCGCCGCTTCGCTCGACTGGTTGTCCACGATGAGGATTTCGAAGTTCGGATAGTCGGTGACGGCGAGCGTGCTTTGCACGCACGTCTTCAGTAAATTCACCCGGTCTCTGGTGGGAACGATCAGGCATACGCTTGGTCGTGTCGCAGGCAGGGGATGACGCGGCCGAAAGTAGCCGTTCTTGCCCGGCTCGATCGAGATCCCGCAGCCGGTGCGATCGAAATGATCGCGCAGTGCCCGAAGCGATGCTGCCTGCGTATAGTCCTTCTCGTTTCCAGCCAACGCGGTCGACCCGGCCACCGACCGCCAGTGATAGAGTACATGTGGAATATGACCTATCTGATCGGGATCGATACGCTCGATGCATCGAAGCGCGAGGTCGAAATCCTGGCTGCCTTCGTAACCCAGGCGAAAGCCTCCCACCTGCCTGACCAGCTCGGTTGAGTAGACGCCGAGGTGGCAGACAAAGTTCTGACCGTGGAACAGGTCGGGATTCCAATCAGGCTTGAAATACGGGTCGTATCGCTGCCCGCGCTCGTCGATCTTGTCCTCGTCGCTGTAGATGAGTTTCAGCCGCGGCTGGCGCTGCAACCGTTCTGCGACCATATACAGCGCGTGCGCAGGGATCTCGTCATCGTGGTCAAGCAATACGACGTAGTCGCCGGTGGCGAATTCCAGGGCCGAATTGCTGGCGGCGGAAATATGTCCATTGGTGTCTCGGTAGGCGACGTGCACACGTTTGTCACGCTGCTCATACTCCGACAACAACGAACGCACGTGAGGTGATGTCGACGCGTCGTCCGCAATGCAGAGTTCCCAATTTTCGTAGGCTTGTGCGAATACGCTGTCGAGACACCGTCGCAACCATTGCTCGGGCGTGTTGTACACCGGAACCACCAGGGAAAATTTCGGCCCATTGGCGACCTTTTGGGCTGCAATCGCCAGATTGGCGTGATCGGTTTCGTCGAGCACATCAAAATGCGCAACCCAACTGGAATACCCGGCATCCCGAGAGCGCGACTCGTGCAGATTTCGCAGACGGCTCTCGACTTCCGCCGCCCCGCCCGCGCTGAAAGCGCTCAATGCATCACGCAGGACATGACGGATCTGACTTGGCGAACGCAGGAGTTCCCGCAACACCGGTGAGGACAGACGATAGAATGCCTCCATCCGAGTCAACTTTCGAAAGCTGACTTTGCCGGCGCGAAATTCGCACGGTTGCGTTGACGGATCGAAACGCAGTGCCACTGCGTCACCGTGGAGTTTTATCAACAACGTCTGTTGCAAATTTTCGGGGTCCAGGCTGCACAGTACCCGGGTCGCTTCGCTCATGCCCATGCCGTAGTCAGCGTAGAACATGGGATTCAACAATTGGGCGTCGCCCGTCGGGGCGATTTCCATTTTCACCAAATACCACCCGGAACTGAGCGTCACACTGCGCGAAAGTTCGAGCTTGAAACGGGGATCGTCGCCTGTCGCCCGCCAGGAAACGATTTCATCCTCCGCACTTTCGGTTTCAAGATCGCCCTCGCCGACAAGGCCAAACCTGCGCGTCCGACAGACGTCCAGCATTGCCGCGAAGTTGCGTCTGACGGTGCGCAGCATTTGCCCCAACGGGATTGCGAGAGTTTGCACGCGACGCGCAAAACGCTGATGCCAGGGTACGCCCAGCTCCGCAAGCAACCTATGCATGACGTAGAGCTGATCCGACATCCGCGACAGCATCTGATCGGTTTCTTGCTGGCGGTGCTCGACCACGGTCTGCGAAGACGTGAACTCTGCGCGGACGCTCTGCAACTGCAAATCCGACGCGTGCGCGCGCTCGTTCATCTCGTCACGCTGGCGCTGCGAGCTCTCGATGTGCTGAACAAGATCCTGCTTGGCGGATTCGATCTGCCCGCAAAGCGCATCCTGGTCGCCATGCAGCTCCCTCTGGCGAATACGCAATGCCTGGACGACCGATGCCAATCTCTGCGTGTCCAAAGGAAGTTGGCGCAAGCGGAGGAATGCTTCCTCATCCAGGCAGAACGCGATCGCGATCTGCCTCCATGCGAGATCTTCGTGCCTGGCGGATCGAAGTTGCTCGATGAACGTTTCCGGCTCCGATCCCAATATCCGTACCGCAAGTTCGGTGGCCTCGGCGGTCGTCATGGGATCCTGACTCCATTCGATCTCCAGCGTCACCGGTGCGCCAGCGCCAGCCATCGATTCAGGCAATCGCAGCTCCACCTGCGGATCATCGTCGTAGGACCAGAATTCGAGCGCAGCGGGATCCGCAATTGGCAACCTGACACCGCCGATAGCGGCAACCAGCGTCCGCAGCTCAACGGCGTCGTGATTGATTTCAAACGACGCGGCCGACAGAACCCGCCAACGCGCGGAGAATATCCGGTAGATTCCCGATTCAGGCAACGGATCGAATCTCACCCGATCAAGCTCGTACGCCGATTCGAAGTGAAAGCGCGCCAGAAGGCGCCTGCCGATCTGCGTAGTGTCACTCCTAATGACATCGCTCTCGGTATACATTCCATCCCGGCGACGAAAATATAGTTTGCTCACAATTATTTCCAATGGGTGCATCGGATACCCGCTGCAACCCCCTCCCTATTTGACGATGTTGTTCCGAATCTCTTGGCCGCCCCCGATGGCGATTTCAGAGCTCCCTGCGCCCGGGCCCGCTCACCCCGCTTGTTCGACCCCCAGGCTCTGAAGATCCGGTTCCACATCGAGGTCGATCCAGGCCGTGGCCAATCGTCCCGCATTCAGCTGCACCCGAAACATGGCCACGTCGATATGCCTGTCGAGGTAACACTCGGCTTCGTTTACGATGCCCTGCACGCCGGCGTTGAGGAAATATGTTCCCGGGGCTAATAGGCATCGAAATACGAATCGCACCTGCAACACCTCGCCGGGCAACGCACTGTCCAGCGCATCCTCCCACGTCGATGTGACGGCACCCGCCAATTCCAGGCCGCTGATATTTTTGATCAGCATGCCGCAACGGATCCGATGCGCCGTGCAACTCATTTTGACGCGGTAGGTGTAAATATACGTTTGTCCGGGATTCAACACGTTCACTCGCTTTCCAGCGAGATTGTTCAATAGCGGATCAACGATCTCGGCGCCCATCGGGGTATAGCGCAATGTGCTCTGCGGAATCAGCGACGCGTCGAATTGATCGTCTCGCACTGCGTCCGCCTGCGGAATGGCGGCGGCGCTACCGTCGATAGCCATGGCATCGAGGCTTTCGGCTCGAATCTGCTCGCGTACATTGTCGGCACGTTCGGCACTTGCGTAGAGCATCTTGTGATAGCGCGAGACCACGAATCGCGGCGGTCCAACCGAGATTTGCTCGCCTCGATCCAGCAGGATCGCACGACTGCAAAGTTCGATCACATTGCTCGCCGCATGAGAAACGAAAAGGATGGTGGCGCCGGCGTTTCTGATGTGCTCGATACGCGCGAAGCACTTTCGCTGAAATG
This sequence comes from Tahibacter sp., assembly GCA_039934615.1. Classification (GTDB taxonomy): domain Bacteria; phylum Pseudomonadota; class Gammaproteobacteria; order Xanthomonadales; family Rhodanobacteraceae; genus Tahibacter. The sequence continues at coordinate 22,071 of JBDTLV010000070.1, forward strand.
CCTCGTCACCCACCGACAGCGCTTCATCCACGACCAGGATATCCGGCTGCACATTGATGGCGACTGCAAACGCGAGTCGGACGTACATTCCGCTGGAATAGCTTTTTACTGGCTGTTCGATGAATGGGCCGATGTCGGCGAAAGAGGCGATATCGTCAAAGCGCCTATCGATTTCCGCGCGAGTCAGACCCAGCACGGTACCGTTCAAATACACATTTTCGCGCCCGGTGAATTCAGGATTAAAGCCCGAGCCCAGCTCCAGCAGAGCCGCGATTCGGCCACGTACGTCAACCTTTCCCGAAGTCGGCGTCAACGTCCCGCAGATGATTTGCAGCAAGGTGGACTTGCCCGAACCGTTGCGACCAATGATTCCAACGGTTTCTCCGCGCTCGACGCTGAAATCGATATTGCGCAGCGCGTGAAATTCCCGATACCAACCTTTGCGGGCGTTCGGAATCAATTGCTGCATGAGACGGTGATATGGCCGCTCGTAGACCGCAAAGGCCTTGCTCAGCCCTGACACCTCGATGACCTTTTCATAGGACATCGGCAAATCCCGAGCGCGTCATGCGAAACCATCCATAGCAGACGTAACAGAAGCAGAGACTTGCCAAGGCGTAGAGTCCCAGGCCGGCCCAGTCCGGGGGAATGCCCCAGAGAGCGACCGCCCTTGCCTGATCGATGATGAAAGTCAGCGGATTCAGTCGGAACGCGAATTGCACGTCGGCTGGCAGGGACTCCACAGGCACCACCGCAGAAGACAGGAAGAGCATCGCGGCCGAGATGACTCCGGTAACCTGACCGAGGTCTCTCAAGTACACGCCGAGCGATGAAAAAAGCCAACCCATGCCAACGCAGAGCAGCGCTAGCGGCGCCACGACCAGAGGCAGCAGCATAATCGTCCACGGCGGGAATCCGAATCGGAATACGTACAGCACGATCAGCACGACGACGTTCATCAACATATGGAAAAATGCAGACAGCAACATCGGCCAGGGCAGGATTTCCAGCGGAAACACCACTTTTTTTACGTAGCTCGGATTGCCGACAATCAACGTAGGCGCGCGCGCGAGGCACTCGGTGAAAAACCCGTGCACGATCAGGCCGACGAAGAGAATCAACGTGTAGTCCGCACCGCCGTCGACCTGCTGCGGCCAGCGGCTCTTGAAAATCGAGCCGAATGCAACGGTATAGACCACGAGCATCAGGAAAGGACTCAACACGGACCAGAACAGGCCAAAGCTCGCTCCGCGATAGCGCCCCTGCACGTCGCGCTTGGTCAGTTCCATTGTCAAGGAACGATGACGGCTGAATGCCGTGAACGGCTCACCGAAGAAACCGAGCCGCGTGCCGGCAATAGTCGCGCTCATGGATTATCCAGGGAAGGCATTCCAAGGAACGACATCACGAAGCCTTCAATGCCGCATCAAGTTCACTGCGCAGATCCGCAACATCCTCGACCCCGACCGACAGCCGCACCAAGTTGTCGTGAATGCCCAGACGCGCACGATTTTCCGCCGGCACGGACGCGTGGGTCATGATCGCCGGGTGATTGATCAGACTCTCGACGCCGCCGAGGGATTCGGCCACAGCGAACAGATGACAATGCTCCATCATGCGGCGCGCCCCTTCGAGGCCTCCTTTCACGTAGATACTCAGCATGCCGCCAAAACCGGACATCTGCCGCTTGGCCAACTCATGCTGCGGATGGCTTTCGAGACCTGGATAAATAACTTTTTCCACGTTTTCATGCCTCGACAGCCATTGCGCCAGTTCCAATGCGCCAGCGCAATGCGCACGCATGCGCAAGTGCAGAGTCTTCAGGCCGCGCAAAGCGAGGAACGAATCGAACGGGCCCTGCACCCCGCCTACGGCGTTCTGCAGGAAGGTCATCTGTTCGGCAAGTTCCGAATCGTCGCCGACCACGATCATGCCACCGACCATATCCGAGTGGCCGTTCAGGTACTTGGTCGCCGAATGCATGACCAGGTTCGCGCCGAGCTCCAGCGGGCGCTGAAGGATCGGCGTGGCGAATGTGTTGTCCACCGCCACCCGGATGCCCCGCTTGCGCGCAAAATCCACGATCGACGCAATATCCACAATCTTGAGCAATGGATTGGTCGGCGTTTCGATCCAGATCAGTCGGGTATTCAGCCGTACCGCCGCTTCCAGCGCAGACCTATCATTGAGGTCAACCCAGGAAAAATCCAATCCGGCGGAACGACGGCGCACCCGTTCGAACAGGCGGTAGGTACCGCCGTAGACATCGTCCATCGCGATGACGTGGCTACCACTGTCGAGCACATCCAGAACCGTTGCCGTCGCCGCGAGGCCGGATGCGAACGCATAGCCCTGCGTGCCGCTTTCCAGATCCGCAACGCAGCGCTCATAGGCGAAGCGTGTCGGATTGTGGGAGCGCGAGTATTCGAATCCCTGGTGTTCTCCAGGGCTCTTCTGCACATATGTCGACGTTGCGTAAATCGGTGTCATCACCGCGCCGGTCGTGGGATCGGGTGATTGGCCAGCGTGAATCGCGCGGGTTCCGATACCAAGTGTTGGGGATTCGCTTTTCATCGCACAGGCCGCCCTTCCTTGAAACCGTAATCCACATAGTGGCCATACGCATCGGCCCCGGCCGCCGCGACATCAGGATTGAGTTTCAAATAGGTCGCCTCGTTGAAATCTTCCCGTTCGAGGAACGGGATCTTCGTCAAATGGCTCGGTGAACCGGTGTAATCGTGATAGCAGATGCAGCCTTCTGCAAAATAGTGGCAGACAAGCGCGTGACGAGAACTTGTCGCATTCTGAATTCTTGATCCGCCGTGCAGCAGGTTTGCGTGCCAGAAAAGAACGTCGCCAGTTTTCGCGTAGAAGAAATGAGGCTGTAAATCGCCGTTGGCGATCTGCTTCTGGACGAAAGTTTCGTACTTTTGATGGTACGCAGCGTAGCTCGCCCTTGCCTCATCAAGGCCGATGCCGCATTCGCGCGAGTAAGCGTAGGGCATCCGATGACTGCCGGGATAGTACTGAAGCGGACCGGAATCGGGCGCAATGTCTTCAAACGCAATCCAGTTGGCAATCAAAAAGCCTTGCGGATAGGTTGTCATGTGAATTGAGTCGGAGTGCGGCAACTGCTCGCTGCCCTTGTGACCGGCAATGGTTTGGAATGGAAGCGCAGTTACCCCCAAAAGCAGAGACACGATGTCGACCATCTGCTGATCGCGAAGAATTTTTTCGAAGGCGGCCACTTTGAAGTGCGGATTCAGAACTCGCCCAGGAAGACGGCTTTGTACGCTAATCGCGTGGTCCTCTTGGGGAATCAAACTGGAATTGGCAATTCCCTGCTCGTAGTCGGACCAAGCTTCCTTGAGTTGCCGCTTCGAAAATGCGGAAGGAATAACGACATACCCGTTCTCCGCCCAGTGCCTGCACAGGGTCGCTTCGTCTTCACCGATTTCACCCGATGCGAGGCGATGGCTGATCTGAGACCTCCAGTCGTCCCGGTCCAGCCACGGAATCTGTTCCGAGTACGGAAAGTTCTCCGCGCGAAAAGCGCTTATTTTTCTTAAATCCACTATTGGATCAATCTGAATAGCCTGGGTTTTCATCCAGTTTTTCCTCCAGGAAAATCGAGTTATTGCACGCGACGGCGCAGATAGTTCAGCAGATCGATTCGGGTGATGAGACCGAGAAATTTGTCACCATCGACGACGATTGCAACCTGGCCGCGATCGAAAATAGGCAGCAGGTTTTCGATCGGCGAGCGCACGTCGAGGAGGTCAAGTTTGGAAACCATCGCGGTGGAAACCGGATCGCGAAACTTCGCCTCGTTGGCGTATACGTGCAGGAGGACGTCCGACTCGTCGACGATGCCGACGATCTTCTCTTCGTCCATTACAGGCAATTGTGAAATTTCATACAATTTCATACGCTGGTAGGCAATGGTCAGCGGATCGTTCGGACCGATCACAACGGTATCGTGCTGCGAATAGGGACGCAGGATCAGGTCGCGCAAGTCGCCGCTGCTTTCGCGCTCCAGAAATCCGTTGTCGAGCATCCAGTAGTCGTTGTACATCTTCGACAAGTATTTGTTGC
>JBDTLV010000071.1:0-26105 GCA_039934615.1 Tahibacter sp.
ACGTTGTTGCCGTTGACAGTGTAGTACGGATAGACGAGGACCTGGCCCAGACCATCCGGATTGAGCTCGACGGCATTCGCCAAGCTCGCGATGCCCGCAACGCCAGCGATACCGGCGATGACGGCGGTCGTCAAGTTGTTTCTTTTCATTACAACACTCCTAATTAACCACAGGGCTTTTGCTTACGGCTAACCAGCCTTTACAGCGGTTTTGGCCCGCCTTTGCAAGGCGTGGTTAGGCAACAGCACACGCATGCTATGACAAAGGAAAAATCAACGCAATCCCTCAGCCTTTTTTCAGCACGGATGAGCCGATCTGGTCGGGCAGGTAATACCACTTGCCTGACACCTTGATCCATTTTTCATGCGCTACCGAGAACCCGGGGGTATTTGGCGACCCCCCATGGACCGGAACCGTGAAACGCATGGATACGCTGACAGTACACGAATCCTCGTCATCGCACTCCTTTTCGGTGACCGATGCGCCGGTCCAGGTCACCGGACGGTTGTTCATCTCGAAGGCATAGACCTCACGGGTCTTGGTCGCGCGGAACCCCGGCGTCAGGAAGTCATACGCGCTCTCCGCCTTATGGGCGATCAGAAACTCCCAGCGCTGCGCGACGCGCTCTTCGAGTGCCGATGCGGCTTTCGTGGCTTTGCCACCGGAATTCGCCGGTCCCGTGGTGGCGCATCCGCCAAGAGCCGCGAGAATCGAGGCGAAAACCACCGGTTTCATGAATTTATGCATAGTCCCACCTCAATCATTGTTACTTTTTGGATTTGCCGCCAAATGCGCTGTCGATCGTGTCGGCCTCGTTGGCCTTGATCGGTGCGAGCGACTGGAAGCGACGCTGATATTCCTCGGTGATCGCACGGGCTTCGTTGGAATTGCTGACGACCCGGGGCGTGATCATGATGATCAACTCGGTTCGGTCACGGCTCTTGGAGTTCGTGCCGAACAGATTCCCCAGGATCGGAATCCGGCTCAGGCCCGGGATGCCGCTCTTGGACGTACCCTCTGTCTCCGCAATCAGCCCGCCCAGCAGGATCGTCTGACCGCTTTGCACCGCGATTTCGGTCTCCAGCTGGCGCTGGGAGACCGAATAGTTTCCGGTGGGGTCCCGCTGCCCAGGTTTGCTCACTTCCTGCGAGACTTCCATATAGACGAGGCCACCTGGATTCACTCGCGGGGTGACCGTGAGCTGCACACCGGTATTGCGGAACTGGACCGATCCGCTGTTGAAATTCGTGGTCGAGCCAGTGCCCGAGGTCCCCGTACCGACATTGCTGATGCCCGGATTGAAGAACGTCTGCACCACCGGTATCTGGTCGCCGACATTGATCCTGGCCTCTTTGTTGTTCAGTACCATCAGTGACGGGGCCGACAGGATTTTCGTGTTTCCGCTGGTCTCCAGCGCGCGGATCGCACCTTCGATGTTCTTGCCGATGAATGCGTAGTAGAAGGCATTCGCCGAATCCGGCGCCACGCCGCCCAGGCCGAGGGCGCCACGCTGCTGATTGTTGGTTTGAGTCTGGGAAAAGCGCGAATCACCTTCACTACCGCTGCCGATCAGCCCTTCCAGATACCACTGCAGACCAAGGCTCAAATCGCCCTTGAGCTGGACTTCGAGAATCTTGGTCTCGATCTGCACCTGCAACGGCTCGACGTCGAGGCGTTTGATCGCACTTTGGATAATATTCCATTGTCCAGTATTACCCATCACCAGGATCTGGTTATTTTCCTCGACCGCAGAGATGCGTACTTCGGATTCGTCGTCGCCGATGGTGAAGCTGCCGGCATGCCCGCCTCCACTTGCACCGCCGCTGCCGGTCGAAGACGCGCCGCCCGTCCCGGTCGTCGGGGAACCGGTCTGCGAATTTGTCGCTTTCTTGCTCGAATCGTTCATGCCCCGCACTTCAACCGGCGCCAGGCCAGGAGCGACGGAGCCATTGCGACTGCTGCGGGACGATGATGAGGAGGAGCCTTTCTGGCCGGTAAAGACTTCGTTGAGCCGATCGGCCAGATCCACTGCCTTGATATTTTTCACATCGTAGACGTAGAGCTGCGTTCCACTTTCGCTGCCGCCTTGATCCAGACGACCCAGCCACTCTTCGGCCGTTTTCAGATAATCCTGGTTCGGCGTGATCACGATCAGCGAATTGGTGCGTTCAATCGGCAGAAACCGGAACATGCCCGCCATCGGCGATTCGCCGGTCGCTCCGAAGATCTTGTCCAGCTCAGGCAGGATTTTGGCAACTTCCACATGTTGCACCGAATACACGCCAATCGACATGCCTTTCAGCCAGTCGACATCGAACGTGTCGATCGAACGCTGATAGTTTTCCAGCTCGGTGGCGGTTCCAGCGAGAACCAGCATGCTGCGTGCCGTGTCCACCGACACGAAGGCGTCTGCCTTGGCGTAAGGCTTGAGCAGTTTTTGCATTTCCGTGGGCGATACAAAACGCAGCGGGAATACGCGGACTTCATAGCCTTTGGCCAACGACGGCGCGGCGATGCGCGGCGTCAGCCGCCCCGGGATCGCGTCCTTGGTCGGCAGCACGGTGTAGCGCCCCTCGCTGAAAACCAACGTGTTGTTGGTCCAGGACAGCAGCATCTCGAGGATCGACATGGCTTGTTCAGACTTGATCGGCCGCGATGTGGAAAAACTCACATTGCCTTGCACACCGGGCGCGATCACGTAGTTGAGCTGCAACAGGTCGCCGAGAATCGCCTTTGCAACCGCCTGAATCGGTTGATTCTCGAAATTGAAGGTCAATTGACCATCACCTGACGCGGCGGAGGCGATCGGTGCCCGTGCAACCTGCTCGTTGAGAAACTTGCCGCTGCCGGGCTGAATCTCAGGTTTCGGGCCCGGGCCTTCGTCGCCATGACCGCTCAGTGCGATCGGACCCTCGTCGCGGGCGGCAGCATTGATTTCCGCCTCCTTGTCGACGCTGGTCTTCACCACCGGCTCTGCCAGCAACTCGTGCTCGACGCCTTTCGCAGGGCCAGATTGCCGCGGCGCAGTGGCGCAACCGCCCAGCACGACCAGCAAGGCCGTGCAGCAAAGGGATAAGGCTCGATGGCGCACTGGCGTCACTCCGTTCACTTTTTCTGGTCCTGCTGCTGGCGCAGCTTTTCCGCCTGCTCGCGCATTTCGCGACGGCGCTCTTCGATACGACGCTGCAGTTCAGCCGCCCGATCCGGCGGTTCACCGTTTGGAGGAGCCGTTGCCGACCCGCTACCGCCGGGCGGCATGGTTGGTGGCATCGCCGGCGAACCGGGAGGCTGCGGACCACCCCGAGGAACCGGCGGCACTAAGGCACCAGGAGCTACCTGAAGTTCAATTTCCGAGGTCTCGTCAGTCGCATTCTTGAAAACCACCTTGCGCGGCTGGATTTCGGTCAGGGTCCAGACCTGCTGATCCCCGGGCAACGGCATGCCGATGCGCAACGATACCGGTTCGTTCTTCGCGTTGTCCTGAAACATGGCCAGCCGCAGACCGGACTCGGTAAGCATAACGCCCGTAAGAGTGACGTTCAGCGGCACCGCCGGCAACGTGCTTCCGGCATTCGGGTCCACCGCAACGATGGGCGTGGGCTTCCGATCTTCGTTGAAGATGGGGCGGCGCTGTATGTCGGCAAATTCCGGCTCCGGCGGCAACGCGACGGCTTCGCCATCGATGCGTCGCACGCTCTGCAAAGGCTCCGCCTGACCGTCGGCATTCAGCCATCCATAGCCCCGACCTGCGCCGAGCGCGGCCAGCACGGCGGCAATGCCGAACACCCCGCATACACCGGCGAGACCCATCGTGATCATCTTGGCGGTCTGGGTGTTCATTGTTTCTCGGCCCCGCGCTTGCGCAGATAGCCGGACAGATTGAACCGGATATCCAGCGCGTTCTGTTGAGGCTGCTTCTGACCCGGCGGAACAAATCCATAATTCTGCTTGTAGATCATCAGTTGCTCGACAAACAGGTAGGGTTTGCCGCTCTCCAATTCGTAAAGGATCGCGGAAAACGGCTCCAGGTCACAGCGCATTCGCACCTGGATCGTCACCCGTTCGTACAACTCCGGTTTTCCGCCCGACAGCGTCTGACTGGTCAGCACCTGACAGCGATTCTGATCTTCCGCGTGCTGCGTGACGGCCTGCTTGAGCCGCTGGATAAGGTCAGCCGATGCGGCGTTGGCTTCCGCCTGGCTCAGGAATGCCTGGTTGCTTTGTTCGTAGCTGCGCACGTCGGCGAGACGCTTGTTGATCTCGTCGCGCTGCGCGCTCACCTGGCGAAAATGCAACTGCTGCTCGCGCAAATCGTTCATCTGGCCAGCGATGGCCAGGTGCGGCGAGACGAACCACCAATGAATCCCGAGCAGGTAAACCAGCAACAGGACCGTTGCGGCCAGAACGATGGCCAACACGCGACGGTTATTTGCCTCCGGTAACAGACGCATGTCCACCCCCTTCTTCCTTTGGCGGGTGGGCCGATTTGCCGGCATCGCCTCCCGTTGAGGCTTTGTCAGGCGCCTTGGTCTTCAGTTGGGCAACCAGATTGAAGCGCGCTTTCTTGACGCGCGGATCGTCCTGGATCACGCCCTGAAATGCCGGGTCGGAAATAACATCGGACTTTTGCAATTGTTCAATCAGATTTGGCGCCTGATCACTGAGCCCTTGCAATTCCACCCGGCCGTCTTCGGTGACGTTGAGGCGCTCGAGGTACGTGTTGTCCGGCAGTCGGGCGGTCAAATCCTTCAGAAGCTGGACCATCGCAATGCTGCCGCGCTTCTTTTGTGCGAGAAAATTCGCCGACTCGATCGTTTCTTCCAGCGTGTGACGCAACGCCGTCACCTGCTTTGCTTCATTCTGTGCTTTTTCCACTTCTGCAGTCATCGACTCCAGCGCTTGCTCGCGGTTGGTGACAGTGCGCGACATCACGCCCAGCGCGAGCACGACCGCCACCGCGATCAACGCGAGATTCAGACGCAGCCGAAGATTTCGACGGCGTGCTCGCCGTTCCACCGGCAACAGATTGATGCCCATGCGACGGCTGGCGCCCACGTCCTGCCAGCAATCCACGCCATCCAGTTCGATGCCAAGCGCCGCAATCGGGACCAGTTCGGCATCCAGCTGCTGCCTCGGCAAGACGACCAGATCCACGTGCAAACTGCGGCCGGCCGCATCCCGGCCCAGCACGCGATAATCGAAGTAGACCTGATCCGCCTTGAACGGCGTTTGCCGGTCCATCTCGAAACTCAACACCTGACGGAGATTTTCTTCGGCGGCCACCGGCAGGCTGAGAGTCCGACGCAGGGTGCGGGCAATCGGAACACAATAAAACTGGCGCAGCTGCGGTTCGTCGATAGCCCCACGCAGTCGTTCGAAATCCAGGCGTTGCTCGTCAGCACTGCGCTGCAAGTCAATGCGACCGAGTTCGATCGCTCCGCCGGCACCTTCGCGCCCGACCAGCAGGTCCTGCTCCTGACGGGACAGCAGCAGCGATTCGGTCGCCTCGGCGAGCGCGGCCCGCCAGCGCTGCGGCAAGCAAGCCACAAGCTCGCCGCCCCACCACGCGAAGAAGCGCGGCAGCGGTGTTTTGGCATAGCGCGCCCGCAAGCGGACGAGCTGAGGTTCAAGCGCGTCGGTTATGGCCATTACGATTTTTCACCATCACGCCAGCGCATCACCACAAAAGGTTTGCCACTGGCGCCGTTTCCACCCAGGCGGATGGTGGCGTCCAGCAAGGTGCTGGCGCCATTCGGCAACGTTGCACGGGACTCGACACTATACGTGAGCCCTCCCCCCTCCGCCACGACGGGCGTCCCATCGGGCAACATCAGCCCGCCCGGGGGGCTGCCGGGGGGTAGCGCCTGTCGTTGTTCGAGGATCGTCCGGGCGATGTCTTCGGTCATGCCGGGCAGCGCCCGCAGGACCTCAAGGGGCGCATATCCTGCACTCGGCTGATTGCGTCCCGAGTACAGCGTGATCGCCTTTTCGATTTTGCTGTAGATGTCATAGTCCATTCCGAGCACTTGTTGAATTTCCGATACGGTCTCGAACGGCGCATTCCGCGGGCGATACTTCAGGCCGGCCGACTTGTATTCGGAGGATTCGGCACCGTGCGCGCCAACCAGATCATCCGGATCGCGCCAGTCGATGATCGCGTCAGCCAGTTCGTCGGCCTTGGTTTCTTCGATGCCGCTGGAGACGAACAAAGCCTTGAGCAGAACAACATCCGCGACGTTCATGTCGACCTTGCCGCTGTCATCAGTCAGTTTCACGCTGATCTTGATGCCGTCGAACAGAAATTCGTAGGGCCGGCCATCGGCCACCCAGCGAGTCAGCGGATCCGGATTGCGCAATTCGTATACCGCGCGGTGGATGCCCGCTTCGGCGGCGTAGCGTGCCGCCACGGAATCGAACAGATGCCGGGCCTGCAGATTCTCGGTGCGCGCAATGACGGCGAAGCTGCCGAGCACGATGCTGATCAAGGCAATCACCCAGAGCACCAGAATGAATGCGACACCGCTTTGTGGACGATGCATCATTGCGTCGCTCCCGCCCCAACCGAGTCGCTGCCGGCCTGGAAAGCCCGTACGCCGCCGCTGGTATCCAGCAACAAGGGAATATCCATCGTTGGCCAAACCGAATTGGACTCGGCGGTCATGCTGAGCTCAAGACGCACCATCAGCGGCAACGCTCCCGGGTTGTCCCAATCGTCTTCCCACTTGCCGAGTTCGCCCTTGTCATCGAGCTTGCGATACAGGAACCGCCCGCTGCGGATTCCATCCATCAACACGACAGGTTCGAGGTCGCGCTTGTTCAATTTGTCCAAATCGAAACCATTGAGCATTTGGTGCGTGAACAACAATTGCATACCGTTGCGTCCGCGAGCGAGTTCCAGACTTTGCACGTAAGGTCCGCCGTGGCTCAAGTGACCTGGCATCGGCGCGACAAAACGCAGGAAATCCCGTTCGCCCTGAAATACGAAATTCACGCCCGTGCCTTTTTCCTGACCGAAGGCCAAGGGCAGACTGCGGCTCAATTCATGGCGGGTGAACTCCTGCGCGACGCGCAATCGGTTCATCCGGTCGATCGCAGCCTCGCCTGAGTGCAGCGCGCGCGTTGCGGCACGCACTCCCCCCATCGCCGCCGCCAGCAGAATCGCCAGCAAGGTAATGGCCAGCATCACCTCCAGCAAGGTGAAACCAACTTCGCGATGTCGAACCAGACGCGCCAAGACTTACTCCTTGCTCTCGACGCTGGCGCCGCCGCGGCTGGTGTTCTGTCTCTGCCCTGACGCCTGTGCAGCGGCCGCGGCAGGGTTGGCGCCTGGCGCCGCGTTGGCATCGGGCAGCATCGAGCGCAGGGTCACAAAGTGCGCATTGCGTGAATTGCGTCCTCCCCAGACCACGTTGAGGTCGAGACGGTATAGCTCAATCTGTTCGCCACCCTGCAAGTCGGGCGGGGCGTCAGGCGACTTGTAGCGATTGATATCCAGCTCCCAGCGATAGCCGTCGTCGAACTTGCCGACGCTATGACCTTCTTTCAGTCGTTCGCCGACCCCTTCGACATCCAGCTTGCTCTGCGCCCAGAGCGCCGCCTGCGTGTAGTCCCCCGAAACGCTCGCATTGCGCAACGACGCTGTCAGGATCTGCATCAGGACGCCAAAGCCAAGCGCAAAGATGACGAAAGCCGCGACCAGCTCAATCAGGCTGAATCCGGACTGCCGGTTCGCGAAAGTGCGGCGCTGCAGCCGCGCCCTGACGCCTGGCGACGCAACCTCTCTTCTTTTACAATGCGATTTATTGTAGAAATTCACTTGCGCAACTCTTCCAGCGCGACTTCGCCGGTCAGCCAGCCTACATTGATGCGCCACTCCCGCGCACCGGCGATCAGGGAGACGTGCCCACCGGTGGAACTGCCATCCGCGTAGAAGCGGATGTGCCCGGCGCGATCGTTGCTGAGCTCGTTCTGCGCTGTCAGCAACTTGACTTCCACCTTGTCGGGAAATTTTACTGCGTCCTTGCCGGGTGCCTGGTAGCTCATGTTTTCCAGGTCGACCTCAAAAGTTTTCTGCTCGCCTTTCACAATCGCCTGGCCACGCGTGTAGCGCAGCGCGGCAACCAGGTCGCGACTGACGGCCTGCAATTTGGCCCCCTCAAGACTGCGTCCGACATTCACCGACACTGCCGTGATCGCAATCGCGATCAGCACGAGCACGGCGAGCATTTCCAGGAGGCTGAAACCCGACGGGCCAAATTTCGCAAGGTGCCTCGATACGATCGGCGCACACCGGAGGTGAGCGCCGCCGAGCGGCATCGGGAACCGCAACAGATCCGGCGAGGCGCAAAGTCCAGCGCCGGACCGGAGCGGGACGCGCGCCGAAGCGCCGGTGTCACCCTCGACCGTACCAGCGGCTGCCGATTGCGGGCTCCCGATTCGCATGATTCATTTACTGCCAATTTCCAAAATCAGCGTTGTACTCTTCGCCGCCCTGCTTGCCGTCCTTGCCGTAGAACACGATATCGAAATCACCGTGTTCGCCGGGGGCGCGAAAGCCAAATGGATGACCGAAGGGGTCCTTCAGATCTGATTCCTTGGCGTAACCGGATTTCCAGTTCGGAGAATTCGACGGCTTCTTGACCAGATCTTCCAGATTACCGGGAGGACCACCGTTGTCCAGCGCGTAGGATTCGATCTGCATCGAAAGCTTGGCGACCTGGCTCTTGCCGGCGTTCCATTTGCCCTTGTCAACGTTCTTGCCGACTTGATTGACCACGATGCCCGCCACGATACCGATCAGCACGATCACGGCGAGCATTTCGAGCAGGCTGAACCCGCTCACGCCGGACAGCTGACGGCCACCCCGATTTGGATACTTCATCACTTTCTCCCAAAATAATTATTTGACGGAACCGGCCAGGTTCATGATCGGCAGGATGATTGCCATCATGATCATCGCCACCATTACCGTCATCACGATCGTAGTCACCGGAACCAGCGCCGCGAGGAGACGATCCAGGGTGTTTTTCACTTCGACGTCGAAGGTTTCAGCGACTTTGAGCAACATGCCGTCCAGCTCGCCGGATTCTTCGCCCACTGACACCATCTGCAGCGCGAGTTTCGGAAAACGCTTGCTCTGGCTCAGCGCATATCCCAGGCCCGTACCACGCTTGACCTCTTCGGTCGCCTGCTCCACGGCCTCAGCGAGGGCCATGTTGCTCATTACGTTGCGCCCGATTGCAAGCGCCGCCAGTAATGGAACCCCATTCTTGAGCAAAGTTCCCAGCGTGCGGGCCAGACGCGCGGTTTCGACCTTGAGAATCACATCGCCAGCGACGCGCAATTTCAACAATCGCTGATCCAGTTTCAAGCGCGTTTCGGTGCCGGCGTACTGCTTGCGCAACCAGGCAGCGCCCATCACCAGACCGATCACGATCAGCCACCAGAAATTTTGCAGCACGGCGCCGATGCCGAACACCACCTGGGTGATCAGCGGCATTTCCACATCCATGTCCTTGAACATCGGCACGAACTGCGGAACCACGTAGATCAGCAGGATCATCATCGACATGAACACCATGCCGATCAGGAAGGCCGGATAGATCATCGCGTTGATGACATTACCGCGCAGCGCGCGCGTCCGTTCCAGATAGTCCGCCAGACGCCGGAGGGTTTCGTCGAGCGAACCACCCGCCTCGCCCGCGCGGACCATATTCACATACAGGCGCGAAAATACCCCGTGCTCCGCTTCCAGAGCGTCGGAAAGTGGCGCTCCGCTGCGCACGGTGTCACGGATGCGCTCCAGCATCCGTTTGGCCTTGTCGCTTTCCGGCAGTTCCAGCAGGATCTGCAAGCCGCGATCCAGCGGCTGCCCTGCTCCCAGCAAAGTGGCCAGTTGCTGTGTGAACTGGACCACCTGCGCGGCGGAAAAACTGGATTTCTTGAACAATGCCGCAAACAGGCTGGCGGATTCCGCCGTGTCGGTCGCACGCGCATCCAGTGGGATATTGCCCGCGTCCTGCAGCTTGGCAATCACTTCTTCGGTCGAAACGGCCTCCATCTGACCTTCGAGCGTCTCGCCGGCCGGAGTGACCGCCTTGTAACGGAACAGGGCCATCGGGTCAGCCTTCCTGGGTGACGCGCAAGACTTCCTCGATGGTTGTCACGCCGAGCAGCGACTTGACCAGGCCATCCTCGTACATGTTGCGCATGCCTTCGCTGCGCGACTGTGTTTCCAGCTCGCTCATGCCCGCATGCTGCATGACCAGACGCCGCAGCGAATCGGACATCACCATGAACTCCATGATCGTGGTTCGTCCGAAATAGCCGCTCGTGTTGTTCGCGCTGGGCATCGGCTTGTACAGTTTTACCGGTCTGTCCTTTGTGAATTTGTCGAGATTGAATTCGCGAATCACTTCCGGCAAGGGCTCGTAGGCCTCGGCATGCGCCAGATCCAGACGCCGCACGAGGCGCTGCGCGAGAATTCCATTGACCGTCGAGGTCAGCAGGTAATCTTCCACGCCCATATCGAGCAGGCGGGTGATGCCGCCGGCAGCATTGTTCGTATGCAAAGTCGACAACACCAGATGTCCCGTCAACGCGGACTGGATCGCGATCTTCGCGGTTTCCAGGTCGCGCATTTCGCCGATCATGATGATGTCCGGATCCTGGCGCACGATCGAGCGCAGTGCATGGCTGAAGTCGAGTCCGATCTGCGGCTTCGCCTGGATCTGATTGATTCCTTCGATCTGATACTCGACCGGATCCTCGACCGTGATGATCTTGACGTCCGGCGTATTGAGTTTCGACAGCGCGGTATACAGCGTGGTGGTCTTGCCGGAACCGGTCGGCCCCGTCACCAGCAAGATGCCGTGCGGCAGCTCCAGCACCTTCATGAACTGCGGCAGGAATTCGTCGGTAAAGCCCAGCGTGTGGAAATCGAATACAACGCTCTCGCGATCCAGGATACGCATGACGACCGATTCACCGAACGCGGTCGGCACGGTGGACACGCGCAAATCCAGTTCCTTGCCCTGAACGCGCAACATGATGCGCCCGTCCTGCGGGAGACGGCGCTCGGCAATATTGAGCTTGGACATGATCTTGACGCGGGAGATCACCGCGGCCGTCGATGCGGCCGGTGGTGATTCGGTTTCGTGCAATACGCCATCGATGCGATAGCGTACTTTTAAACGATTCTCGAACGGTTCAATGTGGATATCCGAGGCGCGCTGCTCGACGGCGCGCTGCACGATCAGGTTGACCAGCCGGATAACCGGTGCCTCCGATGCCAGGTCGCGGAGGTGCTCGATGTCGTCTTCGCCGCGCGCGTTCTCGTCGGACAGTGTCTCGACGATCGTGCCCATGGCCGAGCGCCCCTGGCCGTAATAGCGCTCGATAAGGTCGTCGATTTCCGAGCGCAGTCCCACCAGTACCGTGACCTTGCGTCCGGTCGCCAGTTCAACCGCCTGCAGGGGATAGGTTTCAGCGGGATCCGCCACAAGCATGCCCACCTCGGTTTCGGTTTCGCTGACCGGTACGATGTGGTGCTGTTTCAGAAAGCGAACGGATACCTGCACATTCGGTGGCGGCGCTTCGGGAAAATCCTTGGCCCACAGCAGCGGCAGCTTGAGCAACTCGGCAACCGATTCGGCCATGTCGCGCTCGGACACCAGGCCGAGCTTGGTCAACAGGGCAATCAGGCGATCGCCTTCGGATTCTTCGTGGACGCGCCGGGCGCGCGACAGATCGGCTTCCTTCAGTCGCCCTTTGCGCACCAGGAATGCACAGATGCGTTCGTCGAGGCTGTCCTCGGAGACGGCAGGTATCGCCGCAGATTCGGGCGTTTCAACGGCAGACATCGATGATTTCCTAGGCTGTGGCGCTTGGACCCGCATCCCCGGACGCAGGTTCCCCGAACGATCGTCCGGCCAAACTTTCGATGAATTGCCGATTCAGCGCGAGCCATAGCACCGCGGGCACCACCGTGGGGAGGATCAGATAGCCGAATTGGTAGCAAAGGGCAACCAGTTCCGTGTGAACGCCCGCCGCATGCGCGGCCGAAATGCCCTCGGGGCCCGACATGAAGGCGATGTTCTTGAGCGCTTCGGCGACCAGTCCGAAACTCTGCGCCAGCCAGATGACGACCGCGCCAAAAATCAGCTTCAGCCAGCGTCGCCCTTCTTCCTGCGGCGTGGCCAGCGTGAGGCCAAAAAACAGCGGCAGCGAATAGCCGTAAATCAACGGATGCACGATCGGATCCAGACTTGCCATGACCTGCTGACCGTTCGGCGCGCGCTGCAGGCTGGTGACCTTGGTCAATACCTCCATGATCGGAAGCCCGGCCGTATCGAAAGCCATTTTCACGTCACTGACCAAGCCGGGCCAGCCGTGCCGAAGCACCCAGGATGCAACAGTCACCGGCAACCAGACTGACAGGCCCGACACCCACCACCACAGAAAAAAGCACAAGGGCAGCCACGCCAGCGCCGCGAATATGAATCGACGCAGCGGATTGGGCGCTTTCATCCGACCCACGCGCGCGCATTGCGGAAAATCCGCAGCCACGGCGATTCCTCGCCCCAACTGTCCGGATGCCAGCTTAATTGCGCGCTGCGGAAGACGCGCTCGGGATGCGGCATCATAATGGTGACCCGCCCCTCTGCAGCAGTCAGGCCGGTCAGTCCGCCGATCGAGCCGTTCGAGTTCAGCGGAAACGTCTCCGTCGCTCTTCCGCGATTGTCCACAAAGCGCAAACATGGCTGTACGCGCTTGAAATCGGAACCTTGCGCGAACTCGACGCGGCCCTCGCCGTGCGCGACGACGACGGGAATGCGCGAACCCGTCATTCCACGCATCAGGATCGATGGCGATTCGACAACCTCAAGCGTGACCAGGCGCGCTTCGTATTGCTCCGACGCATTGCGCAGGAATTTGGGCCAGTATGCCGCTCCGGGAATGATCTCCTTGAGGTTGGCCATCATCTGGCAGCCATTGCATGCGCCCAATGCAAACTTGCCCGTATCGGCGAAAAACTGCGCAAACTGATCGCGCAAGGCATTGTTGTAAAGGATAGAAGTCGACCAGCCACGCCCCGCACCGAGAACATCGCCGTAGGAGAATCCTCCGCAGGCCGCCAGTCCAGTGAAATCCGCGAGCCGACGTCGGCCGGCTTGCAAATCGGACATGTGCACGTCCACTGCTTCGAATCCCGCACGACTGAACGCGGCGGCCATTTCGACCTGACCGTTCACGCCCTGCTCGCGCAGGATGGCAATGCGCGGACGCACACCCCTGGAAATATACGGAGCGGCCACATCGTCCGCCGGATCAAAACCCAGTTTCGGACTGATGCCGGGATCGTCTTCGTCGCAGCGCAGCTCGTATTCATTTTCGGCGCAGAGAGGATTGTCGCGCAGTCTCTGCATCGCAAAACTCGTCTCGCTCCAGGCAGCCATCAGTTCGCGCCAGCTCCACTTGGCGATCGTCTCGTCGCCAAGACGCAGACCGATCTGCAGCTTGTCCTTCGGGCGCGCAACCATGTGCGCGATCTCCGTGAGACCGTGCTGCTCCAACAGCGCACGGAATGCCGGCACGTCATCACGACGCAGCTGCACCACGGCGCCGAGTTCTTCGCAGAACAACGCGCGCAAGGTGTTTTCTGCCCAGCCGTCGAGGCCGATCGAAAGACCGCAGTGCCCGGCGAAGGCCATCTCCAGCAAGGTCACGAGAACGCCGCCATCGGAACGATCGTGGTACGCGAGCAGCAACCCTGCCGCATTTGCCGCTTGTATACACTGGAAGAAAGACTTGAAGCGCACTGGATCGTCCAGATCCGTCGGCACTCCGCCTGCGCGATTGAATACCTGCATCAGCGCTGAGCCACCCAGGCGATTGCGTCCGCCCCCGAGATCGAGCAACCACAGTTCCGTTTCGCCACGATCCAGGCGAAGCTGCGGTGTCAGCGTGCGTCGTACGTCGTTGACGCGCGCGAAGGCAGAAATGATCAGGGATACCGGCGCGATCGTGCGCTGCTCGCGCGTGCCATCGTTCCAGATGGTCTGCATCGACAGCGAATCCTTGCCGACTGGAATGGAGATGCCGAGCGCTGGACACAATTCCATTCCGACCGCGTGCACCGCGTCGAACAGCGCGGCGTCCTGGTGCGGATGATTGACCGCCGCCATCCAGTTCGCGGACAGACGCACGTCACCCAGTTCACCAATCGGCGCGGCAGCGAGATTGGTCAGCGCTTCGCCGACCGCCATGCGCGCCGCGTCCGCACTGGACAGCAATGCGACGGGTGTACGCTCGCCCATGCTCATGGCTTCGCCGGTGTAGCCATTGAAATCAGCCAACGTCACTGCGCAATCCGCCACCGGCACTTGCCAGGGGCCGACCATCTGATCGCGCGAGCACAAACCGCCCACGCTGCGATCACCGATCGTGATCAGGAACGACTTCGAGCCCACGGCGGGATGGCGTAGTACGCGCCGCACGGCTTCGGCAATCGTCATGCCCGAACAGTCGGAAACCAGATCAATCCGCGGTGCCTTGCGCTTGGCGTCGCGGTGCATCTTCGGCGCCTTGCCAAACAATACGTCCATCGGCAAATCGATGGCGACTTCCGATGGCAATTTCTTTTCTTCAGCAGTAACCGCCGCCACGCCGTACCCGACCACAAGCTGTTCTTCGAGCGTCGCAACGCCGACCACGGCGTGCGGACAACGCTCGCGACGGCAAATCGCTTCGAACTCGGCGAGCCGGTCCTGGCCGATACCGAGAACGTAGCGTTCCTGAGATTCGTTGCACCACAGCTGCATTGGCGACAGGGACGGGTCGTCGCATGGAATTTCGGCCATGTCGATGCGACCGCCCACTTTGGAATCGTGCAGAAGTTCCGGAATGGCATTGGATAAACCGCCCGCACCGACGTCGTGCACACTGACGATCGGATTGCTCGCACCCAGTGCGCAGCAATAGTCGATGACCTCCTGGCAACGCCGCTCCATTTCCGGGTTGTCGCGCTGCACAGACGCGAAATCCAGCGCCTCCGAACTGGTTCCCGAAGCCACCGATGAAGCGGCACCGCCGCCCAGTCCGATCAGCATTGCCGGGCCACCCAGCACGATGATCGCATCACCGGGTCGCAGGGTATTTTTCTGCACATGTTGCCGGCGCAGGTTCGCCAGACCGCCGGCAATCATGATGGGCTTGTCATAGCCGCGGCGTAAGCCGGCCACGCCGGTTTCGAATTCGAAACTGCGGAAATAGCCGCCGAGCGCGGGCCGACCGAACTCGTTGTTGAAGGATGCGGCGCCGATCGGTCCGTCGCGCATGATCTCGAACGCGGTGGCCATTCGCGGTGGCAACGGTCGCTCGATTTCCCAGGGACGCGGCATGCCGGGGATGCGCAGATGCGAGACGGAGAATCCGGTCAGGCCTGCCTTGGGTTTGCCACCGCGGCCGGTTGCCCCTTCATCCCGTATTTCGCCGCCCGACCCTGTCGATGCGCCGGGAAACGGCGCAATCGCGGTCGGATGGTTGTGCGTTTCCACTTTGATCGCAAAATCGATCGGCTCGGGATGCGTGCGAAACACGCCGTCAGCATCCGCGAAGAATCGCTGTCCATCATTGCCGGCGATGACCGCCGCATTGTCCGAATACGCCGACAAGGTGTGCGCGGGCGAAACCTCGTGCGTGTGCTTGATCATCGAAAACAGCGAGCGTTGCTGCGCGGCGCCGTCGACGGTCCAGCTGGCGTTGAAAATCTTGTGGCGGCAGTGCTCGGAATTGGCTTGCGCGAACATCATGAGCTCGGCGTCACTCGGATCACGACCAAGTTCGGCGTAACGCGCAATCAGGTAATCGATCTCGTCGCCGGCAAGGGCGAGACCCAGACGCTGATTGGCCGCATTCAGGGCCATCGCGGGATCGGCACCCAGTTCGATGCGCTGCAATTCGCCCGCCGTGCCCGAAAGAAACAGCGATTGCGCACTGGCCAGATCGACGAGCACGGACTGGGTCATCGGGTCGTGCAGCACGCGCAGCACGGCAAGTGCTTCAGCGGAGTTGGGCGCCGGCATCGCTTCGATGTCGAATGCCGTTCCCCGCTCGACGCGCAGCACCGGCAAGGCGCAATCCCGAAGGATGTCGGTCGCCTTGGACGACCAGGGAGAAATGGTGCCAAGTCGCGGCACTATCCACAATGTGGCGTTTCTCGGCGCACCCGGATCTGCTTCGAGCGTGGCGGAAATACGCGCCTTGTCGTCGCCTGTCAGCAGCGCGCTGGGCTCAACAAAGTAGACATGGCGTGCGCCCGCCACGCGCGTCGAACGTGCGATCGCGGACAACTGGCGGTTAAGGCGGTCGAGTCGGAACGCGGACAGGGCAGTTTGCCCGTCAAGGACGATCATGAAAGGCCGTTCCGTAGGGGATCCCAGAAGGGCGCGCATGATAACCGGGAGGCTCTGGCCGGGGCTATCGCTGCAGTGCGACAAAATCGGTTACACCCGCGGAATTTCCGAATAATATCAATTATATCAATCAGATAAATGCGAGAACGGAAAATCGCCGGGCACCAAACGCGAAACGGCGGATCGCCTCTGAGCAATCCGCCGTCCGTCAGCCGCGCAAACCTGTTGCGGGGACGTTACTTTGCAGCGACCGTCGCGAGCGAATCCAGACGCTGGCGCATTGCTTCGGGCGGCAGGTAGCCACCGATCTGCGTGCCATCGGGCGCAATGACCGTCGGCGTTCCGTTCACGCCGACCCGCTGACCCAGTTCGAATTCCTCGGCCACCGGGTTGTCGCACTTGGCCGCTTTCGGCTCCTGTCCGGCTTTCGCATCGGAGAACGCCTTGTTGCGGTCGGTCGCGCACCAGACGGACACCGCTTTGTCATACGAAGGTGTGCCCAGCCCCGAACGAGGGAACCACAGGTATTCCACTGCGATGCCTTGCTCGTTGTATTTGGCGATATCCGTGTGCAATTTGCGACAATAGCCACAATCGATATCCGTGAACACGGAAACCGTGTATTTCGGATTTTTCGGCGAGAACACGATGCGCTTGGAAGTCGGCACCTTGTCGATGAGATCCTTGCGCAGACCTGCCAGACGAGCTTCGGTCAGATCCTTCTTCGTCGACATGTCGAAAAGGCTGCCCTGCAGCAGGTACTTGCCATCGTTGCTGACATAGACGACCTGGCCGCCGGTGACGACTTCGGAAAAGCCCGGCAAAGTCGACTTGCTCACCGAATCGATCTTGGCGTTGGGCACCAGCGAATGGATCGCGTCAGTTACGGGCTTGGTGTCTTCGGCCGCCTGGACCGAACCGATCGCCAGTACGAGCGCGGTGGTCAAAATGAGCTGGTTCAACATCGGGGTTTCCTCGTCATGAATACGTTGCCGCACTGGCAGACCACGGTCGGCGCCAAAGGTTCCTGGAAACCCCAGGACGACTGCGGAAGGCCACAAAGAGTGCCCGTCAGACGGCGTGCCTGCAAGACCCGGGCGGACGAGTCGGCGTAAAAAGCCGTCGGGCCGGCCGGATCAGGCGCGCGGGTGATGCAACGCATGCAGGCGCTTGAGCCCTTCCCGCGCCACATGCGTATAAATTTGTGTGGTCGACAGGGAACTGTGGCCGAGCAGGAGCTGCAATGCGCGCAGATCGGCGCCGTGATTGAGCAAATGCGTGGCGAATGAGTGCCGCAGCACATGCGGGGACACGCGCTGCCTATCGATGCCGACGCGCATCGCATGCTGCTTCACCATGTACCAGAACATTTGCCGCGTCATCGCATCGGCGCGCACGCTGAGAAATATCGCTTCGCGCACCCATCCCTTGGCCAATACCGGCCGCGCCTCGGCGATGTAGCGCTCAAGCCAGTGCTGCGCTTCCTCGCCGATCGGAACGAGACGCTCCTTCCCGCCCTTGCCGCTGACCCTCAGGACCCCCTGGCGGAGGTTGACCTGATCGGCGCGAAGGTCGACCAGCTCGCTGACCCGCAACCCCGTGGCGTAGATCAATTCGAACATCGCGCGATCGCGCAATCCCAACGGCACGGTCGCGTCCGGCGCCTGGATCAGGGCTTCGACCTGCGCTTCGCTCAGGGCCTTGGGCAAAGGCCGCGGAAGTTTTGGCGCATCGACCAGCAAGGTGGGGTCATCGTGCAACGCGCCAATTCGCTGCATGAGTTTGTAGTAGCGACGCAAACTCGACAGCAGGCGCGCGTTGGAACGCGCCGTGAACTGGCGATCGCCGCGTGCGGCAAGATAAGTCAGTAGCGACGCGCGGGTGCAACTCGCCAGGCTGCTTTGCTGGGCGGACAGCCAGCGCGCAAATGCCTGCAGATCGCTACGGTAGCTCGCCAAGGTATTGGCGGACAGGCCGAATTCCGACCATGCGCGCTCGACAAACACGTCAATCGAGGCGCGATCGGCATCGGTGATCGGCGCAAGTTCGTCGGCAGGCAATCGTTTCAATCGCACTCGTCCTCTTGCACCGCGCAGCGTAAACCGCGAGTCTGCGCGCCGTCACGATCAATGGCCAGCGCATGAACGACCCAACTGCCGTCGCCGGTACCACCCCAATGCCGAATGCGCCGATCTGGCGCCGGCTTGCGGCGGGTATCTACGACATTCTTCCATTGCTGGCATTGTGGTTTTGCGCGGGGGCTGCGGCCGAGTTGCTGACCGCCGGAACGCTCGACACGCATCGCATGGACCACAAGCTCTTGCTGCAGTCGCTGCTGCTGTTGCCGACCGCGCTGTATTTCGTGCTGTCCTGGATGCGTGGCGGACAGACTATCGGCATGCGTGCCTGGCGCCTGCGCGTGGTCAGCATCGATGCGCCGACGCTGAGTGGCACGCGTGCGACCGTGCGCTTCCTGATGGCATTGGTGTCGCTGCTGCCGGCCGGTCTCGGGATCTGGTGGATGCTGATCGATCCGCAGCGGCGCGCCTGGCACGATATGGTTGCCCACACGCGAGTTATACAAATATCTTAAAGCTGATTTGTCGCGAAGCCCACCCGACAGTGCGCGCTCGCCAAGCAGCAGCCGATCAACTGGCGCGGCGGAAATACACGAGAGCAACGACCGCCATCGCCACCGCCGGCAGCAGATTGGCGAGCATCAGATCCATGCCGTAGACGGCCGCCAAGTTCACGACGGCACGCTGCAGGAAATACCAGGTGACGGCGATCACGATGCCGATGAACAGGCGTTTTCCCAGTCCGCCCGTGCGCAGGGTGCCGAACGCGAACGGCAGCGCGCACAACACGAGCATCAGCACGTTGAGCGGCCAGAACAATCGCCCCCAGTAGGCCATCTGGAATACCTGCGCGTCCTGCTGGTTGCGCTGTCGATAGACAATATTGCGATGCAGGTCGCGTAATGGAAGATATTCCGGATGAATGATCGACAGGGCGAGCATGCGCGGGTCCAGACCCGACTGCCACCGTCGAGTCGCATCGGTCGTACTGTGCGCCTCGCCACCGCTGAAGACCGACGTGCGTACGTCGTGCATCAACCACGCACCATGCGAATGCTCGGCACGTTTGGCTACCGAGATCGAACTCAGCTGACCCTGCGGTGTGAATTCGAACACGCGCACATCGGATAACTGCACTTCACGACCTTGTGCAGTCTGCTGCATCGTTCCCTGGCGCGCGTGAATCACCGCATCGCCGTCACGCGCCCAGACTCCAAAATCCCGCGCAAGCGTAATGCCATTGGCTTTCGCCTGCAGCGCGATGGCCTGTCCTTTCTGATCGCCAGCAGGGCCGATCGTTTCGCCGACCACGGCGACGGCCATGGTCAGCAGCGCCAGCGACAAAACCACCGAGCCGCAGATTCGCAGCTTCGACAAGCCTGCCGCCCGCAAGGCGGTCAACTCGCCCGAGGCTGCCAGCGTTCCGAGGCCCAGCAAGGCGCCAATCAGGGCGGCATTGCCGAACCATTCGTACGAGCGACGCGGAATCGTCAGCAAGATGTAAATCAATGCCGACCCGATTTGATAGTCACCTTTGCCGATGTCGCTGACTTCGCCGACCAGCGCCTTGAATGCGTCCAGCCCGACCAGCAAGGTCCAGACGATCAGTACGGCGGACAGCACCGCAAGCGCCACCAGTTTGTCCACCTTTTTAAAAAGCACCATCAGCGAGCGTTCCGCTGACGTGGCAGGCGCCCGCTTTGCCGCAGCAGCAACAGGGCGATCGCCAAGGTGGGCACATGCACCCACCACAAGCCCAGCGCCGGGACAAATCGGTCCTGGCCGAGCCAGTTGCGCGCGACACCGAGAAAGCTTGCATAGATCAGGTAGCAGAGAACCGCCACGAGCAATTTTCCATAGCGAGACTCCCGCGGCGTCGCCCGTGAGAGCGGCAGTGCCAGCAGCATCAACACCAACGCCGACACCGGTGCTGCGAGGCGCCAATGCAGTTCTGCGCGCTGCAGCGGATCGTCACTGGCGAGCAGCACGCTGCTCGGAGCAGCTTCCTTGACCGAATCCGGCGACGTGTCCGAGTCGTTGTCGGCGAGGGCGATGTCGTTGCCTTTGAATCGCAGTAGCCGGTAATCGTCGTGACCGATGCGACCTTCAACGCGAAATCCATTTTTCAGGGCCAGGAAGCGGCCATTGCCATCACTGTCGTGACCCAGCTCGCCGCTTTCGGCAGTAATGACGTCGATGCGTACGTCTTCGCCGTCCGCGCGCTCGCTTTCGACAAACATGCGCTCGAAGCGACTGCCATCGTTGTTCATGCTGCCGACGAAAATCGCGCCCGCGCGACCAGGCAGTTCGATGAATCGGCCCGGCTCCATGCCCGCAACAACCATCGATCGGCTGGCTTGTTCAAGCAGTGTCTGCGAAAGGCGCACGCCAGCCGGCGCCAGCCAGAACGAGATCAGGGCAAGAGCCAGCACCGCAGGGACGGCCAGCATGGCCAACGGCCGCGCGAGCCCGACGAGGGACACGCCAGACCCCTGCAGGACAGCCATTTCGCTGTCGCGCCAGAGCCGGCCATAGGCCAGCAACACGCCGAGAAACAGCGCGAGTGGCAACAGTACGGTCAAGGCACCCAGCGTTCGCAGCCCGAGCAGTTCAAACATGAGGTTGGCGGGCATGCGCCCACGCGCCACCTTGGCGAGTATGTCCGCGAACGTGCCCCCGAGGGTCACGATCAGCAGTACACCAGCGCTCGCGAAGAAGCCGAACGCGAGTTCGCGCAGCAAATAACGGTCTAGGATTCGAAGCATGAGGTGGGGCTATGCGATAATCCGGCACGCTCGGCGGGACAGCCCCGCTCAAGCTTTCCCCCGAAGTCTAACCGGCCTTGAACCCGCGGCGTGGTTTCGCACGTCAGCGAGTGGCCATCAGCATGGTATTCGTTAATGACGATTCAGTTCTCGCTCAGTCAATCCGCGCCGCAGGCCGCGTCCGTTCCCTGCGTCGTGGTTGGCGTGCACGACGACAAATCCATGAGTCCTTCCGCCGCACGGATCGATGAAGCCGCCGCGGGCGCACTGCGCCGACTCCTCGAAAGCGGCGACATCAGCGGCAAGATTGGCAGCACCCATCTGCTGTTCGGCCTACCCGGCATGGCGGCGCCGCGACTGCTTGTCGTCGGACTCGGCGAACCGAAGAAGTTCGATGCCGCGCGATTCGCGCGAGCGAATGGCGACGCGGCAAAGGTTCTCAAAGGCCTGCCGATTGCCTCCGCGCTGTCCTTCCTGACCGAAGTCGACGTGCCCGGTCGCGACCTGCACTGGAAATTGCGCACCGCCGCCCTTGTCAGCGACCACGCAAATTATCGCTACACCGCGACGTTCAAAGCCAAGGACAAGCCCAAGGCCGACACACTCGCTCATCTGTCGCTCGCAGGCGGCATTGAAGGAGATGCCGCTCTCATCCAGGCCAGTGCGATTGCAGCCGGTGTGCAGTGCGCCCGCGAACTCGGCAATCTGCCGCCGAACATCTGCAATCCTGCGTATCTCGCACGCGAAGCGCAGAAATTCGCCGCGGAAATTCCTGGCGTCGGTTGTGAAATCCTCGAGCGCGAGCAGATGGCTGAGCTCGGCATGGGTTCGCTGCTGGGCGTCGCACAGGGATCCGCGAATGCACCCAAGCTGATCGTGCTGCGCTGGAATGGTGGTGGCGAGGCCAAGCCCTATGCGCTGGTCGGCAAAGGCATCACGTTCGATACCGGCGGCATTTCCCTCAAGCCCGGCCCCGGCATGGAAGAAATGAAGTTCGACATGTGCGGCGCTGCTGGCATGCTGGGTACTTTTCTCGCTGTGGCAAAGTTGCAATTGCCGCTGAATATTGTTTGCATCGTCGCCGCCGTGGAAAACATGCCGGATGGCAATGCGTATCGGCCCGGTGACGTGCTGACCAGCATGTCCGGACTCACCATCGAAGTGCTCAACACCGATGCCGAAGGGCGCCTGATCCTCTGCGACGCGCTCACCTACGCGCAGAAGTTTTCGCCGCAGGTCATCATCGATGCGGCGACGTTGACCGGAGCCTGCGTGATTGCCCTCGGCAAGCACGCTTCCGGCCTGATGACCAAAGACGACGAGTTGGCCACGCAGTTGCTGGACGCCGGCAATGCCGCGCTCGATCGCGCCTGGCGCCTGCCGCTGTGGGACGACTATCAGAACCAGCTCGACTCCGGTTTTGCGGACGTGGCGAACATCGGCGGCAAAAACGCCGGTGCGATCACGGCCGGCTGTTTCCTTGCGCGCTTCACCGAGAATCAGCGCTGGGCGCACCTGGATATCGCCGGCACAGCCTGGGATGAGGGGCGCAAAGGCATGGCCACCGGTCGCCCCGTGCCGCTGCTCGTGCAATACCTGCTTGACCGCTGCGCGTGAGCCCGACCGACGCCGCCACCGAAACGGTTCTTCGGCGCAAGAGCACGGCGCTGGCGGCCATCCTCGGTCTGTCGCTGCTGTTTGGCATCACCTACGCGATGAGCCTGCTGAGCAACAGTCCGGGACTCGCGGGACTCGCGCTCGTGTTCCAGATTGGGCCATTGTTCGCCGGCTTCGTGTGGCTGCACAACGACAGCATCCAGCATGGCTATTCGCGCAGCATGGCGCTCAACGCGGGCATCGTGCTGCTCGCGCTGGTTTATGTACCTGTGTATTTTTTCCGCTCACGCCCGCCTGGCACACGCGCGCCAGCGATCACGGGTTTCTTCAGCCTGGTGCTGGCCTGCATGGGCTTGTCACTCATGGGTGCTTACGCCGTGCTGGCGCTCAACCCAGGCGCGACCCTCCCCGTGACGGGATCCTGAGCCATGCCGCGCGCCGACTTCTACCTGATCGACAAACCACGCTTTCGCGAAGATCCGCTATTGCTGGTGTGCGAGCTGGTCAAGCGCGCTTACGCGGCCAATCAGCGCGTACTCGTACTGGCGCGTGATCTCGAGCAGGCCGAGGAGCTCGACGGCAAGCTATGGGAATTTGATGAGGATGCGTTCATTCCGCATCAGATCGCCGGCGACGAAGACGACGCGATCACGCCGGTACTGATCAGCGCGCCGGACATCGTCACACCCGACCGCGCACTGGTCATCAATCTGCGCGACGAGCCGGCACCCGGACTGTTCGAGCGGGTGCTCGAAGTGGTGCCCGCCGACGAGGCCATGCGCCTGGGTTCGCGCGACCGATGGAAGACCTACAAGCACGCCGGCTTTGAATTGAAAAAGTTTGATATGTAACTTTTTCGCAACCGATATTTTCAACCTTCAAGACCTGCGCAAGACGCGGGTGCAGGAACGCAGACGCCATGGACAAGAGTTTCGAACCCGCCCAGATCGAATCGAAATGGTACGCGCAGTGGGAGTCCAACGGCTGGTTCAAGCCATCCGGAAAGGGCGAGCCCTATTCGATCATGCTGCCGCCGCCGAACGTGACCGGCACGCTGCACATGGGGCACGCGTTCCAGCACACGATCATGGATACCCTGATCCGCTATCACCGCATGCTCGGCTACGACACCTTGTGGCAGCTCGGCACCGATCATGCGGGCATCGCAACCGAGATGGTGGTTACGCGCCTGCTCGGTGCCGAAGGCAAGACGCGCAACGAACTCGGTCGCGATGCGTTTATCGAGCGCGTCTGGGAATGGAAGCAGCAATCCGGCGACACCATCGAGCGCCAGATGCGTCGCATGGGCGTATCGGGCGACTGGTCGCGCACCCAGTTCACGATGGACGATATTCCGTCCGCTGCGGTCATGGAAACATTTGTACGTTTGTACGAAGAGGGCCTGATCTACCGCGGTCAGCGCCTGGTGAACTGGGATCCGGTGCTGAAAACCGCGATCTCCGATCTTGAGGTCGTCAGCGAGGAAGAGGACGGCCATATGTGGTCGATCCGCTACCTGCTCGCGGACGGCGAAGGCTCCCTGGTCGTTGCAACGACACGCCCGGAAACCATGCTCGGCGACGCTGCCGTCGCCGTGCATCCCGACGATCCACGCTACAACTATCTCATCGGCCGCAAGCTCAAACTGCCGTTAACCGATCGCGAGATTCCGATCATCGGCGATGACTACGTCGACAAGGAATTCGGCACCGGCTGCGTGAAGATCACGCCAGCACATGATTTCAACGACTACGCGATCGGTCAGCGACATAGCCTGGCGCCGATAAACATCTTTACCGACGAGGCGAAGATCAACGATGCCGCACCCGGGAAATATCGCGGCATGGATCGCTACGACGCACGCAAAGTGGTCCTCGCGGATCTCGATGCAGCCGGCCTGCTGGTCGAAGAGAAGAAGCACAAATTGCAGGTGCCGCGCGGCGACCGCACCGGCCAGGTGATCGAGCCTTACCTGACCTGGCAATGGTTCGTGAAAATGGACAGCCTCGCGACGCGCGGTATGGAACTTGTGGAAAACGGCAGCGTTCGCTTCGTACCGGAAAACTGGATCAGCACTTACCGTCATTGGCTTGGCAACATCCAGGACTGGTGTATCAGCCGGCAACTCTGGTGGGGACACCGGATTCCGGCGTGGTACGACGAGGCTGGCCAGGTCTACGTCGCACGCAGCGAAGAAGAAGCCTATCGCAAGGCCGGGCTCGGACCCGCTGGCGCCGCCTCGGGGGCGGCGGGTCCAAGACCCGCCCTACGTCGCGAAGACGATGTGCTGGAGACGTGGTTCTCGTCGGCATTGTGGTCGCATTCGACGCTCGGCTGGCCGGATGAAGCCGCCATGGCCGAGCGTGGCTTCGAGCGTTACCTGCCCAGCTCGGTGCTGGTCACCGGCTTCGACATCATCTTCTTCTGGGTCGCCCGGATGATCATGATGACCGACCACTTCACCGGCAAGGTGCCTTTTAAAGATGTGTACATCACCGGTCTGGTACGCGACAAGGACGGACAGAAGATGTCCAAGTCCAAAGGCAACGTACTCGATCCGATCGACCTGATTGACGGCATCTCGCTCGATGACCTCGTGGCGAAGCGCACCGCCGGTTTGATGCAGCCGCAGATGGCCAAGAAGATCGAGACGGCAACGCGCAAGGAGTTCCCGGACGGCATTTCTGCTTACGGCGCCGATGCCCTGCGCTTCACCTTTGCTTCGCTCGCCACGCATGGCCGCGACATCAAATTCGACCTGGATCGCTGCGGCGGCTACAAGAACTTCTGCAACAAGCTGTGGAACGCGGCGCGATTCGTGCTGATGAATTGCGAGACCTTCAACGTCGATGCGGGCACCAGCGAAGCTGCACCCTCATCCGGCGCTGCGCGCCACCCTCTCATGAGGGGAGAAGGGAAGCCTGCCGTGACGGAAGCGGAAAAGTGGATACTTAGCCGTCTCCACCATTGTCTCGCCGAGGTCGAACTCCAGTTTACCGCCTATCGCTTTGATCTCGTTGCGCAGGCACTCTACGAATTCACCTGGAACGAATTCTGCGACTGGTTCCTGGAACTGGCTAAACCGGCATTGAACGGGACCGATGCCGCGGCAGCGGATTCGACCCGGTATACGCTGCTTTATACGCTGGAAACCCTGCTGCGTGCGCTACATCCGCTGATTCCGTTTGTGACGGAAGAAATCTGGCAGAACGTCGCGCCGAAGCTCGCGA
>JBDTLV010000072.1:0-25813 GCA_039934615.1 Tahibacter sp.
CTGAGTGTTTTTCGAACGACACTGCTGATCAAACACTCGTGGGGTCATTCCAAACACTGGCCGCATGCAATCGCGCGTTCGTCACTGGATGTCAGCGGTTCGCGGGAAGGTTTCGGAAGTTCATGGCATGACCCGCCACGGTCGCGGGGGAAGATCTGGGGTTCGGCGACGAGCTTGGGAAATGCGACGACGGAGTTCTGAACTCGGTGCGCGGAGTTCGTTGGAGCTTTGGCGCGTTCACCAGGGCTCGGGAGAAACGGGCGTGGGGGGAGCGGCCAGTCCGAGACCTGTCCTACGCATGTGACGTGTACGGGGGCGGTGGGGTCAATTCCATGGACCGCGTCGTAGTTGTCGATTCTGCGCTACGGGAATCCACGCCGGGATGTTGGGGCACGATCAAGCGCCCCATTCGGCGCCAAACCCTGCGGGGGATAGCGCCCTACCAATCACCGGCCCGTTGCAGGAATCATCCCGATAGTGCTCATCCATGTTTCAGCCAAAGCGGTCCAACGGGTGATCGGATCCGCGGTTGGCCGTAGGCCAAATGCATGCCCACCGTGGGCGTACAGATGCATCTCCACCGGCACTTTGGCGTTCTTCAGCGCTGCGTAGTAAGCGAGCGATTGATTCACGCCGTCGACGTAGTCGTCTTCGGCCTGCAATAGAAATGTGGGTGGCGTTTCGGGCGAGACCGGGACATTGCGATTGAATGGCTCGTGGTCGGTGGAGAGATGCCCCGGATAAATCGCCAACGCAAAATCCGGGCGACTGCTTTGCGTGTCGGCGGCATCCACGGGCTTGTACGTAGGGTGTTTGAAGTGCGTACTGACTTCCGCGACCAGATAGCCGCCGGCGGAGAAACCGAGTACACCAACTTTGTGCGGATCGATGTTCCATTCCGCCGCGAGTGATCGCACCAGACGCAGCGCTCGCTGCGCATCCTGCAACGCTGGCACCGAGACCTCGAGATTGTGCGGTCGGCAATCGCAGTGCCAATCATAGGGAGCGCTCGGGACACGGTACTTCAGCAACACGCAGGTAATGCCGCGGGGCGTCAGCCAGTCGCAGACTTCGGTGCCTTCGAGGTCCATGGCCAGTATCTGAAAGCCGCCGCCCGGAAACACGATGACGGCCGCTCCTGTATTGTTTCCCGTGGGCGAATAGACCGTCATGGTGGGCTGCGACACGTTGCTGATCGCCACCACGGTTTTGCCACCGATCAGCGATGTCGGGTTTGTCGAAGCGACCTCCGGGCCTGGCATCGGCTGGGCATCGGGCGGTGTTGCGGGCCATAAGGGTATTTGTGTATTTCCGGCGGAAGGCTGCCACACGGCCGGCTCAGCCTGCACGCTTGCGCAAACCGCTAACAGAGACAAGGCAATCGCCCACCGCTTCATGAGGCTCCTCCATTTTCGCCACGCCCAGGATGGGCGATCAAGACAACAACACGTCTGCCCGATGCTGCACATCGCAGCGGACTTGTTGCGGGCATTTCTGTGGCTTTCTTAGGGCAAGTGCTCGGCAGTCGGTGGGCTTTTGGACCTTACTTCCGGGAGCCAACCAGCGTGGAGATCCCTGCGTTGAAAGCGGCCAATTCCAGCATTTTGGCGACGTCTCCTGTCGGCAGTTGGATAACGACGGGTCAGATTTTTTTGAGTACCGCTGGCGCGAGATCGCCCGTCCCATCCAGCGCAGTCCCCCCTGCGGAGTTGCGACCTCCGCAACTCGAATGTCGTCGGGGAACTTGCAGCACCGCGCACCAAAGCCGCGTTGTTACATTGTTCATTCCGGGACCATCTTCAGCGGTCCTTGACTCTGCAAAGCGGCCTTATCACGATGCCAGAATCGTCGGGCCGAGCTTGCCTTGATGCGCCATGTAACCAACAACGACACGGAAATGCATGGCCTTGATCTTGGCGAATACCTTGACCACTTGCCAGTCCGCCAGCCAATGACTACGCCAAAGGAGATGCAAGATGACCATCACCATTACCGCTTTTGAACGGTCTCCGGACGGCGGTAAGGGACTGGCACGCGACACACGCGTGCGCTGGGCGCTCGAAGAATCGAGTCTGCCCTACCAGGTTCGCCTGGTCTCGTTCCAGGCGATGAAGGAACGCGAGCATCTCGCGCTTCATCCGTTCGGCCAGATTCCAACTTATGAGGAAGGCGATCTCGCGCTGTTCGAGACCGGCGCGATCGTGTTGCATATCGCCGAGCGCCATGCGGGCCTGCTGCCGCACGATGCCAATGCGCGCGCGCGGGCGATCACCTGGATGTTTGCCGCGGTCAACACGGTGGAGCCGCCGATCCTTGAACTGGAAATCGCCCGCTTTGTCGAGGGCGACAAGCCCTGGACCCAGCAACGTATCCCCCTGATCTCGGATCGGATCCGCCATCGGTTGGACCAACTTTCTGCCCGCCTGGGCGATGCCGAATGGCTGGATGGCGCGTTCAGCGCGGGCGACTTGATGATGGCGTCGGTGCTGCTCAGGCTGAGGGCGTCAGGCATTCTCGACGAGTTCCCGAATCTCGCAGCGTACGTCGCGCGCGGGGAAATGCGGCCCGCCTACCAGCGGGCTTTCGCCGCGCAGTGGGCGATCAACGCTGGCAAGTCACCAGCGGGCTGATTGACGCCAGGGCATCGGGTTTCTTGTGCAACGTTCCGGTGCGTGCGGGCTTGAGTGAGTGGCTGACTCACGCAACAACCATGTCGCTCGCTCATCCATCGAAATCCGGACTGAACTCGTTCAAGCCACCGCCGGCGCGCGCATCGCATAGAACTCCGCCACGAAGGCCTCGAAACGTCCTCCTTCGATGGCGGCGCGAATGCCGGCCATCAGCTCCTGGTAATAATGCAAATTGTGGATCGTTGCCAATTGCGAGGCGAGGATCTCGTTGCATTTGTCCAGGTGGCGCAGGTAGGCGCGCGAAAAACCATTGCGACAGGTGTGGCAGATGCAGGTCTCGTCGATCGGGCGCGTGTCCTTGGCGTACTGTGCGTTGCGCAGCCGCAGGGTGCCATACCGGGTGAACAGGTGCGCATTGCGCGCGTTGCGCGTGGGCATTACGCAGTCGAACATGTCGATGCCGCGGCGTACCGATTCGACGATGTCTTCAGGGCGACCAACGCCCATCAGATAACGGGGCTTGTCGGCCGGCAGCAACGGCACCGTGTTTTCCAGGGTGTGATTGCGCTCGTCTTCGGGTTCGCCCACGGCGAGACCGCCGACCGCGTAACCGTCAAAGCCGATCTCCTGCAGGCGCGCCGCCGAGCGCGCGCGCAGCTCGGGATAGATGCCGCCCTGCACGATGCCGAACAAGGCGTTCGGATTGCCGTCGTGTGCGATACGCGAGCGCTCTGCCCAACGCAGGCTCAGTTCCATCGAATCGGATGCTTGCGTGAGCGTCGCGGGATATGGCGTGCACTCGTCGAAGATCATCACGATGTCCGAATTCAGCACGCGCTGGATGCGCATCGATTCCTCAGGGCTCAGGAATACTTTCGAGCCATCGATCGGCGAGGCAAAAGTCACACCCTGCTCGCTGATCTTGCGCTTGGCGGCCAGCGAGAAAACCTGGAATCCGCCGGAATCGGTGAGGATCGGACGATCCCAGCCGATGAAAGCGTGCAGGCCGCCGAAGGTGCCGATCACGTCCAGGCCGGGACGCAGGAACAAGTGGAAGGTGTTGCCAAGAATAATTTGTGCGCCGATCTCTTTCAGGTCGCGCGGCAGCATCGCCTTCACCGAACCGTAGGTGCCGACCGGCATGAACGCCGGGGTTTCGATCACGCCACGCGGAAACGTGATGCGTCCGCGTCGTGCGGCGCCGTCGGTGGCCAGATGTTCGAATTGCATGGTACTCACGAGGTGCGGCCCTGCGGCAGGATCAGCATGGCATCGCCATAGGAAAAGAATCGGTAACGCTTCTGCACCGCATGCCGGTAGGCATCCAGGATCAGCTCGCGCCCCGCGTAGGCTGACACGAGCATCAGCAAAGTCGATTCGGAAAGGTGGAAATTGGTAATCAACGCATCAACGCTGCTGATGCGATAGCCGGGAAAGATGAAGATCTGCGTCTCGCCGGCGAACGGTTCGATGCGGCCATCCCGGGTCGCGCTTTCGAGCGCGCGCACGACGGTGGTGCCTACCGCGATCACGCGCCCGCCCCGCTCGCGGGCACGGCGCATCTGCGACACCAGTTCGGCACCGACATTGAGCCACTCGCGATGCATCACGTGGTCGGCGAGACTCTCGCTGCGCACTGGCGAGAACGTTCCGGCGCCGACATGCAGGGTCACGTGCCCGAATTCGACGCCCGCCGCTGCCAGGCGCGCGAGCAGCGCCCCGTCGAAATGCAGCCCCGCGGTCGGAGCGGCAACCGCGCCCGGCGTGCGCGCGAAAACGGTCTGGTAGCGTTC
Source organism: Tahibacter sp. (assembly GCA_039934615.1). Classification (GTDB taxonomy): domain Bacteria; phylum Pseudomonadota; class Gammaproteobacteria; order Xanthomonadales; family Rhodanobacteraceae; genus Tahibacter. The sequence goes on from JBDTLV010000072.1 coordinate 4,424, forward strand.
GTCATCCGCGCTGTCCGCAACGCGCGTGATGTAGGGCGGTAACGGCATGCGCCCGAGTCGCGGCAACAATTTTTCCAGCGACTCGTCGCTGTCGAAGCGCAAATTAAAAAATGCACCCTCGCGACCCAGCACGGTCGCCGTGGTGCGATCCGCAAACACGATGCGGCCACCGGTTTTCGGTTTCTTGCTGACGCCGAGTTGCACGCGCGCCTCGTGCGCACCGGTGACGCGCTCGATCAGGATCTCGACCGCGCCGCCGGATTCCTTGTGACCGTGCAGTCGCGCCGGCAACACGCGCGTGTCGTTGAATACGAGCAGATCGCCAGCGCGCAGGTAGTCAGGCAAGTCGGTGAAGAGACGGTCTGCGCAGACCGCATCAGGCACATCGAGGACCAGCATCCGGCTTGCCGAACGCTGCGGCAACGGCGCCTGCGCGATCAGCTCGGGTGGCAGATCAAAGTGGAAATCGGACTTCTTCACGGCGTGAAATGACGGGACGGTCGGTGATTATCGCCGATTCACGCGGTGCGCGTTGCATCGGGGTATTCGCCGCACGCCTGCCAGCGCCGTGTCAGTCCAGGCCATCGGCAAACAATTGATCCGCCTTGAACAGGCTGATCAAGTGGGAGCGAGGCTGCCCGACGACGAGCTGGTCGCGAACCGGGTCGTACGAATACGACATGGTGGGGTAGCTACCCGGAATCGTGCCGATGACGCTGTTGGTCGCATCCACGACGCCAACCAATCCACCGCGCCCCCGGCCCAGGGTCACGGCGCCCAGATTGCCGCTGATCATCGACTGCGAGAAGGAGGGGCTGGAGATGACGTAGTCGCCGTTGCTCAACGCGACCACCTGCGCGCCGATGTAAAAACCGCTTGGCACGCCCAGGAGCGCGTTGGAAGGTCCGAACTGACCGGAAACACCGCTGCGACCATCGACCCAGGCCACCGCTCCGGCCTGGGAGAGGGCGCCATTGTTCCATGATTCATTTCTCACCACGTAGTTGCCGTTGCTCAACGCCGTGATGGAGGCATAGTTCTCGCCGAGACCGAGGAACGAATTGGCGGTGGCTATCGGACCCGAGGTACCCACGTTTCCGTCGCCCCAGGTGGCCGCGCCGCCGCCGTGCCAATACGGGCTCGCCACGACGTAGTGACCATTGCTGAGTGCCTCACTCGGCTGATTGCCGACTTCATCGTTCGCCGCCGTGCCAACCAGGGAGTTCGCCGCGGAAACGACGCCGACCGATCCGCCGCTGCCATTGCCCCAGGTCACGGCACCGGCGTACTGCATTCCACTGTTGTGCCAGACGGAACTGGTCACCACATAGTTTCCATTGCTCAACGGGGTCACGCTGTCGCCGACGTAATCCTGGGTGGTGGTGCCGACCAGCGAATTGGCCACGGAAACCACGCCCACCAGCCCCGTCGCGCCGTTCGCCCAAGTGGCCGCACCGGCCGACACGGCCGCGCCATTGTCCCAAAGTGGACTCTGCACCAGGTAGTTGCCGTTGCTCAGCGGACGAACCGAGGAACCGACAAAATCGTTCGCCTTCGTCCCGACCAGGGAATTGCCCGCGGACACCGGTCCGGTCAATCCGGTCTCGCCGTTCGCCCAGGTCGCGGCTCCGGCATTCGCGGTCGTCGCGTTATCCCAGACGTCGCTCGCGACCACATAGTTGCCATTACTGAGTGGGATTACACCGGGATAGCCGACTTCGCTGTCGGTCATCGTGCCGACCAGCGAATTGAGTGCGGTGACGGGCCCGTGGATCCCGCCAGCGCCGTTGCCCCAGGTGGCCGCTCCCGCATCGACGATCAATCCGTTGTGCCACGCTGGACTCGCCACCACGTAGTTGCCGTTGCTGAGCGCAGCGGCGCCATTGAAGCCGACATAGTCGCCGGTCGTGCTGCCGACCAGGGAATTGGCCGCGGAGACGACGCCCGACGTGCCGGCCGTTCCGTCACCCCAGGTGACCGCGCCGGCATCGACAATGCTTCCGTTATCCCATTGTGGACTGGACACGACGTAGTTGCCGTTGCTGAGTATCGCGACGTTGTCCCAAAGAATTCCGCCGGCCTGTTGCAAGCCGCTTCCCACCACGTCGCCGGTCGTGCTGCCCACGAGGGAATTGGCGGCGCTGACCGGGCCGAATGTGCCGATGTTGCCGTTGCCCCAGGTCACCGCACCGACATCGTTGTGCCAATGCGGGCTACGCACCACGTAGTTGCCATTGACCAGCGCGTAGACAACCTTTCGGTAGGGATAGATCTGGTTTAGATCCGCGAGCCGGTCGCCCGCTGCGCCAACCAGCGAATTGGCGGCCGACACCACACCCGTCAGTCCCACCGTTGCGCTGCCCCAGGTGACCGCACCGGCGGAATTGCCATCGGGACCGTTGTGCCAATCCGGGCTCTCGATGACGAAGTTGCCATTGCTCAGCACGGTGATCTCGCCACTGCCGACGTGGTCACCGGCGATGCCGCCGGTCACCCGGCTGATCACGCTTCCGACCGGCGTCAGCAAATAGACCGCTCCGACTTGCAGGATGGCATTGGACGGGTCCGTGAATGCCGGATCGGTTACCACGATATTGCCGTTGGGCAACGCCTTGACCGCCCTGCCGAATGCAACACTTCCTGCGGGCCCAGGGATGTCGATCTGTGCGGCGTACGCGCAGTCCGCGAACGGCTGGGCGCTTAGCAGCGCCGAAAACAGCGCCATCGTGTTGACGGAACGAAAAATTGATTTACGCGACATGTCAAGAAATCCGGAAAGCCCAGTCCTTCATTCTCGCATGTTCTATGGCTAGTCTCCGCTCAGGAAAGCGTGCGACATCGCGGCTACGTTGCGTGGAGATGGCCTACTCCCCCGCGTAACCGCCGTCGAGTCCGTCGGCGAAGATGAGATCGGAACTTCCTTCGATGGCGCCGATGGTGCACGCATTATTGAGTGGACGGGCGTGGTCGAGCTGATCGGTATGCTGATACTGGCCCTTGGCTCTTTTGCAGCGGGATACAGGTGCGGCGCCGAGCGCGATGCTGCCCGGCTGCGGCGTGGCGTAAGGCATCTCCGCATTCGCCTTGCTGACCGGCGACAGGTTGATCGCAACACCAATCTGGTTGCCGGTCGTGTCGCCCGTCAGTACGCAATCGCCCAAGCTCACCGCACCAATGAGGTTGTAGCCGGTGGAGATCGTGCCGGCTGTCTTGGTGCTGCAGTCTGGCGCGTGCGTGCTGTTGCCGTCGCGGTTGCCGGTCACGATCATGCCGCCGAGAGCCACCCCGCCGGAGATCGAGAACCCGCCACCCTGATTGGCCGCGACGTTACCCGTCACCGTGGACCAGGCCAATTCCACATTACTAGACGTAGAGATATCTATTCCGCCGCCATTGCCGCCCGCATGATTGTCCGCGAACAGGCTGCTGCTGACCGACATGTTCTTGCCCTGCCCCAGGTTCAGCCCACCGCCGTCGCTGACAGCGACGTTGCGCGTGAACGCGCTGCGCGTGATGCGCACGGCGCCCGATCCTTGCAGCACGTGCAGGCCGCCGCCGCCGAATCCGCTGGCGTTGCGGTCGAACCAGACGCGGTCGATGGTCAGCGAGCGCGGAAACGAGAAGCGCGCCCCGCCGCCGCTGTACGCGCTGCTGAGTGGACCCGTGTGGACCGTGTCGCCGCCTTCGATGCGCATGCCGAACAGGCCGACCGCCGTACGATAGGTGCTGCTACCGTCGAGGTCGAACACGCGCTCGACGCCATTGCTGCGGATGATGGTCTTGTCGGGGCCCTGCCCGATCAGAATGCGGCCTTCGCTTTCGAGCGCGATGATGTCGAGGTCGCCGGTGACACCAAGGTCCTCGTCGTCGCCGGGAATGTTCACATTGAACACGCCTTCCGGAATCGAGATGAGGATCGGTATGTCCTGCGCGCCGGCTTCCATCAGTGCGGCGCGCAGCGTGCATCCGCCGATCGTGCTGAGGCAGACGCCGTTGCCGGGATTGCTGTCCGGCGCGTCAGCGGTCGATGTCACGAAGTAGTCGAAGCGTTCCTCGAACGCACCGCGATCGCATTGCTGGCGCTGGATGCCGCGCTGATCGGTCGCGGCGCAATGGCCAACGCTTCCGTCGTTGGGAATCGGCGCACCGGCGTTGATGGCCGGACTGCCAGGCAGCAGAACATGTACTGGCAACGCGCGTCCCGCGTCGGCCAGCGTGCCGAGCAAGGGATCGGTGGCGGGGAGGTCCGTGGCGCGATTGATCGCGAACGGGCACACCCCCCGCTCCCACACATTGTAGCCGTCGCTGAATGCGGTAGGCACGCAGCGCAGGTCCGCCCCAGTCGCAGAACTCGCGCGTGCCGCATTGTCGCTGAATATAGAATTATCAAAACGCGCTGTTCCGGATGAAATGTAGACACCACCGTTGGAGTCGCCGGAGTTGTACGCGACGGTTACGTTCTTTAGTGAGACGTCGCCGGTCGCATAGAGGGCGCCGACACCCTCGGCGACGTTCTCGCTCAGGGTTACGTTGGTGAGTTTAAGCAGCTCCGTTCCGCTGTGCCGGATTGCACTGCCGACGCCGGTGACCGCCTGGTTGCGCGTGAATGCGCTGCGCGAAATCGTGACCGCTCCCGCGCTCAAGTTGGAGGAAATCGCGAGGGCACCCGCCTGGTTCGCGCGGTTCTCGGTCATGTGCACGGCATACAGCGACAAAGAATCGGCGCAATCGACGATACCGCCACCGCCAATGCCTTCGGAACCGGCATCGCCGCCGCGTATGGTCAGCGTATTGAACTGCACGGTCATGTCGGCGCGGCAGTCCAGGTCGAAGACGCGATCAACGCCGTCGCCGTCGATCACGGTGCCGCCGGTGGTGTTGCCGACGAAGACGATGGCGCCGCTCGTGCTGACGTCGAGGTCACCGGTCGCGTTCGCGTCCTCGCCGCGGCCGGCCCGACTCAGCGTGATGCGATTGGAAAACCCGCCGAAGGAGATGAGGTCGGTGCCGGTGCCGGCGGGGCAGCCGCCGAAGGCGGCATCCGTGTTCGCGGCCTGCACGGCTTCGCGCAGCGCGCATTCGCCCGGCTCTTCACCGAACTGGTCGTTCGGCGTCGTCACCAGGATCGTCGCGGCGCCGGCATCGCCGACACAGAGTAGCCCGATCAGTACTGCGCAGAGCCGCTGAGATTTCATGGTCAATCCTAGGCAAACCAGGGGGGATTGACTCAGTCCACGCGAAATCGGGGCGGCCGGGGCCACGCTTGGCGCGATCGGTGTCGGATCGGACGGGCGCGTGAATGCGCGGCGCCGGAAAGGCGGAGCGCCTCAGCGTGCATGCGGCGCCTGCCCCCCTTTGCCGCGCGTCGTGCAACGGCGCGGCGAGTCCGGTTCGTGACGCAGCCTCGGACAAGTCCGCTACGCTGCAGCCAGTCGCGCTACAGCCAACCCTTCTGCCGCGCCAGCCGGTACGCCTCGATGCGGTTGCCGACGCCGAGCTTGCCGATCGCTTCGGACAAATAGTTGCGTACGGTTCCTTGTGAAAGATGCAAACATGCGGCAATTTCTCCCGCCGACTGCCCCTCGCCGGCGAGCCTCAATACCTGGCGCTCGCGATCGTTGAGCGGGTCCGCTTCGCTCCAGGCGTCGACCGCCAGCTGCGGATCGATGACCCGTCCGCCGCGATGCACCTTGCGCAACGCCTCCGCCAGTTGTTCCGCCGGCGCATCCTTGAGCAGGTAGCCGACCGCACCGGCGTCGAGCGCGCGCCGCAGGTAGCCGGGCCTGGCGAAGGTCGTCACGATGACGACCTTGCACGGCATGACGTGCTCGTGCACGCGTTGCGCGAGCTCAAGGCCGGTCATGCCAGGCATCTCGATATCGGTGACGATCACGTCGGGCGTCACGTCCTGCGCAAGTCGCCAGGCCTCGCCGCCATCTGCGGCGGTCGCGATCACGTCGATATCCGGTTCAAGCTTGAGCAGTGCCGACAGCGCGCCGCGCACCATCGCCTGATCCTCTGCCAGCAGCACGCGGATCACCGACGATGTTCCATTCTGGACTTTTTCATCGGAACGGCAGGCTTGAGGGCAGGCACGGCGCGTCGGCAACGCTGTCCGGCGCAACCAGTCGGACCGCGCTCGCCTCCGTCCGCGCCGGCAAGGTAATGCGCAGGTGCGTGCCGCGTCCACGCAGCGAATCCACCGTCAGCGTGGCGCCGATACCGTGCAGGCGCTCGCGCATCCCGGTCAGGCCGTTGCCCGGAACGATGTCGCCACCGCGACCGTCGTCGTCGATGTCCAGGATCCAGAGCGTGCTTTCGCGGCGTAGGCTCACTGACGCGCGCGTGGCTCGCGCGTGCCGCACGATGTTCGTCACCGATTCACGCACCGCCATGGCCAGACAGGTTTCGATCTCGACCGGAAGGTCCTGGTCGCCATTGTCGTACGTGAATGCGACCCCGCCGGATTCCAGGGTCAGACGCGACGATGCGAGTTCTGCGGCAAGGCCAGCGGCGCGGATGCCGGTGACGGCATGGCGAACCTGGGCGAGCGCTTCACGCGTAATCCGTTCGACTTCGAGCACTTCGCGCCGCGCCGCGTGCGGATCGCGATCCCACAATCGCGTCGCGAGTTCGGATTTCAGCGCGATCAGACTCAAGGTGTGGCCGAGCAGGTCGTGCAGGTCGCGTCCGATGCGCTCGCGCTCGGCGACCGCGGCCAGGCGGCGCACCTCATCATGCGACAATTTCAAATCTGCGTTGATTTGCACATTGCGCAATACCGAAATATTCATCAGGCCGACCACGAAACCGACCAGCACCGTACTGATCGGGAACAGCCACGCCTCGCCGAGCCAGACGCATTCGGCTGCGTACAGGCCCAGCGCGAGGGTCATCAGGCGCAAGGACTGGCGCGGCGGACCGCAGAAAGCAAAAAATGCACACGCATAGATCAGAAAGCCGTGCGCACCGGGGTTGGTGGGTGTGATCGCGAAACCCAGCAGCGCCATGCCGCTGGCGCACCAGACCAGATAGCGCCGGTCATGGAAATAGGCGATGTAGTAGATGACCAGGAAGACCGCGAGGGCACACAAGGTCGGCGTCAGGTCCACCAGACGCAGGTTCGGATCAAAGAATGGCGTGGCGACGATCCAGAACGTCCAGACCAGCATCAGCAACGGATACCAGCGCATCGGTCCACCGCGGCCCTTGCCGGTTTGCCACTCGACCATGACCGAATTGGGCCGCGCGCGAAACCCGTGTTCACACATTCCCATACTTCGCTCCACCTCGCGTATCAGGCCGACACCGCATCGACCCGACTCATGCGCCGGCGCGCGGCGACGAACGCGACGATCGCAAATCCGCCGAGCACCAGGATGTGATTGCTGACGCTGCCCAGCGATGGCTGTCCGATCGCGGCCTGCGCCAACTGCGCCAGATGATACGCCGGCCAGATCGGCGCGATCGACTGCAACACCTGCGGCAAGAGGAACAGGGGTATCGCCAGACCCGCCATGAACGCCATCGGCAGGTAGATCATGTTGACGACGGCAGCGGCCGCTTGGCCATTGACCCAGGATCCGATAAACAGACCCAGCGCGCAGAACGGAATCACCCCGAGTATCGCCACGCTTGCCAGGCCGATCCATTGTGAGACTTCCAGGCGCACACCCGCCGTCAGCACTGCCAGCAGCGACATCGCGAAGAAAATCAGCACCGCGAACAACATCGCCATGAACAGCTTGGCGAGCAGATAGTTGGCAGGCGGCATCGGCAGCGCCCGCTTCAGGCGCAGCAGGCCGCGCTCACGCTCCAGGGCCACGGACACACCGAACCCGAACAGCGCCGGCGAGATGACGCCGAACACGCTGTAGCTGGCCAGCAGGTAGTGACTCGCGTGGTAGCCGGCGCGACTGCCGCCGCCGAGCGCTATTCCAAATAGCAAATAAGACAACAGTGGAAACAATAGCGTCGGCACGGAAAAGCCGGGCGCGCGCAGCAGACGCAGAAATTCGCAGCGTGCCTCGATGGCCAGGCTGCGCAGGGACAAGGGGTCAAACAGGGTACTGAACATCACGCCGCCTCCTGGGTTATGGCTGACATGGCTTCGGCAAGGCCTGCGCGTCGCACTTCGATGTCGCGCACGTGCGCATCCGCAGCCAGCAATTCGCGCAGCACCGACTCGGCTTCGACGGCATGAATATTCAGCCAGTCGCCATCCCGCTCGGCACTGCGCACACTGGCCCACGATTGGACGCGCTGCGCATCGAGACTGCTGACGCAGCGGATCTGGCGCTGCGCGACGCGTCCGCGAATTTCGTCGAGCTTGCCTTCCGCCATCAGACGCCCAGCCACGATGACGCCGACCCGATGCGCCAGGGCTTCGGCCTCCTCCAGGTAATGCGTGGTCAGCACGACCGCGCAACCGTCTCCGACCAGACCGCGCACGGTATGCCAGAAGCGTTCGCGCGATTCCGTATCCATGCCCACCGTCGGTTCGTCGAGGAACAGCAATTCCGGGCGTCCACAGATGGCCAACGCGAACTGCACGCGTCGCTGCTGACCGCCGGACAATTTGCCATAGCGGCGCTGCAGCAGATCGGTGATGCCGGCCATGGCAGCAATGTCGGCCACGCTGCGCGGCTGCGGATAATAGCTGCGGACCAGTGCGACATGTTCAGCAACCCGCAGCGTGTCCGGCAGCGTGGCGGCCTGCAGCATGACGCCGATGCGCCGACGCGCGGCCAGTTGTTGCGGCGGCATGCCGAACAGCAGCGCCTCGCCGCTGTCCGGGCGGGTCAGGCCCAGCAACAGAGAAATCGCCGTGGTTTTACCCGCTCCGTTCGGACCGAGCAGCGCATAGACTTCCGCGCCGCGCACGCTCAGGTTGACGCGATCCAGTGCCTGCACTGCGCCGAAGCGCTTGCAGGCCATATCGAGTTGGGCGACGATGGTTCCGGTCATGGTGTCCTCCAGTGGCCCGAAGACTAGGCGTCCGCGCCACGTCCTCCCAGTCGATCGCGTCAGCAATCCGATCTGACATTCGTCACGCGGCCCTTAGTGGCTCCATACGCCGACCCGAAAGCGGCTCCACGGCACTACCAATCCCCTCTGCTAAAATTGCCCCACTTCCGGGACGGCATGCCGCTCCCCCTCACCGACACGCGGCGCCGCGAGGCACGGCGTTTTAGCTTTGTGGAGTCTGCCATGCAGCCGATCGATCAACTCAATATCCTGCGCCGTGCCGGCGGCAGTGTGCGCACCCGCGGTCTGGACGATGCGACCGTGTCGCGATTCGCGACCACCTCGCCGGAGCTGTTGACCGCTATCGACGAGGCGCATGCGCGCTTTGTCGAGTTGCAGCGCGACATGCCCGAGCTGCTGGCGCTGGATGAATCCGAACAGATGCGCCGGGTCCAGGCGGACTACGTCAATTTCTACGGCGCCGATGCGGTCAATCCGTATGTCGCGCTCGCCGCTCGCGGTCCGTGGGTGATCACTCTCAAGGGTTCAGTGCTGCACGATTCGGGTGGCTACGGCATGCTCGGCTTCGGACACGCGCCGCAGCCCGTGCTCGACGCGATGGCGCGGCCGCAGGTCATGGCCAACGTGATGACGCCGAGCGTTTCGCAACTGCGCCTGGCGCGCCTGCTCAAGGCAGCGATCGGCGTTGGTCGCGATGCTGCACCGTACACCAAGTTTCTTTGTCTGAATTCAGGTTCCGAGTCGGTGTCGCTCGCGTGCCGCATCGTCGACGTCAACGCGAAGCTGATGACCGACACGGGTGGTCGCTACGCGGGTCGCACGATCAAGCGCGTTGCGGTAAAAGGCGCCTTTCACGGTCGCACCGAGGCGCCGGCGATCTATTCCGACTCCAGCCGCAAGGGATATCGCGAAAACCTGGCGAGCTTCCGTGACGAGAACTCCCTGCTGACGGTCGAGCCCTACAGCGTGGAAGACCTGCGCCGCGTCTTCGCTGAAGCCGACAAGAACGGCTGGTTCATCGAGGCGATGTTCCTTGAGCCGGTGATGGGTGAAGGCGATCCCGGACGCGCCGTGACGCCGGAGTTCTACGCCGCCGCGCGCGAACTCACCACGCAGCACGGTTCGCTGTTCCTGGTCGATTCGATCCAGGCAGGACTGCGCGCGCACGGTGTGCTGTCGATCGTCGACTACCCGGGCTTCGAAAAGCTGCCGGCGCCGGACATGGAAACCTATTCGAAGGCGCTCAATGCCGGCCAGTACCCGTTGTCGGTACTCGCCGTCGGCGAACGCGCCGAGAAATTGTACCGAAAGGGAATTTACGGCAACACGATGACCACCAACCCGCGCGCGATGGACGTGGCATGCACGGTGCTGGGGATGTTGACCAGCGCGGTCCAGGCAAACATTCGCGCACGCGGCGTCGAATTCATCGAGAAGCTGGAAAAACTCAAGACCGAACTGCCGGGTTACATCACCAAGGTGCAAGGCACGGGGCTGCTGTTTTCCTGCGAGCTGTCCGATACGTTCAAGTGCTACGGCACCGGCAGCACCGAAGAGTTCATGCGCGAACAGGGCCTCGGCGTCATCCACGGCGGCATCAATTCGCTGCGTTTCACGCCGCACTTCAACATTACCAGCGCGGAAGTCGATCTGGTCGTCGCCGGCGTGCGCCAGGCACTGCTCGAAGGACCGCGCAAGACAGCGGCGGAGAGCAAAGCGGCATAACCGGGTCTCGCTCGCAATAGCCAAGAAAAAAGGCCGCACTGCGGCCTTTTTTTTCTTGCCGGCGTTGCCACCGGGACTTTCCGTGCACCGACGCAAGGCTGACGCTGCGCAGCGTGCCGATCCGATCGCCTGCCAACCGGTCCGATCGGCGAACACCTCGCACGCGCATTCCAGCTGGCGCAGCTGCTATGGGTTCGGCAGCACCGACGAATGGTGGCTGGTGATGAGCCACTGCTTGCCGTCCCAACGATAGGTATAGGTGAAACGCGCCTTGACCTGCTTTTGGGTAGCGGCGAATTCGAACGTATACAAACCCGCATCGAACGCCGAATTGCAGCCAATCTGGATCATCCGGAAATCGATGGTTCCACTCGGACGATTCTCGAGGAAATGGTGGAAATATTCCTCCTTCTCCGCCACGGTAATCAGCGGCGGATTGGCTTGGGTGGCCAGCAGAATCGAGCGTGGCGCGTAGTTTTCCACGACTTTATGCGGATCGCCCGTCTGCAGCGAATGATTCCAGCGCTCAAACAGGCCACGGATCTCCGCCTCATCCGTCATCTTGCATCGCTCGGTGCCTGCACGTCCCGAGCCCGGTTCCTTCGGCTGCGTTGCGCAGCCGCCCAACGACGCGATCAATCCCGCAACGCACACGATTCGGACTGTGATCATTGACCTTCCCCTGTTGGTGTCCACCTGTGGCGATTTCCACTATAGCGGAATCACGTGGCGGACACCCGATCAGGCCCAGGCACTAACAGGTCCAGTCCGTCGCGCGCGCGTTCACCTGGGCGAACAGGTTTCGATTCGACGCTGCATCCAGCGATGCAATCGCTACGTACTACATTGGCAATGATCGAGCTAACACCGCGGAACTCTCATCGAAGAGCGCCATCGCCCCCCCGAGGTCCTACCGAAGTTGCAACAGACTCGTGCCGAATCAGACGCAAAGCAATTCCGACCTGCGGCGTAAGGGGGGCCATCGCCTCGTCAAAATAAGTACTTTATATACAATATCAAGGCAACGTACGAAAGAGCTGATCGTTGGCAGTGGCGATGCGGGAATACCCCTACTCGTGACGGCGCGATGTGTCATAGGTCATGGGACCTTGGTCCTATTGACCCTGGAAGTCTTTTATCGGGTGGGCGTGTTTTTCGTAAGAAATTGCAACATGCGTCACAGTACGGATTTGGCGTGATAGAGTCTGCCGAGCCTAAGTAAAGAGATGGAAATGGCAGCATCGTCCAATAAGGTAACTCGCTGGAGCCAGGAAGATGTTGGACGTGTGAGGACTCGGGTCGACGCGGAATTTTCGCGGATCTCTGACAGCATTCCGGAAATGCGCATGTCAGTTCTCTCCACTTCCGACGGTCGCGCGCTGGCTGGCCGTTTCTCGCAAGGCGGTAGCAAGGACCGCGCCGCGGCGATTATCAGTTCGTTACTTGCCATTTGCGAGACAGCCGGCAAGGAATTTGTTTCCGGCCGTTGCAGCAGTGCGATTCTTACCGCCGAACTGGCCAATGTTGTCGCTCAACGCGTCGGAGCAACCAGCAGCCCTTTCGTGCTGGCGGTGGCGCTCGATTCGTCGGTAATGCTCGGTACTGCCTTGCGCGTTACGTCGGATCTCGCGGATCGCCTCGCCGTGATCATCTCCGAGGAGACTCGGACCAGTTAAGGGTGGGTGCGGTGATTTTTCAGTATGCGGTCAGTCATCACCGCATCGGATGGAGCGTGGCGGCGCTTTCCGCCGGGGCAAGTTTGTAAAAGGGTCAACATAATGGCAAAGATATCACTCGAAGCATTGCGGCAGATTGACGGATACATGGCATCGGCGCTGGTCGATGGCGACAGCGGCATGCCGATGGCGAAAGACGGATCAGGCGTGGATCTCGACATCGCCGGACCGGGCAACGCGGAAGTCATCAAAGCCAAGCGCAAAGTCGCCGCAGCGTTGAAATTGAACGACGCGATCGAAGACATCCTGATCACCCTGAGCAAGCAGTACCACATCCTTCGGCCGCTCGAATCCAACCACAAGGCATTTTTGTACCTGGTGCTGGATCGTACAAAGGCCAATCTTGCGATGGCGCGGCACGAACTCAAGTCGTTTGAGAAGGGTCTCGACTTTTCCTGAGTTTTTTTGAATTACGTCTTCCCCGTAGACGAAATTTCGCGTTATTCGCGACGGGTCGCTGCTCGCGCGACCCATAGGCGCCATGTCCGCCTTCGACACGGATCACCGCCCACATCGGTTTGCTAAACCATGACGATCAGCCTTGTTATATCAATGGCCGGCCTCGACGACAGCCTGGAGCGACGCGTGGTCATGGCTGCGAAATTGCTCGGCGCATCGCGGATCAACGCGCGCATCGAGCCGTGGGATGGAACCCGTCGTGACATTCTGGTGGCGGACATGAGTGACGCATACGGCCGCACCGCTTACGCGGTCGCAAGACGACGCAAGGATGCGGTATTGCCGATTTCCCGGACAGGCGGAGCTCTGGACGACGGCACCGTTGCGCTGAGCAGCAGTTGTCAGGTCGTCGAACTGCAGAACCGGCTGCGCGAAATTGCCTTGCAAATTCGTACGCCGGTCACCGATGACACCGGTCTCATCAAAATGGGTGCGGCGCCCGACGCCGTCCTTGGCTTGCTCGAACTGCTTACCAAGCCGGGCGCTGCAAGTGGCGGGGATTTTGTGGCCAAGTACGGCACCTATTCCGTCGTGATCCGGCGCAGTGCGTCGCGGATCATCGGCCGGTCGCACAGCGACCTGGTTGCGGCAAAATCCAATTTGTGCGGAAGCGCCTGGTCGGCGCGGCCCGCTGGAAGAGACGATTTGCCGCAGTCCACTGAGCTCGTTTCCATGAGTCTGGACGCTTTCCTGATCACCGCCTGCGAGTTGCATGAGCGCAAACTTCCGCCGTTTCCCGGCCGCCACCAACTCGGCCACTGGCCCGATCTCGGCACGCTGACGGACAACGTGGAAGCGATGCAGCTCTCCGCGTTGCTGTCGCGCAACAAGGCCTCCGTTGACGAACTGGCGCTGCGCACGAATATCGAAAAGGCACGGATCAATGCATTTTGCTGGGCGATGAGCGCGAGCGGCCTGTTCGATTCAACCACTCGGCAGTCGGTCGCGATAACCGATCAAGCGCCACCGGAAGACGCACCGCGTTCCATCATTTCCCGACTGGCGCGTCGCTTTGGCATTCTCTTCGGCGCGGAAAGCACCGGTGTTTGATGGGCCCGCGAAGCTGCTGTTTGCCGGCCCGGTGGGAGCGGGCAAGACCACAGCGATTCGTTCTCTGTCGGACCAGGAACCGATCTCCACCGACGTACCGATGTTCGAGGGTGCCACGGAGGGAAAGACCACCACTACGGTGGCTTTCGACTACAGCACCATCAAGCTCGACGAAGATACTTATGTGCACATTTATGGTATTCCGGGACAGGAACATTTTGACTTCATGCGACCGATTGTTGCCGACGGTGCTTTGGGAGTCATTCTGCTGCTGGACGCCACGTCGTCAACGATTGGAGACGACTGCGAGCATTGGCTGACGTCGATGCAGTCCATCCGCCCAGACTTTCATTTTGTCATCGGTGTATCGAAGACCGATGTGGTGTCGAATTTTTCGTTGGGCGACATACGCGCGGCAATCCGCCGGTGCGGCGTCAATGCGCCCGCCATGTGCATTGATCCCCGCGACGCGAGACAGTGCTCACAACTGGTCCGCGCGCTGCTGCTCGGCCTGGCCTGAATCGAATGGAATTATTCCTGCGCAAGCCAGCCATTCAGACACGCGGCCGGTAGTCCATGCTGCCTCAACGTGCGCCACAGGCTGTGCACCATGAAGTGATCAAGGTCTTCCGTGACTGCGGTATCGCGCTCTGCACACCCCTCACCGACATGCTCGACGAGAATGTCCTGCATCGCACCGAGCGCCGCGGCTGCGGCTACACCCAGGCCACCCGATTGCTTGCTCCGCTGATCAATCAGCCCATGCTTCCATTGATTCTCGGCGCCGGTGTGTTTCAACCCGGCGTCGAACGCGAATTCTCCGGAAGGGACGCCCTGCTCGAGACGGTAGCCGAGCGTTCCCCGGCCCTGCTCGGTCGACTGTCACTGCCCGAATCCCGACTGCTCACCGCGATGATCCTCGACGTGATTCTGCGAAAAGCCGTAGGCCTGGATCTTGGCAAATCCAGCGAAGAGAAGCTTCCGATCGGATCGTGCCCGCTGGCGGAACAGTTTTTTCTCGAGATCGCCTACGAGCGAATCCGGCGCGGCGGCCACGTCAATATTGTGGTCAGCGACTCGGGAGTACCAATCCTGATCGAGAAATGTGAACTCGGAGACAACCACTCGAGCATCAGCGTTGCTCCGACCGTACTGAATGGCGTGCACCTGCCTGCCGGCAGTCTGATCGGCATCGAACGAGATCGCGCCGCGGACGATCTGCTTCCATCGACACGCAACGGGCGTGGCCGACTCCTGCCGCTGCACAGCCTGCGCCGGGTACGTTTTCTGCGACTGACCACGCTGGCGGTCGCGCCGGAAGATCGCAAACGGGCCTTCACCACCCATTTTGAACAGCAGATTCGCGGTGAACTGTTCTCGCCGGGAACGACGAGAATCGAGCAGTTGGCGCGTTTCGCGGCCGACCAAGCGGCATGAGCAAACCGACGCTCGTCTTCCATCCCGAATACGCGCCGGACGGCATTCCGCATTTTGCGCGTCTGGCGGCGGTTGCCGCACGGGCGGCCGCCGACGATCTCGGGCAATTCATCGATGCACCGATCCTGGACCCCGGAGTTTTGGCGGGGCTGCACGATGACACCTATGTTGATGCGTTCCTGCGCGGTATCGAACCGCTTGCCTCATCATCGCATCTGCGCTGGAGCCCCGCCTTGCGCCAGGCCTGCCTGCGCATGCTCGGTGGTCAACTGGTCGCCGCCCAACGTGCTCGGGAAGACGGCGTGAGTTTCAACCTCGCGTGCGGATTCCATCACGCCTATCCCGCGCGTGGTGGTGGATTTTGCGCCATCAATGGCCTCGCCTTGGTCGCCCACCACTTTCCTGCCTGGCGGGTCGCGGTGCTCGACTGCGATGAACATGGCGGTGATGGCACCGAAGCATTTTGTGGACGTTTACCCAATCTGCAGCAATTTTCCATTTTCGGAACGCGCTTCGGAATCCGTGGAGGTACACGCAGTCGCGCGTTCGCGGTGCCGCGCGGTGAACCACACGATGCCGATGCGCGATTCCTGGAAGTCGTGGACCAATGCCTGGGCGAATTGCTGGCCTCCGAACTCGACCTCGTCATCTATCAGGCCGGGATGGACTCCCATGTCGATGACCCGAAGTCCAGCCTCAAGCTTTCGACCCAAGCCATCCGACAGCGCGATCACCGTGTCTTCGATGCGTTGTACCGGGCCGGATTGCCTGTGCTCGTCGTGCTCGCCGGGGCCTACCAGCGTGCCGATCGCGTCGCGGAACTCTACGCAGGCACGATGCGCGCGGCGCGTGTCTCGATTCGTCGGCCAGTCCAGGTCTGTTGATCAGCGAATCCCCGTGTGTCGCCGAGCCACAGTGGCGGGTGGCGGCAACGCCGGAACGGGGTGTAGCCGCGGTGCTTTCCGCCGCCGGATCCGCGTGACTTCGTTTAAACTGCCGCATCGACGCGAGACCCGCTTCGCCGATGCAAACGGACCGTCGCTGGGTTTCGCGCATTCCGGCGTTGACCGATCGCAATTGTTCGCGTCGCGAACCGGAACGTAGCCGGATGCGGAAATCAGGCGTCGTCGATCGACGGGAAATGCGGCACGCAGCAGGTTGTTGCGGCGGCCCGCAGCGACGCTTCAATGACCCGCGCGGTAGGCGCCGCCGAGATGCGGCGTAGTACCCTTGTGCAAAGTCCGTTTGTTCCTCCGCTCGCATGCTTGAAGACACGCAACCATGAGCCTACGCAAAAAACTGGCCGATTTTGGCTTTGAATCGAACGACGACTACGAATATCCCTTGAGCTGCCTGTTCGAGGCGCCACTGGAGCACCTGCGCAGTCTCAACGTCACTGGGGCGGCAGGTCGCCGCAAGACGGCGTTGGCGAGTGCGCTGGGGCACGCACTCGATTACCCGCACATCCTGTATCACGATTTCAGCAGTCTCGAGCCGCCGCCTCCACCGCTCGTCATCGGCGAAGATTCGGAGGCGGCACAATCGCTGGAAGCACCGCTGACTGCGTTCGAGCGCGCGGTCAGCGAAGCCTGTGCCTATTCGGAAGGCGCGCGCACAATCCTGATCATCGACCAGTTGCAGGCGGCGGACTTTCGCGACCATATCCGCCTGTACCATTTTGTACACTCACTGGAATGGAACAGTACACAAGGCAGCGTCGTCGCGAATCCGCAGAACCTGCTGCTGGTGCTGATTTCCGAAGAGCCGCTCTATCACTCGCTGGCAAAAGTGAGCTTTCGGGTGCACGCCGACGCAAGTCGCGGTTTTCTCGACTTCCGCCCGGGCGATTTCGGGCTGTCGAAGGCGGCCGAGCCGTTCATGGCCGCGCTGGCGCGCGTGTTCGCCGCAACCAATGCCAGCCCGACACCGAGCGAGTACGCGCGCGTGCTGGACGACATCCACCAGCGCGTGCGCACCGAAGAGCAATTGCGCGTATCGCTGTTCGGCTGGATCGAACAGATGGATCGCGCCTCGCTCAACGCGACGGCGCTGCAGGCCTCGCTGACCGAAGCCGTGCACGCGATCAATCGTTACCTCGGTATCGAGGAGATCGAGCTGGGCGGCGAGCCGATAGAATAGCGGTCGCCGCCCCCGTGCCGAAACAGAGCTAGTTAAATCCGTTGCGGAAGATCAGGTCAGCGCCGTTGCTGCACTGGCCCGGCACCTGGGCATGGCTGATCGCAATGTCATCGACGAACCAGCCCTCACCCAGCGACCCGGCGTCGGTGCGATACAGCCAACGCAGTTGCACGGTCTGTCCGGCGTAGGCGGAGAGATTGACCTGGTACGGCGACCACGCGAAATGTGCCAATCCGGTAAACGCCGCCGAACCTTGCGAAATCCCGCAGAGGGTTCCGCCATTCGTGACCGTCGACGGGTAGCCACCGACCGGCGTCAGGCGCGTCCAGTTGCTGCCGTTGTCGGTCGACACCTCGACAACGCCGGCATCCCAGCCTTGCTCGATGTCCCACGCCGTCCAGAAAGACATTTGTGGAACCTGTCCCGACGTCAGGTGCAGGTTGCTCGCGACCAGCGATACGCACAGATTGTTGGCGGCAGTCGACCAGAAGCTCTGAACACCGCCGTGCACGCGGCTCATCGAGGTGTGCCAGCCCGCGTGTTCGATGACATTGACGCTTTCCGTGCCACCACCGGGTGCAACGCCACTGGTATCCAGCGGCGTGTCACCGGGCTCCGCACCCGTGCCGAACGTGCCGTCGACGGGGGGGCCGCTCGGACGCACGGCGTATTCGACGCTGTTGCTTTCCTCGGCGCCGCTGGCGGCGTCGGTTGATCGCACCACGTAGTAGCTCGATGCCGAACCGTCGAGCGCGGTGTCGGAATACGTTGCGGTAGAGAGTCCTTGTGCAATGCGGTTGCTCACGCCGGGGGCGAAACCGCTGCTGCTGCCGCGGTAGACCGAATAGTTGACGCCCGCGCCGCAAGCTGGCGTGGCGGCCGGCCAAGCCAGATCGACGCGACAGCTTGCGCTGCCGGCGTTGGTCGCGCTTGAAAGCCCACCGAAGATCGGTGGCGCCGTGCAACTGCCCGTCGTCTGAGCCATCACGCAGGCCGAAGCAACCGAAGAGCAGGTCGACGTTGGATCATTTTCCACAATCCGATAACCGTAGTTGACCTGACCGGATACGGACGTATCGGCGAAGGCAGGCGCAGTGAGTCCATCGGCGATGGATTGGAACGATCCGCCACAGCTGCCCTGGGCGCGTTCGACGCGCCAGCTGGTGCCAATCCGCCGCGACGCATTCCAGTTCAGCTCGATGCGGTGGTCGAGAGTGCCTGTCGCGACCAGGCCGTCGGGCGCGTCCGGCGGCGTGCACAGGTGCGGCTGCAATACGAACAGGCCCTCGTCGATACCGGTCGCAATGACATTGCCGCTGCCGGGAAACCGGTAATTGTTCCAATTGCCATTGAACTGCGCGGTGTTGCTGCTCGGCCACGTGTCGAAAAAAGCCACCTCGCTCATCTCTGCCTGCGAAAGATTGCCCAGGCGCAGGATGCGCAGACCCGCTTCGTAGTCTGATTCATAGACAAAGCCGTCGTGCACATAGAGATTGTGGTCGATCACGCTGAGCGGATGCTGGTGAAAGCCGACCAGTGTCGGCGCATCGATATCGCTGACGTCGAACACGTAGGTCCGCGCGTTGTGCCCGAAGCTGGATTCGTCGAGTTCGTCATTGACCAGCAGATAACGCTGGTCCGGCGTCAGCCAACCTTGGTGGGTGTATTTGGATCCGGCATAGGCCGTCGACGACAAGGTCAACGGTGCGGCCTTGTTGGTCACGTCCACAATCGCGATCATTCCACTGTTACCGTTCGCGTTGAAACACAGTTCGCGGCCAGCATGCGCCGTGTCGGGACCCGAGTAGGTCCAGCATTGCGATTCGTGCGTGTACCCGCCAGTGGAGATGCAGCCGACGAACACCGGTGCGGCGGGAACGTGGATGTCGTACATGCGCAGGCCGCCGTTCTGGGTTGGCGCCGGGCAGGAATCGGACCCGGCGACATACGCGTAACCGGTCGCCTCGTTGATGGAAATGGTGTGGCCACGGCCAAACCCGCCCACGAAAGCGGTCTCGGTATAGGTTTGCGGCGTGGTCACGCCGCGCAGCTGGGTGAGATTGAATACCTGCATGCCGTGCGCGCCGTTGTTGTCACTGACGATGTAGGCGTGGTTGGCATATACGCGTACGTCGCGCCACACGGAGCTGCCGGTGTGGGTCGGCAGCTTGCCGAGGTATTCCGGATGATCAGGTACCGCCAGACTGAAGAAAACCGTGCCATTGTCGGCGCCAACCACGGCGTACTCGATGCCGCTCTGCGGGTCGGTCCAACCCCACAGGCTGTTGGTGCTGGTCGCCGCAAAGCTCGCTACCGGAGTAAAAGACAACAAATCAATATTGGAGCATGGGTAGCCGGCGGCGAGCCCAGCCACGCAGGGCGTCGCATGCAGCGGTGCGAGCGGGCGCGCAGCGGCGGGCTGTGCTGCGAGAATCGCCTGCATCTCGTCGCTGAGCGACGCATCGGCTAGCTGGCTGGCCGAGGCAGCCCCGACCGATGTCAGCAGACAAACCAATAGCCGCACGCACGCGCTCACGCCACCGCCAATCATCCGGATCATGCCCTGCCTCCCCAGCCCCCGATCGGGCGCTGCAACGATCGATTCTAGCCTGCCGGGATGCCCCCTGGATCAGCGCAGTCGGCAGCGTATGGCGGAATTGCGCCGGATTTGCGTCACCCTCCAAGACTTTCGTCATGGGCGCCAGCGCACGGTTCCAGATACCCTGCAGCATTGACTCCACACCGTACTGTTGAAAGCTGTCTGATCATGATCCGGAGATCGCAATGAACCAACGTCTTGCCCTCGCCCTCGCGCTGGGATTGAGCCTCACCGCGCCGGCCTTCGCCGCCGAAACCACCGCCAAGAAAACCAACAGTGCCGACGCCATGGCCAGCAATCCGTTTTTCCACGAAAGCACCTTGCCGTTCCAGTACCCGCCGTTCGACAAGATCAAGGATAGCGATTACACGCCGGCGTTCGAGCGCGGCATGAAGGACGCTCGTGCGGAAGTGGACAAGATCGCGGACAACAAAGCGGCTGCGACATTCGACAACACCATCGTGGCGATGGAAAAAGCGGGACTGCTGTTGAATCGCGTCACCACGACGTTTTTCAACCTGACCGGCGCGAACACCAACGATACTTTGGAAAAAATCCAGAGCGAAATGGCGCCGAAACTGTCCGAGCATCAGGACGCGATCGCACTGAATGGAAAACTGTTCGAGCGGGTCAAGTCCCTGTATGACAATCGCGAGAAACTCGGGCTGGATGCCGAATCCAAGCGACTGGTTGAACGCTACTACACAGATTTCGTGCGGGCGGGCGCCAAGCTGTCCGATGCCGACAAGACCAAGCTCAAGGCGTACAACGCCGAACTTGCTTCGCTGCAGACCACCTTCAGCCAGAACCTGCTCAAGGAAAACAATGCATCGGCGATCATCGTCGACAGCAAGGATGAGCTGAAGGGCCTTTCCGCCGAAGCCATTGCTGCCGCGGCGGAAGCTGCCAAGACACGCAAGCTCGAAGGCAAGTACGTCATCGCGCTGCAGAACACCAGCGGCCAGCCGGTGCTTGCACAACTGGAAAATCGCGCATTGCGCGAAAAGATTCTCAAGGCTTCACTGGGCCGCGCCAGCCACGGTGGCGAATTCGACAACCGCGAAGTGGTGGCCAAGGTCGCGAAGATTCGCGCCGAACGCGCCGCCCTGCTCGGCTACGCGAACCACGCCGCCTACACGCTCGAAGACGAAACGGCCAAGACGGTCGGCGCCGTGAACAAGCTGCTGTCCGAACTCGCCCCTCCCGCCGTCGCCAATGCGAAGAAAGAAGCGGCGGACATGCAGGCGCTGATCGACA
>JBDTLV010000073.1:0-25415 GCA_039934615.1 Tahibacter sp.
GACGCGGATAAATTTGCATCCCTCATGCAGAGCGACGAAATTGCCACGACCCGCCGATCGTCGACGGTGTTGGCAGTTGCGGTCACGGGATTTGACATAGGCGCCAGTTTACCGTGCTGAGACGGTCGTCGCCGAACATTACGCCGGCCGCGCGGCCGCGATCCACAGTGTGCGCCAACTCGCGTCGGTACTACGCAGCCGCGCTCCCGGCTGCTGCTGCGCCATGGCGCAATCGTGTCGCGTCGGATGTCGACACGAAAGAGGCCCCAGGCTCAAGAGCGACGGTTCGCGCTTTCGTGCTTCCGCGTCCGCCCGCGCAGCAGCGCGAGCACGATGGATTCCTCGACAGACAGATCGCGAATGCGTGGTGCGGTTCTTTCCACGCCCTGCCAACTGCCCGATTCCAGCGCCTCCACGATTCGCGGATCCAGGTAGCTGCTGCGGCAGACGGCAGGCGTATTGCCAAGCTTGCGTGCAACGTCCGTCACGCAGGCCTGCATGCGCGTCTTTGCCGACGCCGCCTCGCCCGCATTGGCTCGCTCGCGCCAACACTTGACCAGATCGACTGACGCGCCCCAGGTGCGAAAGCTGCGCGCGGTGACCTCACCACCCATCGCGATGCGCAGAAATTCGTTGACATCATCGGAGCGCAACGGGCGCACCGATCCTTCATCGTCCAGGTACTGGAACAGCATTTGTCCAGGCAGTTCTTGGCATCGACGGACAATCCGCGCGAGCCTCGCATCGGACAGCACGATATGGTGAACCTTGCCCGATTTGCCTTTGAAATCGAGCGCGACGTTGGACGCCGCCACGCGCGCGTGGCGCCCGCGCAATGTCGTCAACCCGTAGGAGCTGTTGCTCCGCGCATATTCCTCATTGCCAACGCGGATCAGGGTTCGGTCCAGCAAACTGACCACCGCGGCGAGCACTTTTTCGCGGCTGTGTCCCGCCTTCTTGAGTGTCACGCGCAAGATGCGCCGCAAACGCGGCAACGCTTTGCCGAACTCGGCCAGTCGTTCGAACTTGCGTCGCTCCTGGAACACCCGCCAATCCGCGTGATAGCGGTACTGCTTGCGCCCCCGCGCGTCACGTCCAGTTGCCTGGATATGACCCCGCGGAAGTGGACAAATCCACACATCTTCGTAGGCTGGCGGAATTGCGAGCTTGCGGATCCTGCCAATCACGCGTGCGTCAGTAATGGGTCGCCCCCGAAGTCCGATATATATAAATTTTGAGCGGCGCCGAAGCCGGCGAATACCAGGCTGCTCATCGGACACATAGCGCAGCGAACGGGGAATCGATGGGACAGTTTTTTTGGGCGAAATGGCATCCTGCCTCATGCGCCTTTCCTCTTGTGTTGGTTGCGCGCGGAATGCTGCGCCCTGTGTCAGCGCGGACCGTCGATTCCCGCTGCGAATTCCTGGTACCAGCGCCATACGGCCGCACTGATCCAGCGCGAAGGGTCCAGTCCCGCCGCATCGTAGGCACCGAGCGCATCACGCAATACGCGTGACAGAGAATTCGGACCGGACTCGCCTCCCAGCGCTTGCCACGCCTGAATGGCCTGCAGCGTACCTTCGGACCACGCATAGAGGGTTCCGGCGCGGTCCTCAAGGCGTCTGCGGATCCACGGCAACAACGCCAGATCCATCGCATAACCTTCCGCCCGATGCAGGCGCATTGCCTGAGCGAGGAGAGTTTCATAGGCACCGCGATACCATTCGGTGTATCCGGCGGCGGCGTGCGGCACGACCAACGGTGCTGGCGCATTGTGCAGCGAAATACGATCGCCCAGTTCCGCTTCCAGCCGCAGTGAATCCGACACGCGGTCGGTATGGATCAGTAACGCCCGATCCAGATCGAAGAATTCGTAGTAACGCGGATGCAAAGCCTGCAAGCGCGCCAGCGGGTCTCGAGAAAATCCGAGTTTCAGGATGTCTTCATGCCTGCACGGAAATACGTAGACAAACGCTTTGCCGCGACTCGGACTGCGACTGTGCACTTCCACGATCTCACCACGCTGATGGCGATCATTGCCCCACATCGGAGATGCGGAGTCGCGCTGCTTGGCCACACGCATCGCCTTCAACGGCGCACCGTCCGTTCCATCGCCAACAGCACGACGGGCAACCGCCCAGTAATCGCTTTTTTATCAGATTCACAGTGCATCGTACTGTTGGAGCAGCGTATTGACGACCTCGTAAGGATGCGACCAACGCCGCAAGGTCACTGGCGGCGGGCCGCCTGGTGCGGGATCGGGCCCAGGATTTGGTTGCGGGCCAGGATCGTCCGGAGCGCGAGGCGATGGATCACCGGGAATGATGGGACGGTGCAAGACAGAAAAACCGGGGGCCACCATGATGTTCTCCTTGTGGAATTCGCAGTCCCGCTGGATCGATGGATCGCCATCCCTGCTTGATCAACAAAATGCGTAGCGTTCGCCATCAAGTGGCGGGGCTCGCTCCGATCCATCTACCGCTGCGGCAGGGACAACCCAGTTGCCGCAGCGGTCTGACGTCGACAACTATTCTTCCTCGCCGCCGCCCTTCTGATCGTCATCGCGATTCTTGCCTTGAGGTGCCGCTGCCGGCTTGGCGAAACGTCCTGCGGTGTAGATGTTGCCCATGTGTACTCTCCTGTGGACAAGGCTCCTGCCTTCGCTGGCAATCCGTGCCGAAGGTGCATCTGCAGCGGTCATGCCAAATCGTGCCTCGCCGGACGAAAGCACGCGGCGCATCGCCCCCCGTGCTGGCCGACGACCGAAAAACGCCGATGCGGAGCCTGCGCTCGGCGAAATAACAAAACTCGGCGACGCATCCCGAAGCGTGGATATCGACCGAGTCGCGAGCCACGGGTGCAGACAGCGTCGGTTATCCCGCACGAACCCGCGCACCGGCCTTGCAATTCGCCAAGCCATGCCGCCTGTCGGCGATTTCGCACACCGCCGTGCAAGCCGAAATCGATCCCATCGGCGTCGGAATACCGTTGGTCCGTCCACCGCGATTTTTCCTGTACGTGCGGCTGCGAGCTTTTCGTTCCAGTGGTAGACCGGCATCCGTCACAGGGGATTTCCAATGCAAACCATTACGGCCATTCGGCGCTGTTCGCTGCGCATTCTGTTCACCTTGATCGCTCCACTATCGACCGCATACGCGTTGCCGTCGACACCAATCGTGTTCGTCGTGCAAGTGCCGACTGCCGACGACGTCGATACCAGTACCAACTTCGCGACCATCACGAACGTCGCTTCGCAGTTCGGCAACCAGTTTGCCCAGACCTCGGCAGCGCCGCGGGGCGGCGATCTCGCTCTGCGCCTGGTCAATGGGCAAATCCGCTATCTCACCCGTGAAGCCGGATTTGGCGATACGACCGTGAGTCAGGGTGTCAATGCAATCGCTGTCCGCGATCCTCACGTGCACTGGTCTGCCGGCAAGCTGATCTTCAGCATGGTAATCGGAGCACCGACCCAGCCGAATGCCGCGCAGAACTATGTCTGGCAATTGTACGAAATTACCAACCTTGCCAATGTATTGCAGGGGTCAGTGGCGACTATCGTCAAGGTGCCCAATCAACCAACCGGTTACAACAACTTCCAGCCGTCCTACCTGAGCGACGGCAGCATCGTGTTCATCAGCGACAGGCCGCGCAATGGCGCCGCGCATCTCTATCCGCAAAGTGATGAATATCGTCAGGTGAAGACCAACTCGGGCGTCTGGCGCCTCGACTCGTCGAGCGGCACACTGACTCTGCTTGAGCATTCGCCGTCCGGCAGCTTCAAGCCCTTTGTCGACAGCTACGGGCGTCTGCTGTTCGTGCGCTGGGATCATCTGAGCCAGGACAATCTCAGCAATGCCGCGAACATCGGCATCAGCGGCGCCTTCGACTACGCCTCGGAAGCGGCCAACGCAAGCGGCGCGGCACCGGCGGAACTCTTTCCGGAGCCGATCAACCAGGTAGCCGGCAGCGTGACCAAGGGATTCGAGATCAATCAGTTCTTCCCCTGGATGATGAATCAGGACGGTACGGCCGAGGAGACTCTGAATCACATCGGTCGACAGGAATTGAGGCAGTTCGTCGGACACAGCTTCACCGACGACGATGCAAGCAGTGGTGGCAATCTGATTGACCTCAACGGCGTCAGTCCGTATCGGCTGAATACCAATTTCATCGCCAATTTCTCGCAGATGGTTGAGGACCCGCATGCGCCCGGCCGCTACCTTGCGGTCGACGGCAGCGAGTTCCTGATGCATTCTTCAGGACAGATTCTCGCGCTGAATGCCCCGCCGGCGCAGAATCCCGCCAACATGACCGTGCAGTATTTGACCGATCGCGCGACATCCAGTGTGCTGTTGAATCCCAACAACATCGGGCATTTCCGCGATCCCTTGCCAATGGCCGACGGTTCTTTGGTGGCGGCATACGCGAACTACGCGGGCGCCGAATCCAATGGAGGCACACCGACCCAACCGCTGCCGAAGTATTTGTTCCGCTTGTACACTCTTGCACCGAACGGAGGCGGAATCTACTTGCCGCAGACCGCGCTGACGAGCGGAATCACACGCTCGGTTTCCTACTTCAGCGGCGCGAACACGATCAGCTACAACGGAGTGACCTGGGAGCTGCAGCCGGTCGAAATCGCGACTCGCCCCGCTCCGCCCGTGGCGACGTCACCGCCAATCTCGACGACTCCGGAGCAAGCTTCATTCACCAGCGCCGGCATCAGCGTCAGTGACATGCAGGAATTCCTGCGCTTGCAAAATCTGGCGCTGGTGGTGATCCGCAATGCAACATCACGCGACTACGCCGATCGGCAGCAACCGTTCAACCTCCATGTAGCGACTGCGGGCGGCACGCAGACACTCGGGGCCGGCGGCAAAATCTACGATATTTCCCATCTGCAATTTTTCCAGGCGGATCATGTGCGTGGCCTCGGCGGCAGTGCCACTCCGTTGCCTGGTCGGCGTCCGATCGCGCGCTATCTGAACGACCCGCAGGCGCTGCGCTTCAATCCACCGCAGCCAGGAGCCTTGCCCGGCGAACAGCCAATCTTCCCCGACGGTTCAGTGGCGCTGTTCGTGCCTGCGCAACGCGCGATGGTCTGGCAGAGCATGTCGCCGCAGGCAGCTGCCGTCGTCCGCGAGCGCTATTGGGTGACCTTCCAGCCCGGTGAGATTCGCGCCTGCGGCGGATGTCACGGTGTCAACGCGACGAACCAGGCCGGCGCCGGGGGCGCGGCGAATACTCCGGCCGCATTGACCTCACTGCTGAATTATTGGAAAACCAACGGCGATCGGATTTTCCTCAACGGATTTGAAGGACCGTAGCACCTGGACAGACCGATCCGCGTCGCTGCGGCTCGGTCGCCACGGCCCTCACTCGCATGATGTCTCGAGAGCCAGCGTCACTGCGGCCTAACGATGCAGCGTCGCGGGAACCGGGAAGATCGCCATACCGCCGAATCCGGGGTCGGTAGTCGCCGCGGCAAGCGGAGTGGCTG
Organism: Tahibacter sp.; assembly: GCA_039934615.1. Lineage (GTDB taxonomy): Bacteria > Pseudomonadota > Gammaproteobacteria > Xanthomonadales > Rhodanobacteraceae > Tahibacter. The sequence goes on from JBDTLV010000073.1 coordinate 5,501, forward strand.
ACGTGTGTTGATAGGCGCTGACGACACCGGGCGAGCTCTCGGTTGCCACAAGTACATATTGGAGCACCGTGAGAGTTTTCTCATAGTTCGCCCACAGACGCCCGCGCGGATCGAATCCCAGTCCACCGACGGTGCCCCCCGCAAACAGGGCGGGATTGATGTCGATCTGATACAGCGGCACTGGAGCGAAACTTCCACTACCAGCGAGTTGCAAGCTGCTGTATCCGCTGATCGTCGGCTCGCCGTTGTTGCCGACCCACAGTGTGTCGTGTGCGTCAAATGCGATGCCTTCCGGCTGATTCAGGGAATTGCGCGAATTCGGCGTGCCAGCTGTGCTGCCGATCCATTCTGCCGTGCCACTGGCTGTGTTGATGCGCACCAGTTTGTTGCTGCCGTAGTTGTTGATCCATAGCTTTCCGAGTGCATCGAAAGCCACACCGGCCGGAACATTCAAATTGCTGGTATAGGTGTTGATCGCCGCGGGACTGCCGCTGGCTGCCAAATCGGAAATAGCGTAGCGCAGGACGCGGTTCGTCGCCCCGAAATTGCTTTGCGAGACATACACTGATGTATCGTGGAATGCGAGATCGAACACGTCACCCGCCGCTGCTCCAACGGTAATGTTCACTTCTGCAGAAGCGGCTCCCGCTGCAGCGAACGAAGCACGGCTGTAGCGCAGGAGTTTCTTCTGTGAATTGTCGAGCACCCAGAGCTTGCCATCCGGCGCGAACGCGATCGCATTTGGCTGCACGCCGGCAGCCAGCGTAACGCTGTGGCTGAAAATGTAGCCCGTCCCATCGTTCTGGTACACGCGCACGCTGGCAGTCGCGTACTGCGGCACATACAGGAACGAGGATTCGAAGCTGCTCTGAAAGATCGCGTCTTCGCTCGGTGTTCCTGCGGGCAGCAGTGCATTGAAGAAATGCCAGATCGCCGGCGCCGCACTCGCCCAAGGGCTATGGCCGAGACCGTCGATCGCGCACCAGCTCACGTTGCGCTGGCATCCCTGGTACGCGACACAAGGCGCATCGGCACCGGCCGCTGTCGTTGCGCCGCACTGCTGTGCTGCAAGATGCTGATCTCGCGTATACAGGCCGTCCGTGCCATACACGGTTCCACCGCTTGTGTCGGCTTTACCCCAGATCACAATGCCGGCCGGCAGGTTCGGCAACGGCGGCTCGCAATCCAGCGGCGGACCCACCGAATACAAACTACCGGAGTGGATTCCGAGACCGAGCAGCACCGCTCTACCGAGCCGGCAACCCAGCGCATTCGCCATCGTCGCGCCGCCGCTGAAGCCTGTGACGAACACCTTGTCCGGCGCGATCAATCCTTCGCTATCCAGCAAGGCGATCACATCCTGTACAAATACACCTTCGCGGGAGCGGCCAATGTCGGTGTAGTACTCGAAGGTTCCACCGGGCGCATCGGGATAGACAAACACTGCCGCGCCATTCGCCTGCGCTTCGAGCGGAATCGAACCGCGTGCACTGGCGGCATTGCCACCATCGCCGTGCAGGGAAAACACCAGCGGCAAGCGTCCTGCGGCCGCGGGTTGTGGCTTTGCAAGAAGGAAGGTGCGCGTGATTCCGCTTGATACGATGCTGCGATTCTCAGTGACGTAGGCAGTCGGAAGCGGACCCGATGCGGTGGTCGACGTGCCAGACACTTGCTGGGAAATCGCCGCAGCGGCTTTTGGCGCGATCGTGGTGGTCATCACGCCCAAGGAGACGAGCAGCATCGAACGAAACGTCATCATGGAAATCCCCAGATCTGCCGGCATGACCAGCCCAACCCAGAATTACCATAAAGCGCGTCCGATCCGGCCATCGCGGAGTGATCGAATTTGCTCTGCACCGCGGGTCCGCGAGCAATTCGCGTCCTGAAAGCAGCACGAATTTCGTAGCGCATCGGAGGATTCCCTCCGACGCGCTACGTTGCGTTTTGCAAAAACCCTATTGGAACCTGTCAGCAAACAGCGTGTCGGCCTTGATGACCGCAGCGAGTACGTCGATCTGCCCGTATCCCTGCACGGGATTGGGGAAGGTGGTGCCCGGAATGGCGCCGCACACCTGAGCATTGACGATCGGCACCGCGGTGCTGCGGAGAAGATCGGCGACAGCGGTGGGATTGCCCTTCAACGCCGGATTGACTTGCATCAGCAGCGCGGCTGCGCCGGCAACGTGCGGAGTCGCCATGCTCGTGCCGCTGATCGTCATGTATCCCGCGTCGCTGGCGTTGTTGATCGAGCGCACGCTGGAACCGGGAGCCACCACGTCCGGCTTGTTGCGCGTGGCGCCGGCAACCGGACCGCGCCCGGAAAAACTGGAGATCGCGTCCGCGCTGGTCGTCGAGCCGATCGTGAACACATTATCGTACTTGCCCGGTGCATCGGTGATCGTGGAGCAGCTCGATCCCGAATTGCCCGCCGCCGCCACGAACATGATGCCGCCCGCGATCAGATTCTCGATCGCCGGGCCTACCTCGCTGCCGGAGACGCAGCCTTCGGAGGTCGGGCAGCCCCAGGAATTACTGACCACATCGGGGGCTTTGTCCGGATCAGGATTCAGTCCGGCCAGATTGGTGGGAGCGAGCAGCCACTGCGCGCATTCGTTGTAGGTGGCAGGCGTGCCGTTGCCGGCATTCATGTTGCGGCAACCAATGAAGCGCGCGCCCGGTGCGACACCCACCTGGTTGCCGGCACCGTCGTCACCGACCATGGTGCCTACGGTGTGCGAGCCATGGCCATTGTCGTCACAAGGTTGCGCCGAGTCTGCACCACAAGTGGAACCTGTCGCATGTATAGAATCATGCCAGTTGTAATTGTGGTCAGCGACGAGGCCGTCCCAACCGCGATACTTTGCCTTGATGGCGCCGTGCGTCCAGCGGATGCCCGTATCCTGCCCGGCAACCACCACCCCGGAACCATTGATGCCCAGCGCCCACACTTGCGGGGCTTTGATCTTGTTGACGCCCCATTCGATTGCCTCGGGCGACTGCGGACGCGGCAGCAAGCCTGTGTCTTCGACCGGACGTTGCAAGGCAAATGACTGATTCGAGGCGATGCGGTTGATATCGCCGCGCGCCGCGAGCACGTTCATCTGCGCCGCGGTGAGACGCGCTTCGATCATGTTGACGATCCAGAACGGGCGATAGCTCACGCCTTCGGCTTCCAACCAGGCGCGGACGTCCGATTGCGAGGCATCCGCAGTGGCGCGCAGCAGTTCCACCAGTGCGCGTCGCCGGGCCAGGTAATCGCCATCCGTCCGCAGCAACTGCTTGGGCGCTTCCGCGCGTAACACGATCAGGGTGTCGACCGAGCCTGTGCGTTGCGCTTCGGCCTGCAAACCTGCCGCAATTTCGGCAGCCTGAATGGTCGTGGCGGAACAGGCAGCAGTCAACGCCACGGCGATCTGGAACGACAGCGAACGGACAGCGGTGGTTTTCGGGCGCATGGATCGGGTTCCCCTTGATTGGTCAGCGGCATGGGATGAGGCGCGGTAGCATGCCGTTCCCCATACGACACGCCCAGCCACAGACAATAGCGCTCCCCTCGCCGCTCGCGCAAATACCTCGGCGCATGGCTACGCGGGCTTTATGGTCGCGGCAAACCAATCGCGAGCACAAGATCCGAGCGCAAATCCGGCATTTTGCCGAGTTTTGCTAAATCTCGAACTGCTCGTTGAGGATACGATCTTCGAGATTGTGCTCGGGATCGAACAGCAGGCGCATGGTCTGCTCGCGGGATTCGCGGATGCTGACTTCGGTGATGTCCCGCACCTCGTACGAGTCGGCAGTCGCGCTGACCGGTCTCTTGTACGGATCCAGAATTTCAAATTTCACTTCGGTCGCCGCCGGCAGGATTGCACCGCGCCAGCGCCGTGGACGGAACGGACTGATCGGCGTCATCGCGAGCACGTGCGTACCCAAGGGCAGAATCGGCCCGTGTGCCGACAGGTTGTAGGCGGTCGATCCCGCTGGAGTGGACACAAGAATGCCGTCGCAGACCAGCTCCTCGAGTTTGACTGCACCATTCAGCGAGACGCGCACGTGCGCTGCCTGTTTGGTCTGGCGCAGCAGCGAAACCTCATTGAAAGCAAGAGCGTTGACCGTCGATCCGGATTCGGTCTGCACATCCATGACCAGCGGTCGCAATGTGGTTGGCTGTGCACGGGCGATACGTTCGCACAGCTCCTCGGGACGGTACTGGTTCATGAGGAATCCGACGGAACCGAGCTTCATGCCGTATACCGGCAATCCGCGCGCATTGTGGCGATGTAGCGTTTGCAGCATGAACCCGTCGCCGCCGAGCGCGACGATGACATCGGCGGCGTCCAGCAGAATTTCACCGTAGTGCTTGCGCATCAGCGCCAACGCCGCCTGAGCTTCGTCGGTTTTGCTCGCAACGAAATGGATGCGTTGACTCATGTCGGAGCGAACCGCGGTTGACGGACCCGGAGTGTACCCGAGCGGACGTGGATCAGCTCACCTGTCGCACCGTCAACGAGTTCAACCGCCCCTTACAACGGTCTAACCGGATCGCGGCGGCAGAATGACGACCGCCGCGATTGATCTTGACCTCAACTCAAGGTACGCCAGCCTGCACCAGATTAGCCAAGCGCCGCACCGCCACCGAAACGATCGGGTAGTCGGTAACAACCTGGGTGCGCATGTCGGCAAACATTCCAAGGGTAAACTTGAGTGCGGGATCGTCGCGATTGAGCCATGCCTCGACGAGCTCCGCTCCTTTGCCATTGCCGCCATGCGCGAGCACCTGGGCGGTCAAGGCACGATGCTGGCTGTACAGCTCGTCACGCAAACTGCCGCGCGCCTGCGCATGCCAGCGGGATTCCACCGGCAGGTCTTCGATCTTGACCATGAGCCAGGTCAGGTGCAGCGCTTCACCAAGTGCAAAGTACACTTCTGCCGCACGCTCCACCTTGAGCTTGTGGTCCGCCCCCACAGCGACGATGTCCAGACCCGAGCCCGGTGTGCGCAGGCCGGCCAGGTTGGAACTCAGCCCCTCCGGAAAACCCGCCGCGAGCCAGCGCTGTTTCGCATCATCGTAGTTCACGCGCTCGCGCGGCGTGATCACTTCCGCCACGCAGCTCAGCAAGGTCTGCATGCCATCGTGATAGCGACTGACGGCGGCGGCGATAGCCAGCGTCGCCTCGTTGTGACTGAGCAGCCAGCGCGTCATGTTGCGCAACGAGGCCCAGATTACCAGCAAGGCATCAATCTGCGCATTGCCGTTCACGCTGCCATCGAGTGCCTCGATCTCCGCCCACATCGCGCGCGCGTCCATCACTTCACGCGCAATGCTGTAGGCCCGCGATACCTGCGCCGGAGTCTTGCCGGTGTCCTCACCCATGCGCAGCACAAAGGTCGCGCCCATGCGGTTGATCATCGAATTCGTCACCGCGGTCGCGATGATCTCGCGCTTCAGGCGGTGCCGCTCCATGTGATCGGCGTACTTCTCGCGCAGCGGCTCCGGGAAATAGCGCTTGAGTTCGCGCGACAGAAAGGCATCTTCCGGCACGTCCGAATCAAGCAGCTGCTGGAACAGTACAATCTTGGAATAGGACAGAAGTATGGAAAGTTCGGGGCGAGTCAAGCCAAGACCACGCGCTTTGCGTTCTGCGATTTCCGCATCGCTGGGCAGGAATTCGATCTGACGATCCAGCAATCCCTGCGATTCCAAGGTGCGGATGAAGTGCTGCTTGGCACCCAGGCGGGTAACCGACATGCGTTCCATCAGGCTGATCGCCTGGTTCTGCCGGTAGTTGTCGACCAGCACCAGACGTTCAACCTCGTCTGTCATGTCGGCGAGCAACACATTGCGCGTTTCGAAAGTGAGTTCGCCACGCTGCACCGCATCGCCGAGCAGGATCTTGATGTTGACCTCGTGATCCGAGGTGTCCACGCCCGCCGAATTGTCGATGAAGTCGGTATTCAGCAGGACACCGTTTAACGCAGCCTCGATGCGCCCGCGCTGGGTCATGCCGAGGTTGCCGCCCTCGCCCACCGACTTGCAGCGCAATTCCTTGCCATTGATACGAATCGCATTATTGGCACGATCACCGACATCGGAATTGGTTTCGGCTTCGGACTTCACATAGGTTCCGATGCCACCATTCCAGAGCAGATCGACCGGCGCCTTAACGATTCCCCGCATCAGGTCGTTCGGGCTCAGCGGCTCGCTGCCCGGCTCCATGCCCAGCACGGCACGCATCTGCGCCGAGACGGGAATGGTCTTGGCGCTGCGCGGGTAGATTCCGCCGCCTTCCGAAATCAAGGTCGCGTCATAGTCGGCCCAGGATGAGCGTGGCAATGCGAACATGCGCACGCGTTCCTTGAACGACTTCGCCGCATCCGGATTCGGATCCAGAAAAATATGCCGGTGGTCGAAGGCCGCGAGCAGGCGGATGTGCTTGGACAGCAGCATGCCGTTGCCGAACACATCGCCGGACATGTCGCCGATGCCGACGCAGGTGAAATCTTCGCTCTGCGAGTTGCGTCCCATCGCCCGGAAATGACGTTTGACCGACTCCCAGCCACCCTTCGCCGTGATGCCCATGCCCTTGTGGTCGTAGCCGACCGAGCCGCCCGACGCGAATGCGTCGCCGAGCCAGAAGCCATGGTCCGCTGAAATGGAATTGGCGATGTCGGAAAATGTCGCCGTGCCTTTGTCGGCGGCGACAACCAGGTACGGATCGTCCGCGTCGTGTCGAACCACGTTTTGCGGATGCACGATCTGCCCATCGACGATGTTGTCGGTGATGTCGAGCAGGCCATTGATGAAGATGCGATAGCAGGCAATGCCCTCGGCCAATTGCGCGTCGCGATCACCACCAATCGGTGCGCGCTTGACGAAGAAACCGCCTTTGGACCCGACCGGCACGATGACGGTGTTCTTGACCATCTGTGCCTTGACCAGACCCAGCACCTCGGTGCGGAAGTCCTCGCGGCGATCCGACCAGCGCAAACCACCGCGGGCGACCGGCCCGAAGCGCAGATGCACGCCCTCGACACGCGGCGAATAGACAAATATTTCGCGATAGGGGCGCGGCTTTGGCAAATCCGGTACTTGTGCAGGATCGAATTTATAGCTTATGTAATCCTTCGGCTTGCCAGCGGCAACCTGGTAGAAACCGGTGCGCAGGGTTGCGCGGATCACGGCCATGAAGCTGCGCAGGATGCGATCCTCGTCCAGACTCGCGACCCGGTCCAGCAGGATGCGAATCACGCCGATCACGGCATCGGCCTGCGCCTCGCGACTGCCGCCACGCGCCGTCTGCAGCGCCTCGAATACGGCGGAATTGGATTTGCGCACTTCGTCCGGAACCAGCGTATCGAGCTCCTTGCTCAGCCGTTTCTTCGCAAGCTCGAGAGTGGCCTTGCCCGCATTCTCCCGCGCAGGATCGAATTTGCTTTCGAACAGCTCGACCAGCAGGCCGGCGATTGCCGGGTAGTGATTGAGCGTCTCCTCCATGTAGGTCTGCGAAAACGGCACGCCGGTCTGCAGCAAATATTTGCAGTAGCCGCGCAGCATCGCGACTTGGCGCCAGTCCATGTGCGCGCCGAGGATGAGTTTGTTGAACCCGTCGTTTTCCGCCTGGCCGCGCCAGATGCGCTCGAAGGTGGTCTGGAATGCTTCGCGCACTTCGTCGATGTCGAATTCGCATGCGACCGAGGTCTGCACATCGAAATCCTGGATCGCGATGCTCGACTCGCCGAGTTCCATCTCGTAAGGATGCTCCGAGAGAATGCGCAGCCCCATGTTTTCCAGCATTGGCAGCGCGTCCGACAGGGTGATCGGCGCACCGTAGCGGAACAGCTTGAAGCGCAAGCCTTCACCTTTCTTGCGCGAGCGATACAGCGACAGGCGAATGTCGTCGGGGCCTTTCAGACTCGCAGCCGATTCCACGTCCGCTGCGGCGATATGCGGCGTGACCGATTCGATATAGCTTACCGGCAATGCCTTGCCATAGCGGTTGGCGAGCTTGATGCCCTTGTCTTCACCGTGCTTCTGCACGAGCGCGTCGCGCAATTCGTCGTGCCAGTTGCGCACAAGGTGCGCGAGCTTGGCCTCGATATCGGACAGATCAACCTGGGGGTGCTCGCCGGTCTTCGGACGTATGACCAGATGCAGTCGCGCCAGCGCCGATTCACCGACCTGGACGGTGGAATCGACACGATCGCCGTGCAATGCACGCTTGAACATCGTCTCGATGCGTTCTTTCACGTCGTTGTCGAAACGATCGCGCGGGATGAATACCAGGCAGGAGAAAAAACGTCCGTACTTGTCGCGGCGAACGAATACCCGTGAACGCGTGCGTTCCTGCAGCTGCAGGGTGCCAGTCGCGGTATCGAACAATTCCTCTTCGGTAGATTGGAACAATTCGTCACGCGGCAAGGTTTCAAGGATGTGTCGCAAAGCCTTGCCGGAATGCGATTCGCCACGCAGACCCGAGCGGCGCATCACGGCATCAAATTTCTGGCGCACCAGCGGCACGTCCTGCGGTCGGCGCATGTAGGCGCCCGACGTGAACAACCCGAGGAAGCGCTGCTCGGTCACCGGCACACCCTGCTCGTTGAACCCCAGCACGCTGATGTAATCCATGTAACCGGGACGATGCACGCTGGATCGCGCGTTGGTCTTGGTCAGGATGATCGCGTCGATGGAACCCGAGGCCGGCAGATCCCGCGCTGCGAGCGTCTTGAGCGGGCGCGGCGAAGAATGATCTTCGGCGCGCAAGATGCCGAGGCCGGAACCCGCAACGTTGCGCAGGACTTCTTCTGAGCCCTGATTGGCCACAGCGTATTCGCGATAGCCAAGAAAGGTAAAATGATCGGCTGCGACGAAACGCAGAAACTCCTGCGCTTCCGCGACGCCCGACGCGTCGATCGGCAAGCGACGTTGCGGCAATTCGTCGGCCAGTGCGAGCATCTTGTCGCGCATCGCCTTCCAGTCCGCCACCGCAGCGCGCACGTCGTGCAGTGCGCCTTCGACGGAATCGCGCAGGCGTTTCAGCTCTTCGGGTTCGGCCACCCGGCTGACCTGAAAATGCATGATCGACTCGGGTCGCGCCTTGCTGCCATCCGTGTCGATCGCGAGTCCGAGCAAATGCCCACCCGCGTCGCGCTCGATCGCAAACACGGGGTGTATCACCGCATGCACGAGCAAGCCGGCCACGCTGACCGCCATGCCGACCGAGTCCACCAGGAACGGTGAATCGTCGGTGACGATCTGCAGGACCGTCTGCGCCAGTTCGAAACCGTGTTCCTCGCGGGTCGGATTGAACACCCGCACACTCGCGGTGCCGGGTTTGCGGACGCGCATGAATTCGAGCAGGTCCAGGGTCAACGCCGACCATTCGGTAACCGGACGGGCCGCCATTTCTTCGTCGGCCACGCGCTTCAGAAAGTGCGTGGCGAACACCTGCGCTTCCTTGAATCGTGCGGCTGTCAATCGGCCTTTGAGATCCTGCAAGACCGCTTCGACCGCCGGAGTCGGCGCGCTGCTGCTATTGGCGAACATGAGCTTCCCTGAAGAAGAACCGCGAGGCGCGGAAGGATAGCGCTGGCACCTGCGACTGACCAGCAATAAAACCGTTTTGGAACGGGTGTTTGATCCATTCCATCACCTTCCAACGTGGGACCGCGCCGGTACCCGCGATCGGTCCGCAAACTCGCACGTCCGACGACGCAGCCGCAGCGCCGCTGCGCAGGGCCGGCGCCCGCGTCTGCGGACCGATGACAAGGGAAACCGTTTCAGGATAATGACCGGCGGCGGCGCGCGGAGGTCTCGCGCGCACCATCGGGCGGACAGCACGCGGGGGAAGGCGTGGGCGCCCTGGACTTGTTCCTTGCCTTTGCCCATATCCACGGCAGCGTTTCCAGTCGTTGGGGCTTTGTATTGAGCAACGCCTGCAATGCTTCAGAAAAACACGAATGGTCGAGGTGAGGTCACCGACACGCGGGCACCCGCTCGCGCCGGTCCGACTCGCCGCGAAATTACTTTCAGCGTTCCGGGGAGAAATCGATGTTCCGATCTGCAAGAGCCGCGGCGAGCGCCGCGCTGTTCGTCGTGCTGCTGCACGCGTTGCCTTCCGCCGCCATCCAACCCCTTGCTGACGATGCAATGACGCGGGCCAGCGCGAAATTGCCGGCACACCCGTTCATCGAGGATCGTCTCGCAGTCGGCGTGTCTCTGACGCCGAACAGCCTGGAAACCGCCAAGCTGACGGGCCGTACTGCCGCCTTTGAACAGCGCTATGGCGCCGGCTGGGAAATGCGCTGGGACGCGCGCGGCGATCGTCCCAATGTGGTTCAGGGCAAAGGCATCCCGCTGATCGCAGGTCAAGGCAATGATCTCGCACCATCTCAATTCGGAGTCAGCGCAGCCGGGCAGATCGATCTGGGAACTGTGGCAGCGCGTGCGCGCGACTTCATCGCGTCGGAGTCGGAGCTGTTGCGCAGCAAGGATCTGGAACTGCAGCTCGATCAGGATCGCAGTGTGCCCGGAGGGGACGATCGCTCTCACTGGTTCATCGAGTTCGGCCAGTATCACAACGGCATTCGTGTCGACGGATCATTTATTTTTGTACGCGTTGCGCAAGGCAACATTGTCCAATTTGGCGCAGAACGCGTCGGCGATATCGCGATCAGCACCCAGCCATCGCTGAGCCGCGAGCAATCGTTTGCACAAGCATTCCAGGAACTCGGATTCCCGGCTGGCACCGAAGTTGCCGAGATGAGCCAGGCTGGTGAATTGCGCATCTATCCGATGCTTCCTTCGCGTGAAGACAATGGCGCCGCGGCATATTCCGGCACTAGCGGCGACGGTTACGAGCACGTGCTCGCATGGCGCTACCAGTTCCGCCTGAAGGGCGTTCCGGGCTCCTGGGAAATGCGTGTGGACGCCCAATCCAATCGGGTCATCGATGCTCACGACCTCAACGTCAACGCAACGATCACCGGCGGCATTTATCCGACCACCAATTCGGATACGGAAATCGCCGTCCCGTTTCCTTTCGTATCGGTGACCAACACCACCGCGAAAGTCACCGACACACTCGGCATCTACGACTATTCCGGTGGCACAGCCACAGCAACGCTGAATGGCAAGTACTTCCAGATGGTGGATACCTGTGGCGCGATTTCACTGGCCAACAGCAGCGACGGAAATCTCAATTTTGGCGTCAGCGGAGGTACCGATTGCATTACCCCCGGTGTCGGCGGTGCGGGCAACACGCATGCCTCGCGCAGCGGTTTCTATCATCTGAGCCGGATCAACGAAAAGGCCCGCGGCATCTTGCCGGGCAACTCATGGCTGCAAGGCAAAGTCATTTCCAACATGAACATTGCGCAGACCTGCAATGCCGGCTGGGATGGAAGCACGCTCAACTTTTTCAAGTCTGGCGGGGGATGTTCCAACACCGGCGAAATCGCCGCGGTGTTCCTGCACGAGTGGGGTCACGGGCTGGACACCAATACCGGGGGCTCGGCGCTGCCCGACTATGCCAGCGGTGAAGCAGTCGGCGATACTTTTGCCTTTCTGGAAACACGTGATTCGTGCATCGGCCAGAATTTCCAGCCGGGTACGAATTGCCCGAACTGCACGGCTTGCACTGGCGTGCGCGATGTCGGCGACTTCAGCACATCGGGTCCGGCGGTCATCGCCAGTCCGTCCAAAGTGACGGACAACGCCGGTATCAATTGCGATCGGTTCGCCTGCCCCTACACCGCAAGCAACGGCACGGCCTACCGCGGCCCGATGGGCTATGAAGGACATTGCGAAAGCTATATTGCCAGTTCTGCAAACTGGGATTTGACCCAGGCGCTGATCGCGCGCTTCGGCAGCAGCGGCAGCGGCAGCGGCTGGGCGAAGATGGACAAGATCTGGTACGCCAGCCTGACCGCCACCAAGAGTGCCTATCAGCGCACTGGCGGTACCACCTGCAGTGTGACGGCACCGGTTGATGGCTGCGGCGCGACGAACTGGTATACCACTTACCTCGTGGCCGACGATGACGACGGCAACCTGGCGAATGGCACGCCGAATGCCTGCCGCATCTGGGACTCAATGAATGTGCATGGCATCGCCTGTGGTACGCGGCCGGTCTGCTCCGGCGACGCACCGGATTTTTCGCTCGCCATCGCCAACAGTCCGCAGTCGATTTGCGCGGGCGGCAATGCGACATTCACGGTCAATGTCGGCAGCCAGTTGTCGTTCGTCAACCCGGTGACCCTAAGCGCGACGGGGCAACCCGGCGCCAGCACGATGGCATTCTCGCCAAATCCGGTCACACCCGGCAACAATTCCACATTGACCTTGGCGAACACGGCGGCTTTGCCGACCGGCAGCTCCACGTTGACTATCAGCGGCAGCGCCACCGGAAGTGCCGGACACAGCGCGACGGCACAAGTCAATGTCGCGTCCTTCGCGCCAGCTGCCATCACGCTGACCGCGCCCGCCAACGCCGCAACCGCTGTTGACACCTCGACGAATTTCACGTGGGCTGCAATTGCCGGCGCGCAAAGCTATACGATCGAAGTCGCCAGCGATTCGGGGTTTGCCACGATCGTCGCGAGCCAGACTGGGCTCCTCACGACCAGTTGGACGACGACCACCGTCCTCAACCGCTCAACGACTTACTACTGGCGGGTACGTGCCACCAATGCCTGCGGTATCGGCGCCAATTCGGGCGTGTTCTCGTTTACGACAGCCAATGTAGTTTGCAGCAATCCTGCGCTGGCCATTCCTGACAACGCTGCCGCGGGTGTCGACAGCACGCTGACTTTCAGCGATGCCACGGTGATCAGTGGCCTCAAGCTGAAGATCAAGACGACGCATACCTGGGTTGGCGATCTCAAATTCACGCTCAAGCGCGGCGCGACCAGCATTATTGCGATCGACCGCCCCGGCGTTCCGGCGTCCGGCAGTGGCTGCAACAAACCGAACATCGATGTGACCCTGGACGATGCCAGCGCTACGCCGGTTGAAGGCTTATGCAGTGCAACCTCGCCGGCCATTTCCGGTATTGCCAAGCCTAACAACCCCCTGGACGCACCGCTTGCTGGGCAGACGTTTGGCGCCACCTGGATCTTGAACGTCAGCGATGCAGCCAACCAGGACACCGGCACGCTGGTGCAATGGTGCCTCGAACCGAAAGTCGCCGCTGGCACGACGTATACGGTAGGTGGGCACGTCACTGGCCTGAGCGGATCCGGACTGACCCTCGATCTGAATAGCGGCACTATTCTACCTATTGGCACAGATGGAGATTTTACATTCCCGACCAATCTGCTCACCGGCGCAGGCTATGCGGTCACTGTCGCGACGCACCCCGGTACACCAACGCAAACCTGCGCGGTCTCCAACGGCAACGGCAGTATCGCGTCCGCCAGCGTGACCAACGTCGTCGTCACCTGCACCACCATGACGTACTCGGTGAGCGCGACGGTCAGCGGGCTGGTCGGCAGCGGTCTCACCTTGTCGATCAACGGCGGAGCGGATATTCCGGTCGCCAGCGACGGTGTGGTCAATCTTGCAGCGGCGATACCAAGCGGCACGCCTTACTCGGTGGCAGTTACCCACCTGCCGACCAACCCCGCGGAAGTCTGTAGCATCGGTAACGGCAGCGGTGTGATAACAAGTAGCAATGTGAACAGTATTGTCATTTCCTGCGTCGACCGGATTTTCGGTGACGGCTTTCAAGTAGATCCTTAAGTAGACCGGCCCGGCGTTCAACCGGGCATTCTGATTCCAGCCGGGCACGGCGTCGCTCAGCGCCGCTCGTGCCCAGCTGCTTCCCCCGACAAGCGGCAATCGCGCAGTAGCCGTTGGCAAAGCAGTGGTAGGCGCGGGTCTGCCGCCCTCACGACCATCGTCTAAGACGCAGCGTCTTGTGCGTCACCGTCACAATAACTAAACTGGACGGTATAGTTCTCAGGATTTCAGGCCTATGGCTCCGGTGGTTTCCGACGCAGTCAGCCGACGCGAAGCGCGCATGCGCGGCGCGGCTCGGTCGCTGTTCCTGGAATTGGGTTACCGCGTGAGCATGGATGCGGTCGCGCAGCGTGCGGGCGTCTCCAAACAGACGGTCTACGCGCACTTCGGCGACAAACAGCAGTTGTTCAAGTGCGTGGTTCTGCAAATGCTCGAGTCGGACGCGCCGCCCCCCGGCGATGACGGTGAATTGCGAGACGATCTTGTTGCATTCGCCCGAGCGCACCTGACGAACATTTATCGCGCCGATTCGGTGGCCGCATGCCGGATGCTGATCGGCGAGGCCGCGCGCTTTCCCGCCGAGGCATTGGCGCTGTATGAGGCCGCTGCTGCGCGAATCCAGGTGCGACTCAAGGCTCGACTGAGCCGTGCAGTCGGCTCGGGTCAGCTACGCGATGTTGATTTGCAGTCCGCTGCTGATCTGCTGCTTGGCATGCTCGACGGAACTGACCATCACCGTCGATTGTTCGGTCTCGCCGGAAGGGACGGCGTCGAAATCGATGACTGGTCGGACTTCGCGGTCGACGCATTCCTACGCGCGTTTTCTATAGAATTTGCTACATCCACAAGGAAGCAATCATGACACTCGGCCATTCTGTTTGGGCAGCGATTGCGGTGTTGGGGCTCGGCGCTTGTGCCAAGCAAGCCGCACCACCTCCGCCGCCGCCAGAGGTTGGCGTGGTCCGCGTGCAGGCCACCACGGTCCCTATCACCCGGGAGCTGGTTGGCCGATTGTCGGCAACGCGAACGGCCGAAGTGCGGGCGCGCATTCCTGGCATCGTGCAAAAGCGAATCTATACCGAGGGCAGTGACGTCGCGGAGGGCGAGGTCTTGTTTCTCGTCGACCCTGCCCCGCTGCAGGCGGCCCTGAACGCGCGCCAGGCAGCGCTGGGTCAAGCCCGGGCCAACGCCGTCAATGCCCAGACCAAGGCACAGCGCTACCAGGAACTAGCCAGCAAGGGAGTCATCGCCAAGCAGGACCTCGACGATGCGAATGCACAGCAACGCAGTACGGCGGCTGCCGTCAAACAGGCGCAGGCAGACGTGGAATCCGCGCAGCTCAACCTGGGCTACGCGCGCGTCGTTGCGCCCATCGCCGGCCGTGCGGGACGCGCATTGGTGACCGAAGGAGCGCTGGTCGGCCAAGGCGAAGCAACACCGCTGACCACCGTCGAGCAGATCGATCCGATCTACGTCGACTTCAGCCAGTCGGTCAGTGAATTGAATGACCTGCGTCGCGCTCAGAGCGCAGGAAAGCTGACTCTTGCAAGCAAAGACCAGGTCGAAGTGCAGGTCATGCTGGCCGACGGAACGGCCTACCCACACGCCGCTGCGCTGGGATTCTCCGATCTGGCGGTTGACCCGAAGACCGGTTCCGTTTCACTGCGCGCGACGGTGCCGAATCCGGAGCATTCGCTGCTGCCGGGAATGTTTGTAAAAATCCATCTTACCCAAGGTGAACTTGCCCAGGCCTGGATGATTCCGCAACGATCCATCCAGCGCGATGCGCAGGGCGCCTACGCGATGGTGGCGGCGGCGGACGGAAAAGTGACCCGCAAGAATCTGGAGCTCGGCCAGTTGCTCGGCAGCGACTGGGTCGTTCTTACCGGCCTGGTCGATGGCGATCAGGTCATCGTCTCGGGTCTGCAGAAGATCCCCTCCGATGCACCGGTCAAGCCGATTCCTCAGGAACAACTGGACCATCCGGCCGCAGCGCCCTCGGGCGCTGCAACACCGGCCAAGTCGTAAGGAGCGCGCGCCATGCCGCAATTTTTCATCGAACGCCCGGTATTCGCCTGGGTGATCGCCATCCTCATCACGCTTGGCGGCGCCTTGTCGATCAGCCGCCTCGGTGTCGAGTCCTACCCGCAGATCGCACCACCGCAGGTCATCGTCAGCGCCAGCTATGCCGGGGCGAGTGCTGACACCGTCGAGAAGACCGTAACCCAGGTCATCGAACAGCAGCTCAACGGTATTGATCACCTGTTGTATTTCAGTTCGACCTCCAGCGCCAATGGCACCGCCTTGGTGACGCTGACGTTCGACAGCGGCACCGATCCGGACATCGCCCAGGTGCAGACACAGAACCGTGTCTCACTGGCCCTGCCACGGCTGCCCACCGAAGTGACCCAGCAGGGTGTAACGGTGTCGAAGGCGAATCCGGGGTTCCTGATGGTCGTCGCGCTGAAATCCGACGACGGGTCGCAGGATTCGTACGCGCTCAACAACGTGATTTCCTCGCGCCTGCTCGACCAGATCCAGCGAATTGGCGGCGTCGGTAGCGCAACGCAGTTCGGTTCCGAATATGCGATGCGCATCTGGCTCGATCCCGACAAACTGCAGGGCTACGGGATGGCACCAAGCACGGTGATGAACGCGATTCGGGGGCAAAATGTGCAATTTGCGTCGGGTTCGATCGGCGCACAGCCGAGTTTGCCGGAACAGGGTGTCTCGGCGACAGTCATGGCTGAAGGTCGCTTCACCACGCCGGAGCAGTTCGAAGACATTGTGCTGCGCACGGACAGCGACGGAACGACCGTGCGCCTCAAGGACGTCGGGCGGGTCACGATGGGGCCGTTTGCGTATGGCCGCGAAACGCGCTGGGGCAAGAATGCGATTGCTGGCCTGGCGGTGCAATTGCTGCCCGGCGCAAACGCGCTGGACGTTGCAAACAAGGTCAAGGCGCGCATGGAGCAACTGCAACCGAGCTTTCCTGCCGGCGTCTCCTGGTTCGTGCCCTACGACAGCACCACGTTCATAAAAATGTCTATTACGGAAGTTGTGGAAACATTGCTGATCGCCGTGGTGCTTGTGTTCGTCGTGATGCTGGTATTCCTGCAGAACCTGCGCGCCACACTGATTCCGACGCTGGTCGTGCCGGTCGCCTTGATGGGCGCATTTCTGGGCATGTATTTCGTCGGATTCACGATCAATCAGCTGTCCTTGTTCGGCATGGTGCTCGCGATTGGTATCGTCGTCGACGATGCGATCGTGGTGATCGAAAACGTCGAACGCATCATGAGCGAGGAACATCTGTCGCCGAAGGAAGCCACCAAGAAGGCGATGGGACAGATCACCAGTGCCGTTATTGCCATCACCGTGGTCCTTGCGGCGGTGTTCATTCCGAGCGCGATGCAGGGCGGCAGCGTCGGCGCCATCTATCGGCAGTTTGCACTGACCATCGCGATTTCGATGGGTTTCTCCGCATTACTCGCTTTGAGCTTTACGCCCGCGCTGTGCGCAACGATGCTCAAGCCGACGCATCCGGAACCCAACGCGTTTTTCCGCTGGTTCAATCGCACCTTCGACTGGACGCTCAACACCTACTCGCGCCAGACCGCGTCGGCGGTTCGACACCCCGGACGCTGGATGGCGGGTTTTGCGCTGATTGTATTGCTCTGTGGTTTCCTGTTTGTCCGGATGCCGGGCAGCTTTGTGCCCGAAGAGGACCAGGGCTATACCATCGTCCTGGTGCAATTGCCGCCCGGCGCCGCCCTCGGCCGCACGATCAAGGCCATGGAGACGGTCAGTGAAATTCTTGAGCAAAATCCCGCTGTGGAAAAAGTCCTGCAGGTCAGCGGTTTCAGCTTCAACGGTCAAGGCGACAACGTCGGACTGGCGTTTGTCCGCCTCAAACCCTGGAAGGAGCGTTCCATCAGCGCCAGCGTATTCATCCAGCAGGCGAATGGAGCGCTCTACGGGGGATTGAAGGACGCACAAGCGTTCGTCATCAACCTGCCCACGATCCAGGGACTCAGCGCATTTGGCGGATTCGACATGTACCTGCAGGATCGCGCCGGTGCCGGACACGAAGCGCTCGTTGCGGCTCAGAACACGGTGCTCGCGAAGGCCGGTGCGATGAAGGAAACCCTGACTGGCGTGCGGCCCAACGGTCTCCCGGATGCGCCACAACTCAAGATCGACATTGATCGGGTTCAGGCGCAGTCGATGGGCCTTGCGGTCACGGACGTGTTCAGCGCCATCCAACTGATGCTCGCGCCGGTCTATGCGAACGACTTCTTCTATCAGGGACGAGTTCTACGCGTCGTCCTACAGGCCGACGCGCCGTTTCGGATGGGACCCGAAGCACTCGGCCGATTTTTTCTGCCAAGCAATCAGACACCGGCAGGGAGTGCGACACCAACGATGATTCCACTATCGAGCGTTGTGCACACCCAGTGGGTCATGGGATCACCCAGCCTGGTGCGCTTCAATGGCTATTCCGCAATTCAGTTCAACGGTCAACCCGCGCCGGGACGCAGTTCCGGCGAAGCCATGCAGGCCATGGTCGGGATCGTTGAGAAGGACCTCGGCGTCGGCTTCGGCTACGACTGGTCGGGACAGTCGCTGCAGGAAATCATTTCGGGCAATCAGGCGCCGTTACTGTTCGGGCTGTCCTTTCTCGCGGTGTTCCTGTGCCTCGCCGCATTGTACGAAAGTTGGTCAATCCCGGTATCCGTATTGCTGATCGTGCCGCTGGGCATTCTGGGTGCGGTAGTGTTTTCGTTGGCTCGCGGACTGCCCGACGATGTCTATTTCAAGATCGGACTGATCACGATCATTGGACTCGCGGCAAAGAACGCGATCCTGATCATCGAGTTTGCGGTCGAAGCACAGCGCCACGGCACTCCCTTGCGCAAGGCGGTGATCGAAGCCGGCCGCTTGCGCATGCGCCCGATCCTGATGACGTCGTTCGCCTTCATCCTTGGTGTCACGCCACTCGCCATATCCAGCGGTGCCGGCGCGAACGCGCGGCATGCGATCGGCACAGGCGTCATCGGCGGCATGATTTTCGCGACGTTTCTTGGCTTGCTGCTGGTGCCGATCTTCTATGTCGCGGTACGTCGCCTGCTTGGCGATCGAACCGACGATTCACCAGGATCACCTGCCGCGGAAAAATCCCACTAGAACTCGCGCCGGATCGAAGACAAAAAGCCCGGCATCTGCCGGGCTTTTTGTCTATTCGACCAACCCTGCGCGTTCGCTACTCGAATCGACGGGCTCTGCTCAACCGATTTCGGGAGAACGCTGCAACTCCGCATTGAGCCGATCGAACAAGCCTCGCGTGCCGCGCTCACGCGATCCTGCATCGTCATAGCCGTCCAAAAAAACCGCCTGTTCCGTATACGTCATGTGCGTCCCGACACCGTCTCCCGAGAGCTCGACCGAGGCCAGCGATACCGATATGCGCCGGTCGTCCAGGTGCATGATGTAGGTGTATACAATGCGCAGATCCGGCACGATGTCCTGATAGTGCGCGTCGAACGAGGACACGACACCGCCTTTCCACGCGCCGGTCAGACGCTCATGCCCACCGACACGAAAATCCATCTGGCGCACCTGCTCTGTCCAGTCCGCGCCTCCGGCGAACCATCGCGCCTTGCCGACCGGATCGGCAAAAGCCCGAAATACTTGAGCCGGCGTTGCATTGAAGCGACGTTCGATCACAAATGTAGCGTGCTGCGTTGACCGCTGAACCATGACGCTTCCCCGATTTATTTCGACGCATCGATTTCACGACGAAGATAGTCCGCAAGCTGATCGCAGGTTCCTCCGAAACCTTGGCGCATCGAGTCGAAGAATGATTTGAAGAGTTCGCACCCGGGCTCGCTTGCGTTGATCGGACCTCCGCGCAGCGTCAGTGTCGTCCGACCCGCCCGCTCGTTGAACGTGATGGTATCGAAAACTCCAGCGGCCAGCTCTCGCTGAACGGCGCGCGGGTGATATTAGCTTGTTCATCGGAAAACGAATTGATGAACTCCAGCTTTTCGGGCGCCGATATTTCCGCGTACTTGAACCGCCCCCACATGCGTTGGCCGTCGGAACCGGTCATGGAATAGTGGAAAATTCCGCCTGGCCGAAAGTCCAGCGACTTCACCTGAATTTTGAATCCCTTCAGCT
>JBDTLV010000074.1:0-24311 GCA_039934615.1 Tahibacter sp.
TCGGCAGCATCCGCACTGGGGAAGCTGTCGTCACTGCTTGCATCACCACCTCGCTCTTTGCGGCAATGGACCTTCAACCGTTCTCCGCGAGCTGCCTTGAAAAGGTGCCGCGGGACCTCGCAGATCTGATAGGTCGGCAGTTCCGGAAGAAGTGCCAGGCGTATAAATCGTCTGCTGACGAGTACGCCGTGTCGTACGGCCTCTCGGCTGGATGCCGCTTCGGAACACGACCCGCAGTGCGGAGCATTCAATCCTGCAAGGCTTCGAGCCCGGTACGGCAGCATCTTGCGTTTGCCCTAAAAATACTTCTGAAGGAAATCCGCACCGCTTGGGAATCCCCTATTCCCCTCACTGGAGGACCACCATGAAAATATTATGCCTGGCCGTCGCGCTCGCCATACCACTTGCCCTATCGTCTGCTATCGCTGTCGAAATCGTGGAATCCACCACCGGCGCCGTGGAAAACGCCGGACTCATTCGCAATGCGAATGGCGACGTGCGCTACATCGTCAGTCTCAACGAGGATGCTGGCCGCGTGTATCGCAACCTGCCGGATCCGCAGGACGGCAGAAACGTTTGGCACAAATCTGCGACGCGCTATCTCGTCGATGAACTGGCTCGCGCGCACGCCGTCACGCCAGTCTCGATGACGAGCTGGAGCGGTACCACCTTCACCGCGCATTTGAATATGCGGCAGCGTCGCGATTTGCTCGCGGACCCACGCGTCGCCTCGATCGGCGAAGACCGCGCCATCGAGTTCAGCGCACCCATCTGGCAGGATGATGCTACTGCCAGCGATTTCTACACCTGGGGCAAGAACGCCATATCCTCGGGCGCACCGACCAGCAATCACACTCGCACCGTGTACCTACTCGATGCTGGCATCGGCGAATACGCCGATCTCAATGTGGTCGAACGCGTATGGCCAGCCAATGCCAATGCGCGCCTGCAAAGTCCCGCACAACTCGTTGGGTGCTATCCGCATCCGGCCCATGTCGCCGGAATCATCGGCGCACGTTCGAATGGCTCCGGTGTTATCGGCATGGATCCCGACGTCCAGCTGGTGTCGGTGACCATATACGATCCGACTGATTCCAACGTCGTCGTCGATCCGACCTACCATTGTCTGAGGCACGGGTTGGTCAGCGTTTCTTCGACAATGGCCGCCTTCGACTGGGTAAAGATGCGAGTCGAAAAGACTGCCGAGGTCGGCATCGTCAACGTGTCGAGCAACGGCATCGACAACATCTACGCCAAGACTGCGCCGCTTGGCGCAGCAATGTATAATACAGCAAAAAGCACTGCCACATACCCCGGCGCCTTCATTGCGCAGTCGGCCGGCAACGGCTTCGTGGACGCCTGCGACAAGGCCTACAATCCGCGCAATTCAACCGACGGAATCATGGTCGTCGGCGGGATGGACAGTTATGGGCAAGCCGCACAACCCATGCATTGCGGCGTGGTGTCAGGGGCGATCCAGTGCCTTGGGGGCTTTCGAAACGCGGATCTTGGCAACCAACCCGGTTCCAACTACGGTAGCTGCGTCGATACCTGGGCGCCTTCCACACGGATCTATTCGACCTTCGCGACGGCGGCCTGCGCGGTCGGAATTCTTACACAATGCCAAACCTACGGAACGGTGCAGAACACCTACCGCTATCTGTCGGGCACTTCAATGTCGGCACCGCACGTGGCGGGTCTGGCGGCTCGCCTAGCGGAAGCCGGCAACCTCGCCACGTCCGCTGCGATTGAAAGCGCGGTGCGCGACCGTCGCGTTTTCCTCG
This sequence comes from Tahibacter sp., assembly GCA_039934615.1. Lineage (GTDB taxonomy): Bacteria > Pseudomonadota > Gammaproteobacteria > Xanthomonadales > Rhodanobacteraceae > Tahibacter. The sequence continues at coordinate 1,785 of JBDTLV010000074.1, forward strand.
ATTCGGTGGAACAGTCTGGACAAGGCCTGAATTTTCCGAGCCGCGTCTATGCCGCGGGAACCTCCCTGGCCAGCCATGTGCGCGCCGAACTCGCCGTCACGCCGCAAAACTTGTCAATTCCGAACTTTCATGCGGTCACCGCAGGCGATGTCGGCGCCAGCATCACTCGCACATTCTCCCTTCCGCATGGCACCTATTGGCAGCTGAGTTTGGATACAGTCGGTGCCAGCGTCGGCGGCTGCGATGTGTACTCCACGCTGGTGCAGAGCGTGCCGACCAGCGTATTGCTCGGCACACAGCCGCGCAATGCATGGCTGGGACTGTCCTGGGCTCCGCCGACGTCGGTTTTTACCGGCGTCTACGGACTCTTTCAATTCAGCACGCCATGCGACACCAGTGCTACGGCGGCGGTCACGATCCAGCCGTGACCCGAGTCATGGGCTGCACGACTGGCGTGCAGCCCATTCCATGCCGTGCCACAAACGCAACAGTGTCGCGCTTCTTCCACAGTGGAATTCTTAACAGATTTTTTCAGTACGACTCCTATCCTCCACCGTCGAGGGGTGGTATTCGATAGGAGCGTGCGGGCATGCCACGCGATTGGGATAGTTTCGAATCGATACTGCAGCTGCGCGATGAGCCGGCGCTGGTCCTCGCCACGCAGGCTTTTGCTCGGGAATTGGGTTTCGACTACCACGCCTACGGAGCGCGCCTGTCGCTGGCGGACTCCTGTCCCGCTACCCGGGTTCACGAGTTTGGCAATTTTCCGGACGAATGGATGCGGCGCCACAGCGTGACCCGCAATCGTGCGACGGACGGTAGCGAGCAGGAACAGGACGATCCTCGCGTTCAGCACGTGCGTGCCGGATTGCCAGTGACGCCATGGCTCTCAACCGGCCGCGTAGGTTTCACGCGCGCCGATATCGGCCATCGCGCTCGCAGCGTTCTGCGTCTGGCTGGTGCGCACGGCATGCAGGGCGGTGTCACCGTGCCACTGCATTCTCCTGGCGCCAGGTGGGCGCTGATGACATTTGCTACCAGTGCCCGCAGCGAGCTGCGCGATTTCTCGCCGCGCCTCGCTTCATTGCTGCTGTTCGCTTCCTGCCTGCAGGTCAGTGTCGACCGTATCCTCGGGGAGCCCAGACACACCGCCGCCCTTAGCCCGCGCGAGCGCGAAGTCCTGCACTGGGCCGCCGCTGGTAAAACCTCGTGGGAAATTTCTCACATTCTCCACATCGCCGAGTGTACCGTGAACTTCCACTTTCAGTCCGCCGCGCGGAGACTGCAGGTCAAAGGCCGCGCCGCTGCGTGCTCGCGGGCGGTCGCACTTGGGCAGATTGCGCTGTAAGGATTGGGTTGGATTGGATCGGTACGGACAACCGCAAACCGCCGTACCCAGGGGACGCGATTGTGCGAATCGTCGCGCGGCAGCATCGCAAGTCGCGCTCGCTTTTCGTGGAGCTGGCTACCATCAGTCAAGTAGACACCCCGGTTCTCTGCGACAATCCGTGCTTCGGCTGCCATTCTGCGAACTGCCTTGAGAACCGTCAACGTCGATCGCTACGTCACTCCGCTGCGCGAAGGCGGCTCGTTGCCGGCGATCGTCGAAGCAGACGACGACGGTTTGTATGTGCTCAAATTCGTCGGCGCGGGGCAGGGTGCGCGAGCGCTGGTGGCTGAGCTGATCTCGGGTGAGATCGCGCGCGTGCTCGGCCTGCCGGTACCGGAAATCGTGCTGGCCGAGCTCGACGGCGAGTTGGCGCGGACCGAAGCCGATGCCGAAATCCAGGCGCTGATCCGGGCAAGCGTCGGTACCAATCTCGCCCTCGATTATCTGCCGGGCTCGTTGGCCTTCGATCCCGCCGCTGAAACGATTGATGCCGATCTCGCGTCACGCGTGGTCTGGTTCGATGCGTTTATTACCAATGTGGACCGCACCGCGCGCAACACCAATCTGCTGATCTGGCATCGGCGCCTATGGCTGATTGATCACGGCGCCTCGCTGGTTTTTCACCATGGCTGGGACGGCCGGCTCGACAGCGCCGCGAAAGCGTTTCCATCGATCAAGGATCATGTACTGCTGCCGGTCGCAACGACGATCGCCGCGGTTGATGCCGAACTTGCCGCACGGCTGACGCCCGCGGTCTTTGAGACCATTCTCGCCGAGGTTCCCGATCACTGGTTGACCCTCGATGATGACGCAATCAGTGCGGATCTGCGCCGGCGTCACTACGTCGACTACTTCCTGGCGCGCCTCGCGCAACGGCAGGCGTTTGTCGAGGGGGCTATCCGTGCGCGCGGCTGATCTCTACGACTACGCCGTCATCCGCGTCGTGCCGCGCGTCGAGCGTGCCGAATTCATCAACGCCGGGGTGATCTTGTCCAGCGCCGCGACAAAATTCCTGCAGGCGCGCATCGAACTGGATGAAGCGCGACTCATCGCGCTGGCGCCGGATGTCGACATCGAGACGGTGCGCCGCCACCTCGCCGCGGTTTCGGCGATCTGTGCCGGCACGCCGGGTTCCGGCCCCATCGCACAACTTCCACAACGCGCACGTTTCCACTGGCTTACCGCGCCGCGCAGCGCAATCATCCAGACGTCTCCGGTGCACGCGGGCCGCTGCGCGAATCCCCAGGCAGCGATCGAACACCTGGTGGCTCGCCTGGTCATGACACCGCCACGAGCGTCGCCGAAGTCCTGATCGCGCCGACTACCTGCAGCGTGCTGGCCGCGCGTTGAACTCGGCGAACCGGTCTGAGTCCCGTTTCGACTGCACGTTGCTTACAGCCTTACCGCAGCGGCGTGGCACTTCCTGCGTCGTGGCTGAGCAGCAATTTCAGGGTGCGACAGTGTGGAAAATGCGCGATATCACTCCTGAGTCGCGTCGAAGATTTCATCGCCAAGCACGCGCACGATCACCAGGTCCTGCGGATTGCTCAACGAGCCCGGACGCAGCGAGACGCCGCTGACAATCACGGCGCCACTGTGCGGCACCTTGCTGATCGACAGGGCGATGTCGCGTCGCGGTTTCGCACTGGCTGCAGAGCGCAAATAGTCGATCGCGGTTCCCGCGAACGCGAGGCTGTAGCCGACGCCTGGCAGGGCAAGATCGCCACCGAACGATTGGTCGGCCGTGCCGTCGCTGCGTAGACGATGCAGTGCGAACGCAGCACCCGGCTGATCCGCAGCGGCCGGATCGGCGAAGCGATGATTGCCGGCAAGGGTGAATCCGCCGTCACGCTGGGCGACGCAGCCAGCGATGGCCGACTCGTCGTTCGAGACGGCGTACTGGCTGCTTGCAATGACTTCTGCGGTCTTGCCGCCGATGCCGTAGCCCGGGTCGAGCGTATCGGGAGCGCTGAAGCGCGCGCTGCCCCATTCGATCGCGCCACCGCCGGCTTCGATCGCGACGCCGATCTGCACCTTGTCGCTTGCTGTCAGCGCGATGCAGCGGCCGACATCGGCCAGCGTAGCGCCCACGTTGTAGGACACGCTGCCGAGCAACTGGAACGAAAATCCGTTGCCGGCGCGGGTGATGCTGCCGGCGAACGCGTCGCGATTGGCGCCGATCGTGGCATACGCGCCCGTCACGAACAGTACGCCGGTGCTGCTGAATGTTGCTGCGCGTATATCGACGTTGGCACCGGCGACCGGTATGCGCGCACTGCGCACGCTGTGCGTGGCGGTATCGATTTCCACAACGGCTGGCTCAAGCAACAGCGAGCCGGTGTGGGCAGCGGAGCCGAGCAGCCACACGTTGCCATCCACGGGATTCACGACTAGGGCACGAAAGTTCGTGATCGGCATCGGCACCGCGGCGCATCCTGCATCGAAGTAGCTGACATCGATGCTGCCGTCTTCTGCGAGACGACAGACGTGCCACACGGTCGGATCGCCATCTTCGTAGGTCACATAGGCGTGACCGTCGCGATCGACACGCAGCGCGTCAAACTGAAACGACGCCGGCTGATCGCTCGCGGTGTAGCGGATTCCCAGGGTCCCGAATGTCGGATCAAGCTGACCATCCCGAGTCAGTCGCGTGAGCCCGAGGCCTCGCGTCCCGACACCGACCACCGTCGCCGCGCCCCACGTGCGACCTCTCGGATCGAGGTCGGTGGAAGGGCTGCCTACGGTGCCCGGTGCAGTCGAGAGCGGGGTGAAGTCGACGATCGTGATGCCGCCGCTGCCGAAAACCGGGTCCAGATCGCCGCTACCGGCGTACGCGTCGCCAAACGGCACGCAGGCGCTCGCCAGGATCAGCATGTGGAGAACTCCAGTGCGCAACATAATATACTCCTGTGATATCTGGTCGATGACGCTTACTGAAACGCGTTGCCGAAGATGCCATCCGCGTCAAGGCGCGCGACCCGGAACGTGCTTTCGCCGCCTGCGATCACGACACGGCCGGCATCGAATGCGGCGGTGTACGCCATGTCGTAGCTGGTGCTGCCGGTGAGCGGGGAGAAATCCACCATCGAGCGCGAGCCGATCGAGCCCGGCGACGTTCCGGCGAAGCCGCCATAGTCGAATGAGGCGTCGGGCAGAAAGCGCACCACGCCGAAGTCGATCGCGCGTCCGCTGCCGGTCGCCGTCGACGCCTGGCCACTGACGACGATCTTGCCGTCCCCCTGCACCAGCACTTTGGTCGCCCGGTTGACCATGCCGGCGGCACCGCTCTCGAAATAGTAAATACGCACATTTCCAGAAAGAAACGCAGGGTCGAGTCCGCCATCGGCGAGCAGGCGCCCGGTGAATGCGCGGCTGCCGCCGGTGCCGTCACTGTTCGACCAGCCGGCGAAGACGATGCGACCATCACGCTGCACGGCAACGCTGGAACACGTGTCGTCATTCACCGCGGAACCCGGCGTGGCGCCATTTCCACCGATGTCGAAAGCAAACGTGACGCGGCCGCCGGTGCCAAAGCTCTCGTCGCGCGCGAGCGTTGTGCCCTGCAGCGCGTAGCGCGAAATCACGCAGTCGCGGTCGATCGTCACGACGTTGGTCGCGGTATTGGTCTTCTCGGTCCAGCCAGCAACGATGATCTTTCCGTCGGGTTGCAGACCCACTGCGGTCGCGGCGGCATTGAGCGCCGAGCTTTCCCTGTACTCACGGATCAGGCCGCCGTTCGCATCCACGGCCCATACGGCAAGATTTTGCGCCGATGCTGGAAACCCACCTGCGATCGCCGTCGAACCGACCGCGAAAACAGTACCGTTGGCTGCGACCGCCACATCCAGCGCATTGCGATTGAGCGAGTCGCCGTAGCTCGCGCCGCTGCCGATCAGCATCGCGCCCGCGCCGTTGAACGCTGCGTCCGGCACGCCTGCGCCGTTCACGCGCAGCAGTGCGACATCGGACTTGCTGCAGCTGCCCGATGCAGCACTGCACAGAAAGGCGCTGCCGGCCAGCAGCGCGCCACCACCGGGCAGGGCCGCCATTGCCGACAGGCGGTCATAGTCGACGCAGCCCGCAGGCATTTGTGCAGTAAAGCAATAGTTGGAAACACCGGCGTTGCCGAAGCCGCTGTCAAGTCCCGTCGCGTTCACCCTCAGTCGATTCAATGCAAAGCCCGAGCTGCACGAGGCGCCGGTCAGCGTGGCCGATGTACCGATCAGGATTCTGCCATCGGGCTGCACGACAATCCCCGCCGTGGTCGCATTGTTGTTGTTGTCCACGCTGCCGATAAAACGCCCCAGCGCGCCGAACGACGTATCCAGCACACCGTCCGCGCGGGACGCGTGTGGCATCGCCAGGCAAAGCAGCAGCGCCATTCCGCCAGAAACGTGGAAGGATTTCACGTGGTATTACTCCCCATTGCAAACGCGATCGCGTGATGCGCCGACACCGCAGGCCCCGAAAATCGCAAAGCCATGCCTTGCAGACAAAGAAAACACTTCCTTTATCCACTTTAGTCAACGATGAGTGGCATGCGGCGCGCACGGCGGCGACATGACGGGCAGCTAAGACCCGGATTCCCGCGAAAGGCTTTCACGCGGCACCGATGAGCGGAGCACTGCGATGCTTCGGTTGCGGCGAGGGTTCACCGCCGCAGCGCAAGTGCGCAGGAGTGGATAAATTCGCTTCGTCGACGTGTTGACAGATCCTTCCTCGCATTGCGCCGGGCGTACGCCACGAGCCCGTGCGATCGACGGCGCAGCGGCGCAGCGACTTGCTTCGGTCGCCGTGACCCCGCGGCGTGGCCATCCGCGTTTATCGATACATCCACCATCGCTTGCGCTCTTCCCGGAGTACCCATGCGCCCGTTCTGCCGTTCTGCCGTTCTCCGGTTTCCTGGGCTCTGTCGTTCCTCGTTGCGGCGCTCGTCGCGGGCAGCGTCAGGTCATCCTGCGCCTGTGGCGATGGCACCACGGCCGTTCCTCCGGATCTCGCCATCGGATGGCAACAGCTGTATTGGTTCGAGGCTCCATCGAGGTTCACATGGGTTCGGTGGATGTGGGCTTCAGCGTGTTCCTGCCGCGGGCGGATCGCTGTCGGTCCCCGATCGTCCGGTCGGTTTCGACGACTGACGTGGTAACGGTGTTCAGCGGGGCGGACGTACGAAAAGTGATGCCGATGGGCCTCGTCGTGCCGCCGGCGCCCACCACCGTTCGTGTCGATCGGGCGATCGGAGGACGCATTCGTTGCGAGGCTCATATCATCGCCGGCGACGAACTGAGAATCACCCTGCGCCTGGAAAATATTCGGCTCCACGATAGGCGCTTTGAGTCGGTGGGCCCCGTCGAGGGGATAGCCACGGTGCCGCCTGCCTGAAGGCGACGCTTCCACGCGAGGCCGGTGTCTGGCTGGCAAATACCATTGTCTATTCAGCCACCTTTTAGCGCGACAGTTCGTTTCGAGCTCGCACGAACAGAGCACGCCTACGCGTCGCGCCGGATTTCGCGGCAACAGCGATCCGGAATCCGATCGGCCCGGCACTGAAGCAGCACGCCGAGCATGGCGTCAGGCCCGATTGCTGGTGCGTCGCAGCCGCTGGATATGCAGGCCACGGTGATGGCAGATATCGACATCGCGGTAGACGATGCTGCGGCCGGTGCGAAACGTGAAGCGAAAATCCAGCCGACAGGATTCGCTGGCGACCTCAACGGTGATGGCGGTACCGCCGCCGGGCAGGGGGACGGCGAGCGGCTTGGCCGTGAACACGTCGCTGCCGGTGGGCGCCGTGGCGAGCGCGATCACGCTGTCGTTGGCGCGATTGACGAGTTCCAGATAACGCGTCTGCTGTGTGGCACCGGACAGCGGAGCGATTGCGACGAGAGTGGTGGAAACGACAACGAGGAATGCGCGCATGGGATGGCCTTTCATGGCTCTGGCGGTGACGCCATCGGGCCAGTTCTGCGCATGGCAGGAAAGGGATTCGGGACGAATCGTCGTTGCGCCGTGGCGAATCGTCGTTGCGCGGTGCGGCGCTTTGCGCCGCGGCATCCATTGCCTAGGATGGGAGGATGAACATCCGTCTCGGCAGCATTGAAATCGGCTTCTTCCGCTATCTCTTTCTGTGGTCCGTGGTTGTCGTGGTATTCGCGTTGCACGGCCTTGTGCACGATGCGATGTATGGGCAGACCTGGGCATTGAGCGACTATCTGCGCTGGTCGATGGTCCAGTGGTACACGTGGGCCGCGCTCGGCCTACTCGTGTTTCGTCTGGCCGAACGCTATCCGATCGGGCCGCCACTGCGTTGGGGTGCCGTGTTCACGCACATCCTCACTAGCGCGGCTACCACTTTCGCCGCGCTGGTCGTTGGCGCCATGATTTCCACTGTCTTCGAACCCAGCTCGTTTAGCGAGCAGGTCTGGCAGTTCGCGACCAAACATCTTGGTACGGGTCTCGTCACTTATTGGGCACTCGTCGCCATCCGCCAGGCACTGCACTTCCAGGCCGAGAAGGCGCGGCGCGATATCGAAGCGAGCCGGCTCGCGACCGAGCTGGCGCAGTCGCGACTGCAGGTACTGAAGACCCAGTTGCAGCCGCACTTCCTGTTCAATACGCTGCATGCGATTGTGACCTTGCTGCGCGAAGACGCGCTGTCCGCCGAAGACATGCTGCTGCGCCTGAGCGATCTGCTGCGCGCGTTCCTCGAGGACTACGACGGTCAGGAAATTTCGCTGCGTCGGGAGCTCGCCTTGCTTGATCTGTACCTTGGCATCCAGCGCATGCGATTCAAGGACCGGTTGACCACGCAGGTCTATGTCGCACCGGACACGCTCGATGGCGCGGTGCCGAGTCTGCTGCTGCAACCCATTGTGGAGAATGCGATCCGTCACGGTATCGCGCAACGCGTGGGCACCGACTGCATCGAGATTGAAAGCCGTCGCGAAGACGCCAGCCTGTGCATCGATGTGCGCAATCGCAACAGTACATTGGCCGGCAATGGCGAAAGCGCGGGACATGGTATCGGCCTGTCCAATACGCGGCTGCGACTGAAAGAACTTTACGGCGATGCCGCGCAGATCCGTCTCGACATGATCTGGCCGCACGGCGTCGTTTGCCGCATCCGTCTGCCGTATCGCGCACTCGATGAGCCCGACGACGAACTCGACGACGAACTCGACGACGTGCCCGAACACGCCCCCGCATGAAAATCTCGGCGCTGGTCGTCGACGACGAACCGATCGCGCGACAGGCGATCGTGCGCCTGCTCCGCGAGGATGCCTCCATCAAACTCGTGGGCGAATGCGGTGACGGCGCATCCGCCGTGAGCGCGATTCGCGCGCGTTCGCCCGACCTCGTATTCCTGGATATCCAGATGCCGGCGATGACGGGCATGGAAGTGGTCGCGGCGATCGGCGCTGCGAACCTGCCGGCGACCATCTTCGTCACGGCGTACGAGCAGTACGCCGTGCGCGCGTTCGAAGCGAACGCCGTCGACTACCTCGTCAAGCCCTTCAGCCGCGAGCGCTTCGCGAACATGCTGCAACGGGCGAAGGCACGCCTGAGCCGCCCTGGCGCCCCGACGCCCGCGGCGCAGCAGATCCTCGAGGCGCTCGAATCGCTGCGTCATCGCGACGCGTTCCTGGAACGCATTCCCGTGCGCAACAACGAGCACATCATTTTGCTTAACGTCGACGACGTCGTCTGGATCAAGGCCAGCGGCAACACCGTGCTCATCCATCTGGCTGACCGGGTGCACGAATTGCGCGAAACGATGTCGTCGCTCGTCGCGCGACTGGATCCGCGCCGCTTCGCGCGCATCCACCGCTCCGCGATCGTCAATATCCGTCGTGTAAAGACCATCCATCCCTGGTTCAATGGGCATCACGTCGTGACCATGGACTCCGGCCAGCAACTGCGCATGAGTCGCTATCAGCACGAGGTTTTCCTGCGCTTGCTCACCGTGGGGCGGGAGCCGTCGGCTTGATGAGATAATGTAAAACAGTGGACTTTTAGGGAAGAGTATCCCGTGGAGCCGAGTGCGGCGATACCCAACTGTCGACGCGTGGGTCGCAGCGCGCCATCATGCGATGGAGGTAGCCAGACCCTTCGCCGGTGCGGAGAGGTTCGCCGCGCCTCAGTCGCAGTTACTGCGTGCGTCGGAATTCCATGATCCAGTTCGTATTCCAGGTATTCCCTGCATCGGCCGAGTAAGCCTGTTCCCAGTGTGCGGTCGTCCCGGTGATCTGTGACCATTGATACCGGGTACGTATCATTTTTCCATTCTGCATACCGTCGGAATAGAAGTTTCCGATGCCCTGTTCAAAGCGGCCTTTCACCGGCGGATCGAGCGCACCGTGCGGATCGCGAGCGTCGATCCACCAGATCGCCCACTCCTTCGTCGCCGGATTGTAGGCACGCAATCCGCCACCGCGCGCAATGCCGGTCGGCTTGTTGAAGACGTGGTCTTCGACATTTCCCGATCCGCCGAGGAAGGGCCGCGCCGTGCAGGTGCCGTCGAATTGCAGCCAGGAGCCGTCGGGGCGCTTGACGCGATGCTCCACGTGCCAGCGACCGAACTCGAAATCAAAGTCGTGCGATTCGATCGGGCGTGGCGCTTCGGCGGCAGGCGCTGCGGTGGCCGTCGTCGCCGCCGTGGCCGGGAGCGAAGCGAGCGCCATCGTACACACAGTGAGAAAGAGCCAACGGCGCGGCACGTGCATGCAATCCTCCATTCGGTGCAGGAGCGGCTGCGGCACGCAGCAGGTTCCAGGGGCGTGGCAGGAAGTAGACTGGATGGGGCGTGTCGCGATCAAGGCTCGCACGCTGTCTGCGTGAGAAGTGCAAAATCCAGCCATGAACGGGCGTCCGCTCCGGCATCGAGACGTGTCATGACAACGAAAGCTGGGGTATGGATCGCGTTTGTTCTACTGTGGATGTGTGGAGTCGTATCGTCCGCGTCGAGCGCCACCGCTTCCGTCGCCGAGAGGCAATCGATCGAGCACGTGCTCGCCGCTTGGGACCATGACGAACACCCGGACCTCAAGGCCTTGGTGGTGCGTCGCCATGGCCAGCGGATCGCGGAGCGCTACTACCATCAGGAAGGAGTGGAGTCGTTGCACGATATCCGCTCCGCCGGCAAGAGCATCACCGCCTTGTTGTTCGGCGCTGCAATGGATCGAGGACGCCTGCACGGGGTCGGCGAAATGGTCGCTGCGTATCTGCCCGAGGCGAAGTCCTCACCGATTGGCATGGTGTCCCTCGAACAACTGCTGAGCGACATCGGTGGCCAGCGCATCCCGGTCTTCTTCGCGTCCGGCAATGGCGGTAACAAGATCTACGTTGTGCCGTCGCGCGCGCTCGTGGTCGCGGTGACCTCCAGCGCCTACGGACACGGCTACGGTCAACGGCGCTCGGAGCGGATTCTGAAAGCGTTGCTTTCATTGCCATAGCGCTGCCAACGCGACGCTGCCGCTGATTGCAACCGCAGGCGCACGTGGGTCGTTCCCGTGGATTGCTTCGTTTTGACGAACCAATATTCCGTGTCCAAACTGCGGTGATGAAGAAGCACATCGAAGCGATCCAGCGCGGCTATCCGCAAATCTATCTTGCCTGTCACGCCGATCACGTAAAGGCGAAGTCGACGGAGTATCAATTGTCGGCGCGCGATTCGACCATTCTTTCGCACCTGCATGAAGACCGTCCGCTGACGGCGAGCGTGCTGGCTGCGCATCTGGGTGTGCAGGCGTCCACGTTTTCTGCGGCCATCAAGGGTCTGATCGAACTGGGCTATACCAGGAAAACCGCAAACCCGAGCGATCGCCGCGAGGCACAGCTGACGTTGACGCGTCTCGGTGCAACGGCGATGGCGGCGACGTCGGTACTGGATGCATCCCGCGTGGCGGACATGCTGGCGGAGCTGGAAGCGGACGACTTGGTGAGGGCGGTCGAAGGATTGCGCTTGCTGGCCGATGCCGCGCTCCGCCTGCAACTGAAAATGTCGAAAAAGGAAAAAATCCGATGATCAAGCTGGCCCTCATTGTTTTCGCGCTGCTGGCGCTCGTCGTCCTGGTCGTGGTCGTCATCGGCACGCGCTTGCCGCAGGCGCACGTGATCGCGCGCAGCGTGGCATTGAAGCAACCACGCGAAGCCGTGTATGCCTTGATCAGCGACCTGGCGCAGGCGCCGGCGTGGCGCGGCGAAGTCGAATCGGTCGAGGTCATGCAGGGCGATTCCGGCGAGACGCTGTATCGCGAGAAAAGCCGGCACGGGGTACTGACGTATCGTATCGATCGATCCGACCCACCGCAGAAATTCGTGACGACGATCGTCGACAAGGACGCGCCGTTCGGCGGCAGCTGGATTTTCGAATTGGCCGACGCGTCCGGTGGCACCCGGCTCACCATCACCGAGCGCGGCGAAGTCTACAACCCGATATTCCGCTTCATGGCCAAGTATGTCTTCGGCCATCACCGAACGATGGAAGTCTATCTGGCACGGCTGATGCGGCGCTTCGGGGAAACGCCGCTGGTCGCGGAAGGACGTCCGGGCGAGAAATGACCGTGCCTTGAAGCGAGAGGCAAGCGCCGCAAGGAGTCGCGTTGACCTTGCAGCGCACGTTGCGGATGGACTCTGGTGACCATCGCGGGGATGCGCGCGCGGGAGGCGGCGCACGCTGCACGGCCGACTGCGCAAGTCTCGGAATGCCGTATGCGGGAAACGCCGGTTTCATCATTGCCGAAATTCGCCAGCCGCAGCGCCCGCCGGGCCGGCGCCACGTGTCTCCATCAGGCATGTACGCAGATGGCGTACTCAGTCGATGATCCAGACCGAGAAATAGTCATTCTGATCGGTGATCGTATTCGCGTTGTGTGCCTGCACGGTGATCTTGTGCGGACCATCGGTGATTTTCGTGCCGACAATCTGCGTCGGCAGTGTGCGGTGTTCCCCAGGGTTGTTGGAAGACATCACGGTGGTGCCGATCAGTACGCTGTCGAGCAGGATGTCCACGCCAATCGTGGTGCCGGGTGTTGTATTGCTCCAGGCCGTACTGGAGAACGCAAACGTCACCGGGCCGTCCAGTGGCGAATTGAACGGAAGCGTCAGGGGCAGCGGGCCGGGGACGTTGCTGGCTATCACGGTCAACATGGCAAATTCTCCTTGTGGTAATGGCAAGATCGCAGACTCGGTCGAATTTGCATGGCTGTCAATCGATTTTATGGGCTGACTCAACGCCGAATTTCCCGCCAGGAGAACCGTGATCGGCGCGGGCACCGAATTGCGCTTCGCGGTGAGAAACCTGGGCTGGATGTGGCAACTCCGCAGATCGTTTTCGCGGCGGGATCGACGCCAGGCGAGCGGATTGCCCGACTAGGTTCCAAGGAGCGGCACCGTCCAAATGACAGCAACGCATACGTATACATCGCGACTCGTGCGGCGACGCAGCTAGGATCGGCGCAGGCGCGGTTCGCGTTGGCGGGAGTGATCGACATGTCGGTGCGGAGTCTGCTTGCGTGTCTGTGGATGTTGACCGCGTTGCCCACGTTCGCGGCGGAGCCGCCGAAGCAGCCTCACGTGGTGGCCACGGTCACGTCACCGGGCAAGATCCTGTCGGTCGCTATCGGGCTCGACGAGGAGCGCGCTAGCTATGCGGTCAGCCGTCTCGGTGTGCCGGTGATTCGTGCCTCTCGGCTGGGATTCCTGCTACGCAACACGGAAAAATTCGACCGCAACCTGACACTCGCCAGTCAGTCCACGCGCAGCGTCGACGAGACCTGGGAACAACCCTGGGGCGAGAATCGCTTTGTTCGCAATCGCTACAATGAGTTGCGCGTGCGCTTCACCGAGAAAGTCAAACTGAAGCGCTCGCTGGACGTGGTATTCCGCGTCTACGACGACGGGGTGGGCTTTCGCTACGAGTTTCCGGATCAACCACAGCTCAAGGACGTGATCATCGATGGTGAGCTGACCGAGTTCGATGTCGTGCCCGCGGCGACCGCGTGGTGGGTGCCTGCGGGCGAGTGGAACAGTTATGAATACTTATACAATCGGACCCCATTGACCGAAGTGGGGATGGCGCACACGCCGATGTCGATCCGTACCGAGGCAGGATTGCATATCGCATTCCACGAAGCCGCGTTGGTCGACTACGCGGCGATGTACTTGCGACGCGTTGAACTGCAGCGCTTCCGCGTCGAACTGCCACCCGCTGCGGAGGGCTGGAAGGTGCGACGCAGCGCGCCATTCAACACGCCGTGGCGGACCCTGCGCATCGCCGACAGCGCGTCCGCGCTGTACGAATCCAATCTGGAACTGAATCTCAATGAGCCCAATGCGCTCGGTGACGTGAGTTGGTTCCAGCCCGCCAAATATGTCGGCGTGTGGTGGGAGATGCACCTGGAAAAATCCACCTGGTCGACCGGCCCCGCGCACGGCGCGACGACACAGAACACCCGCCGCTATATCGATTTCGCGGCAAAGAATGGTTTCCGGGGCGTGCTCGTGGAAGGCTGGAACGTCGGCTGGGATGGGCAATGGTTTGGCAATGGCAACGATTTCAGCTTCACCGAGCCGACGCCGGATTTCGATCTGCCGGGACTGGCGGCGTATGCAAAAAGTAAAGGTGTGCATTTGATCGGCCACCACGAGACCGGCGGAGCGGTCAGTCACTACGAGCAACAGCTCGGTGCGGCACTGGATCTGTATCAGGGGCTCGGCGTCGATGTGGTCAAGGGTGGCTACGTGACCGACGACGGGCAGATCGAGCGCGACGACGGCGACGGCGTGGTCAAGCGCGAATGGCACGATGGCCAATGGATGGCGCGGCATCATCTCAGGGTGGTCGCCGAAGCGGCGAAGCGGCATATCGCGTTCAATCCGCACGAGCCAATCAAGGACACCGGCTTGCGTCGCACCTATCCCAACTGGATATCCCGCGAAGGCGCGCGCGGCATGGAATTCGCGTGCTGGGGCAATCCACCGAATCCGCCGGAACACGAGGCGAATCTGGTCTTCACCCGCATGCTCGCCGGTCCGATGGACTACACGCCGGGCATCTTGAGTCTGCAAGGGCGCAAGCAGATGATTCAGACCACCCTGGCCAAGCAGCTCGCGCTGTACGTGGTGATCTACAGCCCGATCCAGATGGCCGCCGATCTACCGGAGAATTACGAGCAGCATCTCGATGCGTTCCAGTTCATCAAGGATGTGCCAACTGACTGGGCGCAGACGCGTGTGCTCAATGGCGAGATCGGCGACTACGTGACCATCGCGCGCAAGGACCGGCGCAGTGACAATTGGTACCTGGGCAGTCTGACCGACGAGAACGGACGCGTGCTGCCGGTGTCATTGGCGTTTCTCGATCCGGGGCGCAAGTACGTCGCGCAGATCTACCGCGACGGAGATGCGGCGGACTGGAAAAGTAAACCATTTGACTTTGCGATCGAGCGCCGCGTGGTAAGCAGCACCGACACACTGCTCATTCGGCTCGCCGCCGGCGGTGGTCAGGCGATCCGTTTTGTGCCGCAGGGTCACTGAAGCGCCGATCAGGCATCACCCCGCGCCATCGGACCGGCCACGGTCGACCGGCAGCGCTTCGCAGCCCGCGCCGCGGGCGATATAGTGGCGCATGGCCATCATGCCCACCGTCGACGCCGAATCCGCTGCGCTCGCCCGCTGTACCTCGCTGGACCAGCGTCTGGTCGCGGCGATCCGGAATATTCGTCTGTTGCAGGCGGTGAGCTGGCCGGCGACCGTGCAGCAACGCTTTCTGGAAGACTTCAGAGCCGGTCGCGGCGCGCTGCCGAATCCCGTCTACGAGCGCAGCGATCTGTCGCGCGAACGCGCCGAGCTGATCGCGATTGAAAACGAAGCCGACGCGCAGCACCCGATCGGCGTCTATCTGCGCCGCAGCGCGGAGTCCTGGCGGATAGCGACGGAGTTGCTCGACAGCGTGGGCAGCGCGGCAGTCACTGCGCATTCGATCCGCCTTTACGGGCGCCCGGGTGAGAAAGTCCCCGGCGCCGAGCTGACCAACCTGGACGCGGCGCGGCATTTCATCGAGCTGGCCGGCGAGCTGGATCAGGAGTTGCTCACCAGCGATGCGGATTACTGCATACCGGCGGAAATCCTCAAGGCCGAGTTGCAGGAGCAATTGGATACGTTTTTCCAGTTCCACAAAATCGACGTCGTCATCGACCCGGACCTGATCGCCAAGGCCGCTGCCGGACCGACACGGATCCGCCTGCGTTCGGCGACCTGCTTTTCCGAATACGATCGTCACCAGTTGCTCGAACACGAAGCCTTCGTGCATACCCTGACCGGACTCAACGGACGGGAGCAGCCCAATCTCAAATCGCTGGGACGCTCCTCGCCGCGCGTCACCGCCACTCAGGAAGGACTCGCGGTGTTTGCCGAACTGATGTCCGGCTCGATCGACATCGAACGCATGAAGCGCATCTCGCTGCGCATCGTGGCGATCCACATGGCGCTGGCCGGTGCCGATTTCATCCAGGTGTTCCGCTTCTTCCTGGACTCCGGCCAAACCGACGCGGACAGCTTCGGTTCGGCGCAACGGGTGTTCCGTGGCGTGCCGGTCGGTGGCGGCTCTGCGTTCACCAAGGACAATGTGTACTTGCACGGCTTGCTGACCGTGCATACATTTTTTCGCTGGGCGCTGCGCCACCGCAAGCTCAATCTGTGCCGTGCCCTGTTCGCCGGCAAGATGGCACTGCACGACGTGCTGTCGCTGGAGCCGTACTTTGCCAGCGGCTATCTGGCCGCTCCGCTGTATCTGCCGCCGTGGATGAAACGTGCAAACGGACTGGCCGGCGTGCTGGCGTTTTCATTGTTCGCGAACAAGATCCGCGTCGCGCGCGTGCATGCCGAAGATCTCGTACTCGGCCTTTAGCGCCTCATTTTGGCGCACTGTAAACAAGTGTGATGACCCGCAACTCTGGCACGCAAAGGGCTTAGCCTAGCCGCGTGAAGTGCTGCGCTACTCCCGGATGGAGGGCGCCGTGATTTCCCAGGGGGGCTAGAACGCGGGATGTTACGCATCCTGCAGGGGCACGGAGCGGTCACCGTCAGGGTGGCCGCTGCGTCGCTGTCTGCGTTCCCTGGTTTGAATTCTGACCAGGGGTTGCGCATGAAGAGTGGATTTGTATGGGGGCTGGCGACGGCTGTCTTGCCGTTGGCCGGTGTAGCAGCGGTGCCCGCGTTCCGCGGGGACGTCTGTCCGGTGCGCCTCGATGGTGTGCGCCTCGGGGCGGATCTGACCCCGGGTGGCAGTTCCCTGCGCAACTCTATTGTTTACGAACCGGTCACGCGCCTGTTCCACCTCTGGGTGCTGGCCAACAATGACAGCAACTTCCCAACCACCTCGGCGCTAGCCGCGTTCACCCACGCAACCTCCACCGATGGCATCCATTTTCGTCGCGATGGCGAATTGCGCCACAGCATCGCCAGCGTGCCGTATGCCAGCTACGGTGCGACGATCGACCCGCCACTGGACTTCGTGCGCGTGGCGTTCGATCAGCAAAGTGGAACCTGGAAATTGTTCGGCTGGACCGAGAACGTCGGCGCCAGCACCGGCCAGTACAACTACAACACCAGCGTCAACGAACTGGGCAGCGTCGCGAGCAATACCGTAGTGCTGCACCAGGGGCCGCTGAATACGCCGTTCGCGGGCAACCACGTCGGCGCGTTCGGCCTGGTCGATGGCAAGGTCTACCTGCGCGTAGACAGCCTCTACCCGGACGGCAGCGGCGGTGGCGGCGCAAGCTTCGCGTATAGCGATGGACTGCCTTCGTCCACCGGCGCGCTGCTCAACGAAGCCAATCTGTTCACCGGCACGCCGTATTGCTGGGGCCTGGGTCCGGACTGTGGCGGCAGCGACCCGCGTATTCCTGCCTATGTGCACAATGTCGGTCGCACGCTGCGCCAGCAGGATGGCAGTCTGGCGACCTACTATGCCTTCCGCAAGTGGGATGGCTCGCGCGCCGACCAGCAGGTCTGGATGGTTGAGTCGATCGACAACGGGGCGAGCTGGTCGGCCCCCGTCGGCGTGTTCGCCAACAGCAGCGCCATCACCCTTGCCGGGCAGCCACTCAGCGCAAATTTCAGCCATGTGGAAACCGTCATCGCAACGAATGTGTGCCGTACCTATTTCAGCAGCAAGGACGCCGCCGGCAATTTCGTGATGGTCTCTGCGACCACCTATGGGGCCTGCGACAGTCTCTTCGCGAACGGCTTCGAGGGTTGCGACTAGGGTCGGCAGGCCAGACTCGCGCCCGCAGCACCACGTGCTGGCGGGCAAATTGTCGAGCGGGCGCAGCGCGCAGCGCGACGGCGGGTTGCGGACGCTGTGCTATAGTCTTCGAGCCCCCAACCCCTTGCGCCGCAAGCGTTTTCGCGCTGTGTGGCGAATAGAGCCCATGTCCAGCGCCGACGAATTGAAGCGAGCCGCCCTCGAATACCACCGCCAGGCTCCGGCGGGAAAGATCAAGGTCGTAGCGACCAAATCCATGTTGACTCAGCGCGATCTGGCGCTGGCCTATTCGCCCGGTGTCGCGGCGGCCTGCGAGGCCATCGTCGAGGATCCGAACCAGGTCTCCAGCGTGACCGCGCGCGGCAATCTCGTCGCGGTGATCACCAACGGCACTGCGGTGCTCGGCTTGGGCGCGATCGGGCCGCTCGCGGCCAAGCCCGTGATGGAAGGCAAAGGTGTACTGTTCCAGAAATTCGCCGGCATCGACGTGTTCGACATCGAGATCGACGAGCTGGACCCGGTCAAGCTGGTCGACATCATCGCGAGCCTGGAGCCGACGTTCGGCGGGATCAACCTCGAGGACATCAAGGCGCCCGAGTGTTTTGAAGTCGAGCGCGAGTTGCGCAAACGGGTAAAAATTCCGGTCTTCCACGATGACCAGCATGGCACGGCGATCATCGTCGGCGCCGCGATCATCAACGCGCTGGTGGTCGTCGGCAAGGACATCGGCAGCGTGCGCGTGGCCGCCTCGGGCGCTGGCGCGGCGGGTCTGGCCTGCCTCGACATGCTCGTGCAGCTCGGCGTGAAACCCGAGCACATCAGCGTTGCGGACAAGTTCGGTGTGGTCTATCAGGGCCGCACCGAAGATATGGACGAGGACAAGGCGCGTTATGCACGCGACACCCCAGCGCGCACGCTGGCGGAAATCGTGGTCGGTGCCGACGTGTTCCTTGGTCTGTCGGCCGGCGGCGTGCTGAAGCAGGCGATGGTGCAGACCATGGCCGACAAGCCGATCATTCTCGCGCTGGCCAATCCCACGCCGGAAATCCTGCCCGAGCTGGTCAAGCAGGTTCGACCCGACGCGATCGTCGCGACCGGGCGTTCGGACTATCCGAACCAGGTCAACAACGCGCTGTGCTTTCCGTATATTTTCCGCGGCGCGCTGGATGTCGGCGCGACCGGCATCAACGAGGCGATGAAGATTGCCTGCGTGCACGCGATCGCTGCGCTCGCGCGGCGCGAAGTCAGCGACGTCGCCGCACGCGCCTATGGCGGTCCGCCGCTGTGTTTCGGCCCCGAGTACCTTATTCCACAACCGTTCGATCCGCGCCTGCTGGTCGAACTGGCACCGGCTGTAGCGCAGGCGGCGACGGACTCCGGCGTCGCGACGCGACCGATCGCCGACATCGTCGCCTACCGCGAAAAACTCACCAGCTTCGTGTTCCGCACCGGCCTGATCATGAAACCGGTGTTCGACCGGGCGAAGGCCGAGCCCAAGCGCGTGGTCTACGCCGAGGGCGAGGAAGAAACCGTGCTGCGCGCCGTGCAGACCATCGTCGACGAAGGATTCGCGCGGCCCATCCTGGTCGGCCGACCGGACGTGATTGCCAAGCGCATCGAGCGTATCGGGCTGCGCATGCAGCCGGGTAAAGATTTTGAATTGTGCAATATCAACGACGATCCGCGCTTCAATGACTACTGGCAGCACTACCACCGCATCATGGAACGTCGCGGCGTGACGCCGTCGCTGGCCAAGGCGGTGGTTCGCTCGCGCTCGACAGTGATTGCGGCGCTGATGGTCGAGCGCGGCGAAGCCGATGCGTTGATTTGCGGCGTGGTCGGACGCTATTCGAAGAAGCTGCAGTACATTTCGGACATCATCGGTCTCGACCAGGGCGTGGTAGCGCCGTCCGCGATGTCCGCGGTATTCAATGATAAAGGGGTATTTTTCTACCTGGATACCCACGTGCAGCATGAGCCGACCGCCGAGCACATCGCCGAGGCGACGCTGCAGGCGGCGCTGCGCCTGAAGCTGTTTGGCATCGAACCGAAAGTCGCGCTGCTGTCGCACTCCAATTTCGGCAGTTCCGAATCGGCGTCCGCGTCCAAGATGCGACGCGTGCTCGAGCTGGTGCGCAAACGCGCGCCGAAGCTCGAGGTCGAAGGCGAAATGCAGGCCGACGCCGCGATGAGCGAGGAAGTGCGTGAGCACCTGTTCCCGAGCTCGCAGCTGAAAGGCAGCGCGAACATGTTCGTGTTCCCGAACCTCGATTCGGCGAATATCAGTTTCAACATGATCCGCGCGATGACCGAGGGCGTGGTGCTCGGGCCGATCCTGATGGGCGTCGCCAAGCCCGCGCATGTGCTGACCCCGTCGGCCACCGTGCGGCGCGTGATCAACATGAGCGCGATCGCCTGCGTCGAGGCGCAGATTCGAGCGCAGGCCAAAGCGGCGTCTGGAACGGCCCCCTGACGGGTTGTACTTTGTCAAGAAGCCTTTGCGTCTGATCGAGCGGATTTGTAAGCCTATTTGTCGATACGGCGAGTGTGGCAGGAGACCGCGAATGAAGACCCACCTCGGATTCGTGATTCTGTTCGCGGCGATGTACGCAGCCTCGGCAATGGGGCTGCCTGCGCCGACCTCGAGGTACGCGATCGACGGCAGTCTGCAATTGATCGCCCCGTCCAGCCACTTCGTCACTGAAGACACCTTGTCGCCGCTGCACGGCATCAGCATCGCCGAAGCCGGCAGTTCCGCGCTGGCTCTGGTGCTGAGCGTGCCGGCAGGGAGCTTTTCGGCCAGCCCGAGTGGAGGGGTTTCGATCAACGGCAGTGACACGTCGACCTTGACGATGACCGGTACGCAGAGCGCCCTGAATGCGTATCTCGGCGGTACGCATCTCTTCTATCTGACGGGCGCCGATGCCACGGCGGACGTGACCCTTTCACTGCAGGTCACGGAGCAGGGTGGGAGTGGACAAACGGCATCTGCAAGCACGCTTTTGCATGTGGATGCGCAACCCGACGCGGATGTCGGCGTGGCAATCGACAACGTCGCCGACTTCGTCAACGGCGGGGCAACGACGCACTATTTTATTGATGTGCACAATATCATCGGCGACACGCAGAATCTGTTTCTCACGACGAGCAGCTCCGCAAACCTCAGTGGCTTTAGCTGGACCTGCGTTGGCAACGGCGCCAGTTGCCCGGCGCCAGCCGGCAGCGGCGCGATCAGCGCGAGCTTCGTGTTGCCTGGCGACACAGCGTTGATGTTCGACCTGCAGGCCAGCGTGGCGGCGAATCCCGAGAATCCCACGGTGTTGACCGCATCCCTGCAGGCCGTGCTGATCCTGCAGGATCCGACGCCCGACGATCACATCGCGTCGGATACGAATACGGTCGGGATCTTCCGCGCCGGCTTCGAGTGAGCGCTGCGCCGATGACGCGGAGCATCGAAGATGGCAAGGGTCGATCCATGGGCAATGGGCTTTTCGCAGCCGACATCGGGGTAGTGGCCCGATCTACGACCGCCCGCGCCTCACGCGGGTCGCGGTTACGACGACGACGGCTCTGCTCGTCGTGCCTGGTTGCGCTCGCGCCATACGATGCGCCGCTACGGCACCACCTCAATGCGATTCGTTGCTCCGCTCAAATCCCGATTGAGCGTAATCCACAATTCATTCGCGGCCACGCGTAGCGATGGGAAATAATCCACATCGAGCAGCAGCGGCGTGTTGTTGAAGCGCACCGTCGCCGGATAGGCACCGCTGTAGTTGCGCAGGATCAGCAGGGGCTTGCGCAAGGTGCCGCTGGCAACGGCGACGTTCGCGTCGAGTACGCGTGCCGGCGTGACAAAGGTCAGCGCGGCGTAGACCGGGTCGTAACCGGATGGCGCGTAGGTGATCGTGTCGGTCGGCAGACCGACGCGATTGACGCCGGCCGGGCCGGTGGTCGCGACCGTGCCGATGGTCGCGCTGACGGTCAGGCTTTGCACCGTTTCGACTTGGGTGCGTTGCGCCTCGACCGGAAGTCCCGCATGCGCGCCCATGACGATGTGCACCGAATAACTCTTCTTCGGCCAGCCCGGCAGGAATGGCCCGTTATTGCCGGCCGACGTGTTCGTATTCGACGCGTAGCTCGTCTGGCCCAGGAAACCGTACTGCGTTCCCCAGGTCAGGCGCGCATTGTTGTTCGAGGTTGCCGGGCCGAGGTTGAACGAGTTCGCTTGGTACGGCCAGTCGCCCTGCCAGGGCATCAGGTAGGTGCCACCCGCGTTGCCCGACGCCGATGTCGTATTCCAGCGCGGTGTGAGGTCATGGAAAAACGGATTGCGCCCGGCGCCGGCATCCTGCTGGGCGAGCGTCTGTGTCTGCACCAGACCCATCGTCGCGTTGGTCGAGGCAATCCACTCTTTCACATAGGGAATCGTGTTGGCCACGTTCCAGATCCAGCTTGAGTTGAGGGTCAGCGGCGTTGAGGTCGTGGTGAACTTCCACAGATCGCCCCAGGCGACTCCTTCGATGTCGGCCGCGCCGTTGCCGTCGATCTCCAGCTCGCCATACGGCGCGCGCGAATCGTCGTCGAGGAAATCCGCCGCGATCGCGTTCATGTCGTAAGTGATCGCCCACAGCGGATGGTCGCGGCCGGTGGAGAACATCCAGTCAATCGTCACCGGCAGCAGGGTGGTCGGTGCCGGATTGTTCGGCCCGCAGTGGCGCTCGTAGTTCTGCGTGAAGCGGAAAATCGCGTGATGGCGACCGACGAACACTCGCTGCCAATTGCCTGCATAGGTGTAGCCCAACGGGGAATCGTCGCCGTTGCAGAAGCCGTTGCTGAGCCAGGCCGAGTGCGACACGACGTAGCCGAATCC
>JBDTLV010000075.1:0-24145 GCA_039934615.1 Tahibacter sp.
TTCCACATCGCTGGCGCTGGCATAGGGGCCAACGCGTACGCGGTGCCAGGTCTTGTTGTTGATCGTGACCGGCTGCACCTTCGCGACAAAACCGAGCAGGGCGAGCTTGGCCTTCATTTCGTCCGCGCCCTTGCTCTCCGGGTAGGAACCCGCCTGCAGCAGATAGTGCACGCCGCCCGGAGCGGCAGTCGTTTCCGGCGGTGTGGTGCCCGTGGCGGGTGTCGCCGGCGTGCCGTTGGCCGCAGCTTGCTGTTGGCGCTGCTGCTCGGCACGTGCCTTGGCCGACAGTTCGGCATCGGGGATCACGACTTCCATTTCAGGTAGCACGGAATAGAAATCGTAGTTTTTCTTCGGCGTCGCAACCGGCTTCTTGGTTTCGTCCGCCACCGCGGGATCGCTCGCGCGCGGCGCGGTTGCTTCCGGATTCGGCTGCGGCAAGTTCGACTTGCGCAGCATCGGCGCCCAATCCTTGATCAGCACGATCGCCGACAGGCCGAGCCCGAGCAGCACGCCCAGGGCCAGCCATACCCACGCTGGCCAGGCTGCCTGTCCGGTGCCGTTGCGCGTCGCCTGTTTGCCGCGTTTTGCCGCCATTACCCGTGCTCCACTCATATTTTTTTCAACAACACATCATGTTGCCGTCGTAGGGCGGGTCTTGGACCCGCCGTGTTTATTGGTTGCGCAAAGGAGCGCCAGACTCGCCCTACATGCTTTGCGGTGCGCCGAGGCCGAGCAATTCCAGTCCGTTTGCCAGCACGATGCGCGTCGCTTCCGCCAGACTCAGGCGTGCGTCACGCAGATCCGCGTCGTCGATGATGAAATGGTGCGCGTTGTACCAGGCATGGAACGCCGCAGCGAGTTCGCTGAGATAACTCGCGACCATGTGCGGTTCCAGATTCGCCGCCGCGATCTCGACCAGCTCCGGATAGCGCGACAAGGCGATAAGAACCGCCTGCTCGTGCTCGTTGTCCAGGCGCGTCAGCTGGGCGAGGCCGTTCTCGCGGTTCCATTCCACGCCTCGTTCGCCGAGTTGACGCTGTACGCTGCACACGCGCGCATGCGCGTACTGCACGTAATAGACCGGGTTGTCGTTCGACTGCGTGCGTGCCAGATCGATGTCGAAGGTCAGCTGCGAATCGGCCTTGCGCGCAACCAGGAACCAGCGCGTCGCGTCGCGTCCAGCCTCATCGATCAGATCGCGCAGCGTGACGTAGCTGCCGGCACGTTTGGACAGCTTCACCTCTTCGCCGCCGCGCATCACCGTGACCATCTGGTGCAACACGTACTCGGGCCATCCCTTCGGAATGCCCATATCCAGCGCCTGCAAGCCAGCGCGTACGCGAGTGATCGTGGAATGGTGATCAGCGCCTTGTTCGTTGATCGCGCGGCCATATCCCCTTTTCCACTTGGTCACATGGTAGGCGACGTCGGGCAGGAAATACGTGTACGCGCCGTCGGACTTGCGCATCACGCGATCCTTGTCGTCGCCGAAGTCCGTGGTCTTCAGCCACAACGCGCCATCCTGCTCATAGGTGTGACCGGCAGCGATCAGCGCCTGCACCGTTTCGTCAACCTTGTGTTCGGCGTACAGCGAAGACTCCAGGTAATACACATCGAACTCGACGCCGAACGCGCGCAGGTCGAGATCCTGTTCGCGGCGCAGGCAGGCGACCGCGAAACGGCGGATCGCGTCGAGGTCGTCCGTGTCCTTCGTACCGGTCACGTCGTGTCCGTCCGCGTGCACCGTTTCGCCCGCGAGATAGGCGCGTGCCACGTCGCTGATGTAGGCGCCGCGATAACCGTCGGCGGGCCAGCCTTCCTGCTCGGGTTCGATGCCGTGGCATCGCGCCTGCACCGACAGCGCCAGATTTGCGATCTGGGCGCCGGCATCGTTGTAGTAATACTCGCGCGTCACGCGCCAGCCGGTCGCTTCGAGCAGACGTGCCAGACAATCGCCAACCGCCGCGCCACGGCCGTGTCCCACATGCAGCGGGCCGGTCGGATTCGCGGACACAAATTCGATCTGCGCCTTGCGATCGCGGCCTTGCTGGTTGCGGCCATACTCGCGACCGTGTGCATGGATGCTGCGCACTTCTTCCGCGTACGCCTCGGGGCTCAGGAAAAAGTTGATAAAGCCAGGTCCGGCGATTTCAACTTTTGCAATTCGCGCCGATGCCGGCAATGCGGCGACCAGGGCAACGGCAACATCGCGCGGCTTCTTGCCCGCTGGCTTGGCGAGCAGCAAGGCGGCGTTGGTGGCGAAGTCGCCGTGCTCGCGGCTGCGCGTGCGCTCGACGACAAAGCTGACGGACGTGCCGTTCGGGACTGTTCCTTCGAGGCACAGACGGGTCAGCGCTTGCTGGACCAGGTCCTGCAATTGATCTTTCACGGGTCGTCACGGAAATAGGGAATCCGCGGATTGTAGACGTCTGGCGGGGCGCACCCAAGCAGTGGTGCGGTTTTGCCCGTTTTTGCACCGCAACAATCTGTGTCGACTGGGGCACTTGCGCGAAACTGCTTCCGCCGGCCGCAACTTGCGCCCTCAAACTGCTGACGGGGAAGCGAAGTTTTGTCTCGATTGGCCTTGTGGATAAGCTTGTGGGCAAGCTTGACGGCGGCTGCCGAGAATGAGCTCAGGAAAATTGTGCCGTGCGTCGCAAAATTTACCATTTCCTCAATAAAACAATAACTTAAGTCCTGTGCCTAACGTCAGGACGGGCCCGTCCAGGGGGCGGACGGCGCGCCTTGACGCATTGTGCATAACCTTGCAGCGACCGGCCGCTTGGGCTGTCAATCCGGAGATCCGCTGGCCGCCGGGCCGGGCACCTGTCATCCGCACGCAATCTGGGTAGGGCAGCATGTGTCGGTCGCGTCGGGTCTTCGCATCAATTGACCTGCGGAAAGGCCCCGAACGCGCGCAAAAACCGCAAAAAGTCTTATTTTGGAAATCGGTTTGGCGGACGGGATGCGTCCGGCAAACCCGGTGCAGGGACGCACCAATTTCCAGACGGTGCCGTGACAACCCAGGCTTTCAGGGATCCTGAGCCCGCTGTTCGCGGGTCAATGCACGCAGGGTGTCGATCACCTTGACGCCGGTGATCGGCCGAGCTGCCAGCGCGACGCGCGCGCGCAGCGCCATCGTCAGGGCTTTGAGGGGAGCCGCGTTCGCTTCCTTCGCGACCGAGAAGGCGCGTCGGCCCGCTTCGGAATTGAACCGGTGCAGATCAAAGAAGAACCGCTCCTGCGCGTCGGTGAGAAAACCGAGTACCGGCAATGCCGACTCCGGATCCTCGGGGGAGCGATGACAACGCATCTCGCGTTCCAGACACAGCCTTGTACTGGTTTCCACAAAGCGCGCAAACGGCTCGGCCACGTTTGCTGTGTCCAGGTCCGCCGCGATCAGCGCCAGCTGCAAGGCATGCAGGATGCGCGGATCATCGCGCCAACCTGGGGCATGCTTGTCGAGTTTGGCATCCAGTTTGGAGGCCAGTGCGCCGCCACCTTGGACCAGATCCACCGAGTTGTATTCCCAGTCTGTGCTCGGCGCGCGCGCATCGAACGTCGAGCCGCTGATCGTCAGTTCCAGACCGACATAGTAAAAATCGTCGCGTTCCCGATTGAAGCCGGCCAGATCGAGGATGCGAAAGGATTCCTCGATACTTGCGCGTTCGTTGCTGCCGACACCGGCGCTGTACTCGGCGGGTTCGCGCTGGCGCAAATCGTGGCACGCGGCAAACAAGCCGAGCAGCAGCCAGTCCTGCAATCGACGGCCGGCGACGCCAATCTGCTGCATCAGGCGCGAAATACGGCTGTCGAAGATCTCGAGTATGTGCTGCTCGTTGTGGTAGGCGTGGAAGTCCTCGCCCCAGCTGCCATGTCGCAGCGCCAGACGTGCGTAAGCGAGTTCGATCGCGGCGTCGCAACGGTCCAGCAATGGCGCATCTTCGTTGCGCAGGATCGGCCCCAGCGCCGCGCGCCGACGCAGTAGCGCGGCCTGCAGGCCCGGCCCGAGCGTTGCGAGCAGGGCACGGGCCCTGGCAACGTCCGGCACCGCGCGCTCGGTCGCGTCCAGATCAAAGGAATGGGGAAACGGTAGGATCACGTGCACCCGGGCCTTTTCGCAAGCGAATGCAGTATAGAGCCACTCTCGGGTCGACAGTCAGTAGGTACCTGCGAGACCACTCCCTCAGGCACCGTCCGTCCGCCGTATGACGCTCCGCAACGGATTCGGCGCGGAGTCGCATCGATCGGTGCTGACTCTCGACCGGAGATTGGAAATTTCAACTCGGTAGACATTCTGCCGATTGAATCTTGCGGTCGGCACGATTTCCCGCGCGCAGCCGATGGCGGATTTCCACAAAATCGCAATCCGGAAAAGGGTCAGGCGAGGTGGACAACTCTCACTACTGGTATCCGATATCCATTTCCGCGCCCGCGCGCAGCGACTGAATCGCCGAATCCGCAGGATACGCTCGACAGTCGTTCCACACAGGTCTGCACCACGCGTACACCCGGCACGCCCGGTGACAGCAGGACTGGACGTCGCGTCCCCGGTGATCCGTCGCCAGTCACAGCTGCACGACCCGATGTTTCAGATCAACCCGCGCTGCGCCAGCGATATCGGGGCGCCAGACCCGATCACGAAATGATCCAGCACCCGCACGCCGACAAGTCCGAGCGCCTGCCGGAGTTCAACGGTGATCGCGCGATCGGCTTCACTGGGCTCGGCCACCCCGGAAGGATGGTTGTGCGCGAATATGACGGCCGCTGCGTTGTGTTTGAGGCAGGCACGCACAACCTCGCGGGGATGCACGCTGGCCCCGTCGATGGTGCCGCGGAACAACTCTTCAAATGCGATGACTCGGTGCCGGTTATCAAGAAAGACGCAAGCGAACACTTCGTAGGGATAGGCGCTCAGGCGGGCGCGCAAGTAATCCGCCGTATCCGAAGGGCTGCGCAGGCTGCCGCCCCGCTGCAAGTCTTCGGCAAGACAGCGTTGGGCCAGTTCGAGGGCCGCCTGCAGTCGACTGGCCTTGGCGCTGCCGAGGCCGCGGCGTTGCGGCAGTTGATCCGGGTTCTCCAGCAGCGACCGCAGCCCACCGGCGTCCTGCAGCAATGCACGGCCCAGATCGACCGCGCTTTGCCCGCGTGTGCCGCTGCCGATGAAAATGGCGAGCAATTCGGCATCCGAGAGTGCCGCCGCACCGCGCGCTAACAGCTTTTCCCGCGGCCGCTCGTTGATCGGCCAATCCTTGATGGTCATCTGATTCTCCCTAATTCGATCGACGCGTACGACGGCGTCCGCGGTGGCTGACCGCGCAAGTTTCGCGGGCCGGGTCAGGCTACCTGCGGATCGATCAGCCGCTGAGTGCATGGCGCTGCATTTCCCGTAAGCTATCGCCGCAAGTTTTCCTGGGAATTTTCCGAATGGAACAGTCAGCGCTGGCGCAAATGCGCGTGCTGTTGGGCGTTTCTGGCGGTATCGCCGCCTACAAATCGGCAGAGCTGGTACGACGCCTGCGCGATGCGGGTGCACAGGTGCGGGTCGTCATGACTGCGTCGGCAACGCGTTTCGTGACGCCGTTGACGTTTCAGGCCCTATCGGGCAATCCGGTCCGCAGCGCGCTGTGGGACGATTCGGCGGAAGCCGCGATGGGCCATATCGAGTTGGCGCGCTGGGCGGAACGGATCGTCATCGCGCCTGCGTCAGCAGACCTGCTCGCCCGTCTCGCGCACGGACACGCTGACGACCTGCTGACGACCCTGTGTCTTGCGAGCGCGGCGCCGCTCTCGGTCGCGCCTGCGATGAATCAGCAAATGTGGGCGAATCCGGCAACTCGCGCCAATCTGGACATCTTGCGAAGTCGACAAGTGGAGATCTTGGGCCCTGCTGTCGGCAGTCAGGCTTGCGGCGATGTTGGAGCGGGGCGCATGCTGGAACCGGATGCGATCGTCGCGGCGTTGTTCCGCGACCAGGGCGTGGGCTTGCTGGCAGGAAGACGCGTGCTGGTGAGCGCGGGACCCACGTACGAAGACATCGACCCGGTGCGTTTCGTCGGCAATCGCAGTTCAGGCCGAATGGGCTTCGCAGTGGCCGCCGCCGCGTGCGCGCAGGGTGCGCAGGTAACGCTGGTCGCGGGACCGGTGCATTTGTCCACTCCGGCCGGCGTGCAACGGATTGATGTTCGCAGTGCCCGGCAGATGCATGCCGCCGTGCTCGATGCCGCCCGGGATTGCGATATTTTCATCGCCAGCGCTGCAGTCGGGGACTTTCGTCCTCACGAGATCGCGAAACAAAAAATCAAGAAATCCAAAGATGGCGGACTCGATCTGAAGCTGACCCAGAACCCGGACATCCTCGCCGACGTCGCGAACTTGCCGATCAGGCCCTACCTGGTCGGTTTCGCCGCCGAGACGGAAAATCTGGTCGAGCATGCGCGAGCCAAACTCGTACGCAAGCGACTGGACCTGATCGCCGCGAATCGCGTCGGCGAAGGGCTCGGATTCGAGTCCGAAGACAATAGCTTGACCCTGATCAGCCCGGACGGCAGCGAGGAATTGCCGACGGCACCCAAATGCGAGCTTGCCCGCGATCTCATCCGCCGGATTGCCGAGCGCTATCTCGCGCGAGTCGCCAAGGGAGCGTCGGCTCCGTGATCGACGTAGAACTCAAGATACTGGATCCGCGCATCGGCACGGAATTTCCGTTGCCCGCATACGCCACTGAGGGATCGGCCGGCCTCGACCTGCGCGCTGCCCTGAGCGGACCACTGACCTTGTCGCCCGGTCAGAGCGAATTGATTCCGACCGGTATGGCCATCCATATCGGCGACCCGGCCTACTGCGCCGTAATCCTTCCGCGGTCGGGTTTGGGACACCGGCATGGCGTGGTGTTGGGCAATCTGGTCGGCCTGATCGATGCGGACTACCAGGGTCCGTTGCAGATATCCTGCTGGAACCGCTCTGAACAGGCATTTACTATCCAGCCCGGAGATCGCATCGCGCAATTGGTCTTCATGCCGATCGTGCGCGCGGCATTTCGCCTTGTCGACGAATTCGTGCCGAGTGATCGCGGCACGGGCGGTTTCGGTTCTTCCGGTACCACCTGAGCGGCGCGCCGGCGCACGGAGAGCAATTGCGATGAAGAAGGCCAGGCAACCGGCCGCGGCGGAATCCAACGCCACGACGGTGCAAAAACCCCGTTTCAAGCTCAAGGCACCGCACCTGAACTGGCGCGCGCTGTTGCCGATGATGCTGGCAACGATGCTCCTGACGGCAGCTTTGGTCAGCGCGTGGCAAGTCTTTCAGGTCGTGCGCGAGAGCAATTCGCGGGATCTGCTTGAATCGCAGCGCGAAAAACAGGCGAGTGCGATTGGTGCCTTGCTGGCCGACACGCGTGGCCGGGTGGCCGCCGCGTTGGCAGATCCGAACATTGTGCAAGCCTTGCAAAGCGGTGATGCCGCTGCTCGCGACAACGCGATGACCGCCTTGCGGCTGGCCTTGCCGGAAATGGCCGAAGCGCAGTTCTTCAGTGCGGACCTGGCCGAAGTGCTAAATAGCGATCTGCGGCAGTTCGGCTATGCCAAGGCCGCCCAGTTGATGAAGGCGCAAGGCGGCTCGGCACCCGTGCAGTCGATCGTCGTCGGCAAGGGCGGTCGGATGCTCAGTTTTGCCGAAGCGGTCAAATCGGATGAGCGTGTCGTTGCCGTGATCTGGCTGACATTGCCGATGCAGGTGATGCTCGACGAATTTGCGCACGCGGACATTGCGGATGGCCGTATCGAACTGCATCAAGGAGATGGCAGGAACGATCTGGTACTTGCCCACGTCGGAGAATCCAGCTTTTTCGAGGCTGTGCCGGACGTGGGTCGACCCATCGAAGGCAGCCTGTTTCGGGTTGCGACCCGGCCACCGGATCTGCTGATTTTCGGCAGTCACAATCCTTGGCTGTTGCTGGTCGTCACCGGCATTTTCGGGATCACCGGATTGACCGGATTATGGCTGCGCAAAGTGGGCCTCGAAGCCGGATATGCCAAGTTGAGCGGCAAGCTCGGTGCGAAGCCCAGCATCGAGTCGAACCTCACATTGCGCGAAACCATGCGGCTGTCGCCCGCGACAGCTGCGCGTCCCGCGGCGGCGCCCCGTCCGCGGCCGAAGCCCGCAACGTCCGACACGATCGCGCCGCCCACCGCGTCCATCATGCTGGATCGTACAATTTTTCGTGCCTATGACATTCGCGGCGTTCTCGACAAATCCCTGAACGCTGACATTGCCCGGCAGATCGGTCGTGCAGTTGGTAGCGAAGGCATGGACCGCGGTCTGCGCGAAATCGTCGTCGGGCGTGATGGACGATTGTCGGGTCCGGAGTTGGCGGCGGCGCTGATCGAAGGATTGCGTCAAGCCGGCATGGACGTCATCGACATCGGCCAGGTGCCAACGCCACTTGTATACTATGCTACATACCATCTGAACACTGGATCCGGCATCGCGGTAACCGGCAGCCACAACCCGCCTGACTACAACGGTTTCAAGATTGTACTCGGTGGAGAAACGCTCGCCGAAGACGCCATCCAGGCGCTGTATCTTCGCATTTGTGAAAATAGGTACACCAGTGGTCGCGGTGGATTGCAGTCGATCGACATCAAGGCTGATTACATCGAGCGCGTCGTGTCGGATGTTCAAGTCGAAAACCGCATGAAGGTGGTTGTCGATTGTGGAAATGGCGTTCCCGGGAGCATTGCGCCCGCCGTGCTCGACGGAATCGGCTGCGAAGTGCTGCCGTTGTACTGCGATGTCGACGGCAATTTCCCGAACCATCACCCGGATCCGTCCGACCCGGTGAATCTGCGTGACTTGATTCTGACCGTCAAGCAAATGGGCGCCGACCTCGGCCTGGCGTTCGACGGGGATGGCGATCGATTGGGCGTGGTAACGAAATCCGGCGAAGTCATCTATCCCGACCGCATCCTGATGCTGTTTGCCCGAGATGTTCTCTCGCGCAATCCCGGCGCATCGATCATTTACGATGTGAAATGCACGGGCAAGCTGCAGCCGGAAATCCTGAAACACGGCGGTAGCCCGATCATGTGGAAAACCGGGCATTCGCTAATCAAGGCAAAAATGCGCGAAACGGATGCGGAGCTGGCCGGTGAAATGAGCGGCCATTTCTTCTTCCGCGAACGGTGGTACGGATTCGACGATGCGATCTATGCCGCCGCGCGTTTGATGGAAATCCTGGCTGGCGATCTGGAAGGTCGTGATGCGCAGACGATCTTCGACAGTCTGGCCAAAGGTGTGAGCACGCCGGAATTGAAAATTGCGATGGTCGAGGGCGAGCACTACCGGTTCATCGAGCGCTTTCGCGAACGCGCAAGTTTCGAAGGCGCTCGGCTTACGACGATCGACGGCGTTCGTGCAGACTGGCCGGACGGCTGGGGCCTGGTGCGGGCGTCGAACACGACGCCGGTGCTGGTGCTGCGTTTCGATGCGGACAACGATCAGGCCTTGCTGCGTATCCAGGATGCATTCCGACGGCAGTTGCTGGCATTGGATGCCAAGTTGAAGCTGCCTTTTTGAAAAGAGCGATGCCGAGGGCATCGCTCGCAACGGATCGGTCCAGCGCGTCGCGGTCAGTGGCTGGCGCTTGACTCGTTCGTCCGCTCACTTTCAAGACGTCGCTTCAGTTGGCGATAGTGGGCGACGTCGTTCTCAAGCTGTCGTTGCATAGCGTCGCGATCGGCCGTGCGCCGCTCGAGAAAGGCCTTCTGGTCGGTTAGCCCTTTCTTTAATGTCGCGATCTGTTGTTGCACGTTTGCCGGTACCGGCTTGCCGTTGCGCTCTTGATCGGCCGCATGGGTCAAGCGTTCTGCCAGGCTCTTTTCCTGACTCTGGATACCCAGTTCGGTTGCCTGAATATTCTGGGTGATGATTTCGATCTGCGCCAGCAGAGCTCTGCGCAGATCGTCTTCGCTGGGGTATGCGGCAAGCATCTGGATTTCGCTGCGCTGCTTGTCTTCGGCTTTGCGCTTCTCATCCGCGACGCGGTCGCTCTCGAGCTTGGCGGCGGCCAGTTCCTCGGGAGACTTGGCGCGTTCCACGTGCTTGACGACAAGGCCCTGCGGATTGACCACGTCGTAACCCAGTCGAGCGGCTTCCGGCGCGATGGAGTCCTCGAAGTGCAAGTTGCCTTGTTCGTCTTTCCATTTATAACGCACGCGCTTGTCCAACTCGACCGACTGGGCTGCCAGCGACGTCAGCGTAAGCCCCAGCAAGACCAGGCAAAAGGCAACTCTCGAATGCGCACGCATGACCACCTCCGGAACTCCAGTATAGAGCCTCGCCGCTCCATGCAAACGTGTTGCCAGTCCCGCTCGAACAACCGACTTGCCCCGTCGCCTTCGAGTCAAACCCCATATTCCCTGCGGTAATTTTCCAGACGTTGCCACTGCGGCGCCAGTTCCGGACGCTCGGCCGCGAGCGCGACCAGCTCAGTCAGGCGCGCAATCGCCACGACGGGAATGCCGAATTCGGCACTGACCTCCTGGGCGGCGGACCTTGCTCCCAGGCCGCGTTCCTCGCGGTCCAGGGCCACCAGTACGCCCGCAGCCGTCGCCCCATGGTCCGCGATCAGGCGCAGCGATTCGCGCACGGCCGTGCCTGCCGTAATCACATCGTCGACGATCAAGACCCGCCCTTGAAGGGGGGCTCCGATGAGATCGCCGCCTTCCCCGTGCGTCTTGGCTTCCTTGCGATTGAATGCGACCGGGAGGTCGCGACCGTGTTCGTCAGCCATTGCGATCCCGGTAGCCGCGGCCAATGCGATACCCTTGTAGGCCGGGCCGAACAACATGTCGAATTGCAGCGCTGAAGCCGCTGCCGCGCTCGCGTAGGCGCGACCCAGGGCACCGAGAGCTGCGCCGCGATTGAATAGCCCCGCATTGAAAAAGTAGGGACTGACACGTCCCGATTTGAGCGTGAAGTCGCCAAACCCCAGCACGTTGGACTGCAGGGCGAGGTCGAGAAAGCGGCGTTGATAGTCCAGCATGGGCTTCCTCCGTGGCGGCGGCGATTGTATGTCGGCGCGGCCCGGGATGCAGCGGCGCGGCGAGTCGTTGCACAAACGCGCCGAGACGACACTACGTGTGCGAAGTTGACCATTAGCATCAACGGGCGTGCGAAAATCCATGGCTGCCATGTCCCGAATCACACATTTGTTTGCCCCTTCGCCTCGCTTGTTCTGGCTGCTCCAGGTTGCGGGCTGGAGCGGCTATTTCGCGTTGAGCTTCCTGTCAGCGATCGGCTACGGCAAACCGGTCTCCTACGTCTGGGCATCCGCCGCATCCGCCCTGGTAGGTTTGGTGATCAGCAGCGCATTACGCCTTGGCTATCGGGCCGTGTGGAGCTTACCCACCTCCCGCATGGTGGCGCTCGCCACGCTGTTGCTGCTGGTCGCGACAGCGGTTTATGCGCGCTTTTACGCGGAGTTCGTATTCCGCTACTGCATGGAATGCCGACCGGCAAGCCTGCTCGGCTATCTGGGCTATTTCGGTTCCACGCTCTATGTGATGCTTTCCTGGAGCGGCCTCTATTTTGGCATCAAGTTCAGTCGCGAAATTGCCAGGGAACGCGAAAACGCGCTGAAAGCCACTGCTGCAGCGCACGAAGCGCAATTGAAGATGTTGCGTTATCAATTGAATCCACATTTTCTCTTCAATACGCTTAACGCGATTTCGACACTGGTACTCGATCGCGACAAC
The DNA here is from genome assembly GCA_039934615.1 of Tahibacter sp. Classification (GTDB taxonomy): domain Bacteria; phylum Pseudomonadota; class Gammaproteobacteria; order Xanthomonadales; family Rhodanobacteraceae; genus Tahibacter. The sequence goes on from JBDTLV010000075.1 coordinate 11,757, forward strand.
GACACCGCCAATCGCATGGTCGGTGCGCTTTCGGCCTTCCTGCGTCATTCCCTCGACTCGGATCCCATGCAGCGAGTGAGTCTCGGTGACGAACTCGGCGCGCTGACTCGCTACCTGAGTATCGAACAATTGCGTTTCGGCGAACGTCTGCAGGTTGAGGTGGACGTGGACGACGAAGCGCGCATCGCGCTGGTGCCAAGCCTCATCCTGCAACCATTGATCGAGAACTGCATCAAATATGCGATCGCGAAACGGATCGAGGGCGGCACGATCGCGGTCCAAGCGCGGGTCACTCGCGGCCAGTTGCGCATCGCGGTGCGCGATGACGGCCCGGGAGTTCCGACCGAATGCGCCGGCAGCAGCAACGGCGTAGGGCTCGCGAACACCCGCGAACGCCTGCGCGTTCTGTACGGCGAAAAACAAAGTGTGGAAATAATCAACCGTCAGCCCAGCGGCCTGGAAGTGGTCCTCAGCTTGCCGTACGAGCCCGATCCGCGCGGAGCCGGCGCATGAGCATTCGCACGTTGATTGTCGACGACGAACCGCTGGCCAGACGCGGCCTGCAACTTCGGCTGGCGCGCCATTCGGACGTGGAAATCGTGGGTTCGGCTGGGAACGGTCGCGAGGCTCAGCGCATGATTGCGCAACTGCGTCCGGCGCTCATGTTCCTCGATGTGCAGATGCCGGAAGTCGACGGGTTTGCCTTGCTGCGCGCTCTACCGGTGGAGCAGGTGCCATTGACGGTATTTGTCACCGCTTACGATCAGTACGCGCTCGATGCATTTGGAGCGCACGCCGCCGACTATCTGTTGAAGCCGGTTGACGAGGCACGCCTGGACCAGGCACTCGCGACGGTGCGCGAGCGATTGGCGAACCGTGCAGCCGCCGCCGGTCAGGAACGATTGCTTCAGCTCCTGGCGCAGGTGTCGGGACGGCCTGAGCTCACCCTCGTCGACGTGCTCAATGATGCGGGTGGCATTGCTCCGACTTGGCTGACGATCAAGGACGGAAACCGCACCGTCCGAGTGGATCCCGCGACGATCCTGTGGATCGATGCCGCCGGGGACTATTTGTGCATTCATACCGAAGCAGAAAATTTCATTATCCGGGCCACCATGCGCGACATGGAGCAGCGTCTGGATCCGCAGCGATTTCAACGTATCCATCGCTCGACTATCGTCAATCTTGCGACCGTGCGCGAGCTGCGGACGCACTTGAATGGCGAATACTTCGTCCTGCTGGCAGGCGGACAGACGCTGAAACTGTCCCGCAGCTACAAGGACAAGGTTCACCTGCTGCATTGAATGAATTCTTCGTTGGACCGAGCTATGGCGCTTCCACACCAACGCTCTCCTGCGCAACTCCGCAACATCGGCCTCGATTTGGCGCGCGATTCACGCGATTTGGCGCAGGCAACGCAACTCCCATGACCTTCGCCGCATCCCATCAAGGGTGCGCAGCGCGATCCTCACCGGGCCGGCCGCGTTCGCGACCGTTGCCGAGACCGGAGGAATTTTCCCATGAAACTGATCGATGCCTCGCTGCGTAATCCGGTGGCCGTCGGGGTGATTGTGTTGCTCGTCTGCCTGTTCGGATTCATGAGTCTGACACGGCTGCCGCTGCAGCTGTTTCCGGATATCGAACGGCCCCAGATCACCATCCAGACCAACTGGCGCGCCGCGTCGCCCGAAGAGGTCGAGTCCGAACTGCTGGAGCCGCAGGAACGCGTGCTCCAGGGTACTGCTGGCGTGGAAGAGCTGGAGGGCAACGCAGGCACTGGCGGGAGCTTCATCAATCTCACGTTTGCCATTGGCACGGATCTGAAGTCCGCCCTGGTCGATGTGCTGGGTCGGCTCAATCGTCTGCCGCCGTTGCCGCGCGACGCAGATCGACCTGTCGTACAGCTGGGCAACGACGATTCGAACGCATCGCTGACCTGGTTTTTTGTGCAATTGTTGCCAGGTACACAAGGCCCGATTGCAAACTATCGCCAGTTCATCGACACCACGGTGCGAGCGCGTATCGAATCGGTCCCGGGTGTCGCTGGCGTCAAAGTCAATTCGGGACCGCCGGACGAGGTTCGCATCACGGTCGATCTGGCAAAAGCTGCGGCGATGGGCGTCTCCATCACCGACATTGCCACGCGTGCCGCGAGCGCAACCGATGTTTCCGGCGGCCAGGTCGAAGTCGGAAGGCGCCAGTACACGTTGCGCTTCACCGGTCGATACACGCCTGATCAGCTCGGGGCGCTGGTGCTTTCCTGGCGCGAAGGTCGACCGATCAAACTCGGCGACGTCGCCACGATCGAGGTGCGTCCACCGGATCCTCAATTCTTTGCGTATCAGAACGGTAATCCTGCCATCGGTCTGCAGATCATGCGTCAAAGCGGCGCGAACGTTCTTGGCACCTTGAACGAGGTCAAGCGCGTCGTTGCGGAATTGCGCGACGGCCCACTCAAAGCCAAGGGATTGGGCATCGAACAGTCTTTCGATTCCGGCCTGTTCATCAATCGCGCCGTGAGTTTGCTGACCGAGAACCTGATTGTCGGCGCGTTGCTCGCGCTGCTCTGCGTCTGGTGGTTCATGCGCGACGGACGTGCAACGTTGCTGATCGCCACGTCGATTCCCATTTGTCTTTTGGCGACATTTATCGTTCTGGAATTGACCGGCCGCAGTCTCAACGTCATATCGCTCGCCGGCCTGGCGTTCGCCGTCGGCATGGTCGTCGAGGGGGCGATCGTGGTGTCGGGCAACATCATTCGCCTGAAGGAGAGCGGCAAGACGCCCGTGGAAGCCGCGCTGGCCGGCGCCAAGCAGGTCGTGCCTGCGTTGTTCGCCTCGACGGTGACGACGATTGCGGTATTTCTGCCGGTGCTCTTCCTCAAGGATGTTGAAGGTCAGATTTTCGCCGACCTGGCCCTGACCATTTCCATCGCCGTGGCAATTTCCATTCTGGTCGCGTTGACGGTGCTGCCCGCGGCGGCCGGTGGTTGGCTCAAAGCCAAGAAACTCAGTTCCGGATTCGGCGACGGATGGCCATGGCTGACGGAGCGCATCATTCACCTCACCGATTCTCGCCCGAAGCAAGTCGGCTGGGTGGTTTCGCTGCTGGTCGTGCCGCTGTTTCTGTGCTGGTCATTCATGCCGCGGCTGGACTATCTGCCGCCGGTGAAACGTGCCGCGATTGACGCCTTCTTCAGTTTTCCACCGGGCATGAGTCCGGCCGTGGTGAACAAGGAAATTGCCGACAAAATCCTCGCGCGAATGCAGCCGTACATGAAGGGCGAAAAGCAGCCACAACTGAAAAACTACTACCTGTTGCTATGGCCCGGAGGCGGCACCATCGGTGCGCGCGTGGTCGACGAACAACGCATCGGCGAGCTCGAAAAACTGATCCGCGACGAGATCGTCGTTGGCTTGCCCGACACCCGCGCATTCGTCACCGAAGGTGATTTGTTCGGCGGCTTCGGTGGTTCCGTGCGCTCTGTTGCGATTCATTTGCAGAGCGACAACCCGCAGGCATTGGAGCAGGCCGCTGAACAGGGGCGGCAGCTGCTCGAACGAACCTTCCCGGGCGCCAATGTGCAGGCATTTCCGAATACAGATGCCGCGCAGACCGAACTGCGCGCCGTGCCCGACGACCGGCGCATCGCGGAAGCGGGCTGGGACCGCAGCGCGCTGGGAACCGTTGTGCGTACGCTCGGCGACGGCGCGTGGCTCGGCGAATACTTCAACGGCGAGACGCGCGTGCCGATCATTCTGCGTTCCAGCGCCGGCCAGTCACCGGAACAGTTGGCGGAAGCGCCGTTGGTGACGCCCAATGGACAGATCGTTCCGCTCGGCGACCTGGTGCGTCTGGACACCGTGATCGGGCCTTCGCAAATCCGCCGTCTCGATCATCGGCGCACGATTACGTTGACCGTGGATCCGCCGCCGACCTTGTCGCTGGAAGAAGCGCTCCAGACGCTGGAAAAGACCGTCGTTCCGGCAATCAAGGCCGCACTGCCTGCTGATGGCAGCGTGCGTCTGGCCGGCAGCGCCGATCGACTCGATCAGGTCGTGCAGACGATGGCGCGGAATTTCGGCCTCGCTTTGCTGGTCCTGTTGTTGATCATGGCGGCGTTGTTCAAATCGTTGCGCGACGCGGTGGTGGTCATGCTTACGGTTCCACTGGCCCTGATCGGCGGCATGGTCGGATTACGTGTGCTGGGTCTGTTCGCATTCCAGCCCCTGGACCTGCTCTCGATGATCGGTTTTGTGATGATGATCGGAGTCATCGTGAATCACGCCATCCTGTTGGTCGATCTGACGCGAGAGGCGCAAAACTCGGGTCACAGTATGGAAGATTCCATTCGTATCGGTTTGAACCAGCGCCTCCGACCCATTCTGGCGTCGACCATGACAGGCGCGCTGGGCGCACTGCCGATGGCCGTCAATCCGGGGCCGGGCAGCGTCATCTATCGAGGCCTGGCGGCGGTGAACGTCGGCGGCGTTGTCATCAGTCTGGTGTTTTCGCTGCTATTACTGCCAAGCCTGATGCGTCTCATGACCCGGCGTAACGCACCGAAGGCGACCATCGCACCTGCACGCGATGCGAGTTTCCCGCGCGCCGCATAGTTGCAAGGTTTGCAAGGAGAATTGTCATGAAAGCTACAATTACCAACGTACTGCTGGCGCTTGCCATCACGGTCCCTGCTGCACTGACCCACGCCGAGGATGCAAAGCCCGCTGCGCCGGCGGCGACGGTCTCGGTGGCCTCGGCCACCCAGGTCAGTCTGGAACCGCAACGTTGGGTTCCCGGAAGTGTTGTGAGTCGCGACGACGCGCGCATCGCCAGCGTCGCGGCGGGGCGTGTGGTGGAAGTTGCCGAAGTCGGCGCCAAGATCACGAAAGGCCAACGCCTCGCAAAGCTGGACGATCAGACCCTGCGCCTTCGTCTTGATCAGGTACGCGCCGAAGCGGGTCGCGCCAAGGCACAGCGTGACCTTGCCGCAACACAGATGGCGCGCCTGACCAAACTGGCCAGTGGCAACGCCGTGGCGCAAACCCAGCTCGACGAGGCGCGTGCAACCCTGGAAGGCGCCGAGCAAGAGTTGCTGCGCACGGAGGCACAGCGGCGCAGCATCGACCATGATCTTTCCGAGACCGACATTCGCGCCCCTTTCAGCGGCGTAGTCACCGAGCGATTCGTGCAGCGTGGCGAGTATCTGCAGACCGGTGGGTCAGTCGCACACCTGGTCGACACCGAGCGACTGGAAGCGCGAGTGCTGGCGCCGTTGGCGCTCGCACCGCAGGTCCATGCGGGCCAGCAAGTGCAGGTTCGCCTCAATGGCGCGTCTCAGCCGGTCAACGTGCGGGCGATCGTTCCCGTTGGCGACGAGCGGTCGCGCCAGTTCGAATTGCGCGTCAGCCTTCCCGAGGGATTCGCCCTCGTCGGCAGCGCGGTGGAAGTGTCGCTGCACGAGTCGTCGGGGGCCGCCGCGTTGACCGTTCCGCGCGATGCGTTGGTACTGCGCGACTCGCATACCTTTGTCATGCGCGTGAAGGCCGATAACACCGCCGAGCAGATCGAAGTGACTGCGGGCGCGGCTCGGGATGCGCTGGTCGAAGTCAGCGGTCCGCTCAATCCGGGAGACCGGGTGATTGTTCGTGGCGCTGAGCGCTTGAAAAGTGGCCAAGCGGTCCGGATTGTCGAGGGTTGAATGAGCAAATGCTTGGCGTTGACGCGATGCACCGCTAACCTGCGCGTTGGTTGCGAAGGATCTACGCATGCGCATCGTCAGTTTCAACGCCAACGGCATCCGTTCGGCGGCCAAAAAAGGATTTTTTGACTGGATGCCGGCGCACCGGCCGGATGTCGTTTGCGTGCAGGAAACCAAGGCGCAGGAGCATCAGCTCGAGGACGCGCTGTTTCGCCCTGCCGGCTATCGCAGCTATTTCAAGGACGCAAGCACCAAGAAGGGCTACAGCGGCGTAGCCATCTATACGCGACGTGAACCTGACGAGGTGCGCACCGCGCTCGGCTGGGCGCCGTTCGATGACGAAGGCCGCTATGTGGAAGCCCGCTTCGGGAATCTGAGCGTCGTGTCGCTCTATGTACCCTCCGGCTCTTCGGGCGACGAACGCCAGCAATTCAAATTCCTCGCCATGGAGCGCTTGATGCCGGTGTTCGACGAGTGGCTGTCGAGCGGTCGGGATTATGTAATATGCGGAGATTGGAACATTGTTCATACGCGCAACGATATCAAGAACTGGACTTCGAATCAGAAGAACTCGGGCTGTCTGCCGGCAGAAAGGGCCTGGCTCGACGAGTTGTTCCTGAAACGCGGCTGGGTCGACAGCTTCCGCGCGCTGAAACCGGAAGCAGTCGAGTACACGTGGTGGTCGAATCGAGGCCAAGCATGGGCGAATGACGTCGGTTGGCGCATCGACTATCAAATCGTGACGCCGTCGCTGCGCGAACGACTGAAATCCTGTTCCATTCACCGCGAGCCACGCTTTTCCGACCATGCACCGTACACGGTGGACTACCTCGAATGAATTTGTCAGTGTGAGCGCGGCTGCAGTCAACGCGCGAGCTAAATCCTCGGTCTGGAAGTCTTTCACGCATCCCGCCGCATGGACGATGTTCCTTTTCGGATTCTCCTCCGGCCTGCCATTTTTATTGGTGGCGGGAACCTTGGCCTACTGGCTCAAGGAAAATGGCATCGTCATCAGCGACATCACAATGATCGCCAGCGCGGGCATGACCTATGCCGTCAAGTTTCTGTGGGCGCCGTTGCTCGATCACTGGCGAATCCCGGCATTCTCGCGACTGGGTCGGCGGCGCAGCTGGCTGTTGTTGGCTCAAATCGGCGTCGCGCTCAGCCTGCTTTCTATGGCCTTGCTGACGCCGGCGCAATTGACTTTGTTCGTCATCGCAACATTGGCGACGGCCTTCTTCGGAGCGACGCAAGACATCGCCGTCGACGCCTATCGAATCGAAATTGCTCCTCTTGCCGCCCAAGGGCCGCTGGTGGCGACCTATTCCCTGGGCTATCGCGTTGCGCTGATTCTCAGCGGCGCCATGGCGTTGATCATGGCCGATCATTTGCCGTGGGGCTGGGTTTATGCGGTGATGGCGGCTGCGATGGTATTGCCCATCATTGCGACGCTGGTTGCCCAGGAACCGGAGATCCAGCCGACCTCAGTTCGCGCTTGGCGCGACGCCATGCGAGAAAGTGTGACCGACCCGTTGACCGATTTTTTCCGTCGCTACGGTTGGCATCTTGCTGGTGTCACTCTGCTTTTCATTCTGTTGTTCAAGATTCCGGAACAGGCATTGGTCGGTGGCGTCATGAGCCCTTTCTATCGGGACATGGATTTTTCAAAAACCCAGATCGGCTCCATCACCAAGATCTATGGGGTGTGGATCGGGATGGTTGGTGTTTTCATCGGAGGTGCGGCCGTCGCACGCTGGGGCGCCTGGCGTCCGCTCGGTGCAATTATTATACTATGCGGCAGTTGCAATTTATTATATCTTTGGTTGATCGCAAACCCCGCAGATCTGGGCGTGCTCACGGTGGTGATTTCATTCGAAAACCTGACGCTTGGAATGCTCGGACCACCGACCGTAGCTTTCCTTTCATCCTTGGTGAATCGCCAGCATACGGCGACACAGTACGCGCTGCTGAGTTCACTGGTGAATGTGACCGGAAAGGTGCTTGGGTTCTTTGCCGGCAGTATCGTGACAGCCACCGGCTACGGTCCCTATTTCATTCTGACAACCCTCGCCGTGCTGCCTGCGGCGCTGCTGTTTCTGTACTTGTATTCGCCGATGCGAGCAGCGGAGATTTCGCTAATGGAAACCGCGAGCGCGACAAGACGCGTGTGAAAGCCGCAGCGCCTGTGGCAGCCGACCTTCGTGTGAGCGTCGCTCGGGCGGCGCAAGGGCTGAAATCCAACCGCGTTGCTGCCACAATTGGCGTGCAGGGGTTATATCGCAGAGACGAGGACGCTGGTGCCAGACATACTCGTACGCCACATCGATGACGAATTGGCCGATCGCATCAAAGAGATCGCGCGCGAGCACCAATGGTCGATCAACGAAGCGATCTTGCACGCTCTGCGTCATGGCGTGGGATTGGCCGCCGAGGCCGCGAGCCGCCGCGAGTTGCACGACATCGCTCATCTGAGCGGTACTTGGGAATCGACCGAAACGGCTGCGTTCCGCGCCGCGTTGGAAGCCTTCGAGCGCGTATCGGGCAAACCGCTATTTGTCGATCACGACAAACCGGTTTCCGCGGAGCCGAAGTAGACCGCGCCAAGTACGCGCGGACCGCTCGCGCCCGTAACGCTGACCAGATTGCCTGGCAGTCCGCGCAGCCTGCGATAAGCCAGCCACGCAAAGGCCATGGCTTCGACAAAATCCGGGTCGACACCGTGCATCGCCGTGCTCGCCACCGCACGTGGCGCGAGGGCGGCCTCAAGTGATTGGAACAACGCGGTGTTGTGCACACCGCCGCCGCACAGGAGCACTTCCCGCGTGTCTGGCGCGAATCGGGCGATCGCATCCGCGATGCTGCGAACCGTCAGCGCGAGCAGCGTCGCTTGCACGTCCACGGCCTTCGGGGTCAACCCTTCGAGTTGCCGCTCTAGCCAATCGATATTGAACAACTCACGGCCACTGCTCTTTGGTGCCGGTGCAGCGAAGTAGGATTCCGACAGCAGGCGTTGCAACAGCGCGGGATCGACGCGCCCCTGTCGCGCCCATACACCGTTGTCGTCGCGGGGCTGCTGCAGATGTCGCGTCGCCCAAGCGTCCATCAGGCAATTGGCAGGACCCGTGTCACAGCCCATCACCGGATGAATGTTGTCAGCCGGCAATACGGTGATGTTGGCGATTCCGCCCAGATTGAGCACAACGCGCGCGCTGCCCTGTTTGGCTAGCAGGGTATGGTGGAAAGCCGGCAGCAACGGTGCGCCCTGGCCACCGGCGGCGACATCGCGGCGGCGGAAATCCGCCACCGTGGTGATGCCGGTGAGCTCGGCGATAACATTCGGATCAGCCGTCTGAAGCGTGAAAGGGTGCTCGCCAAATGGCCGATGACGCACGGTCTGACCATGCGAGCCGAGCGCACGAATGGCCGAGCGCGGGGTGTTTGCACTTTGCAACAATGCAATCGCGGCTTCGGCGAATGCCTTGCCCAGCGCGGTGTCCAGAACACCGAGGTCATCCAGATTGAGATGCGCGCGCTCCCGAGCAAGGGCGATGACGCGCGCGCGAAGCTCGGATGGATAAGGAAACGCCAGACAGGCATGCAGGCGCGGGATCGGTTCGAAACTTGCCAGCGCCACGTCGATCGCATCGGCGCTGGTGCCGGAGATCAGCCCAAGGTAAAGCTCTGGCTCCGCCGACATGCGCTCAATCCGCGCGCGCGAGCCGAGTGCCTTCGAGCAACTTCAGGCGCGCCAGCAACGGCTGCGTCTGAGAACGGAACTGCGCGAGCTGTGTGGCCGGCAACGGTTCGGGTTTCGGAAGCGTGACGCTGAGCGGGTCGCGGTGCTCGCCATCGATGCGGAATTCGTAATGCAGATGCGGGCCCGTCGCGAGGCCCGTCATGCCCACATACCCGATCAGCTGTCCCTGATGTACCCGCTGACCAACGCCCAGTGCATTGGCAAATCGCGACATATGGCCGTACAGGGTGCTGTAGTGGCCGCCGTGTTCCAGAATGATGACGTTGCCATAACCGCTTTTCTGGCCGCGAAATCCGATCTTTGCATCGCCCGCGGCGTAGATCGGGGTGCCTGCCGGCGCGGCGTAATCGACACCCTTGTGCGCGCGCATGCGGCCGAGGATGGGATGCATGCGACCCGAGGTGAAGCGGGATGAAATACGGGTGAACTCGACGGGCGTGCGCAGGAACGATGTGCGCAGCGGTCGGCCTTCCTCGCTGTAGAACATCGCTTGGCCGTCGGCGTCCAGATAGCGGAACGCCGTGTAACGCTTGCCGGCATTGATGAACGTCGCTGCGACGATGTCGCCATCGCGCAGGCGTTCACCTTCTCGGTACAGGTCGTTGTAGATCACCGTGAAGCTGTCGCCTTCGCGCAGGTCTTGCGCAAAATCGATGTCGTAGCCGAACGCCTGTGCAAGCTTCAGGATCATCGCATCACTCATGCCGGCGCGCTCGCCCGCATCGAACAACGAGCTGTCGACTACCCCATGCGCCACATGCACACGACGTTCGAGTTCCCGCTCGACGATTTCACTGCGGATTTCCTTCGGGCCGATCGTCAGCACCACGCGGGTCTTGTCGTCCCGATCGAAGCGCAAGCCGGTCAGAAGGCCTTCGCTGGTCAGGCGGAACGCAAACTCATCACCGGGATGGATCCGCCGCAACGCATCGCTATTGGACTTGGTCTCGACAACGCGTTGTAGGTCAGTCGGCGACAGTCCCTGTTCGTGGAAGATGTCGGCCAAGGATTGTCCGGCCCTGACCCGCACGATTTTCCAGTCGTCACCACTGCCAGAGGGGCTGCCGGGCAACATGCCGGCGCCGGCCAGACCCGCCAATGCTGCGTCGTCGGTCGCGACTTGTTCGGCGCTGATCGGTGGCAAGGCGATGTCCATCCGCGTCAGCGCGACGCCGACCGATTCGTGGCGCATCGCGTTGGCCCAGGTCGGCATGATCATGCCGGACAGGATCGTCACGGCGAGCGCAACACTGGCCAGTACCCAATGCTCACGCCGCCAGGAAATCGGGGCGACATCCGCACTTTGCGACAACGCCCAGTTCTTGCACTTTGAATAGAAATGGAAATGTTTACGCAGTGCCTTGCGACGCAGGGCGAGGCGACGGCTGGCGCGGCGGACGGATGAGTGGGCGGCAGGGATCTCGGTCACGTTCGCATTCCGACAAAACGATCCGTACCATAGCGACGACTCAAAACGCCGTCAACGCCAATAATCACAAGGGTTTGCACGGGTTTGCGCGATTAACGAATAATTAACTGAAGCTGCCGTTTTTTGGCTGTTTTCTGAACGACGCTGCCTGTGCGGGTTGCCGGGTGCGGGATGAATTCTTGGGGAAACCAATGTCACCGATGCAAGAAGCCTTGGACCTGATCGGTCGTGGCGCGCATGAAATCATCAAGCGTGAGGACCTGCAGGCGCGCCTCAAACTAGGCAGACCTTTGCGCGTCAAGGCTGGATTCGATCCCACAGCTCCGGATCTTCACCTGGGACACACGGTCCTGTTGAACAAGATGCGTCAGTTCCAGGACCTCGGTCATCAGGTCATTTTCTTGATCGGCGATTTCACCGGCATGATTGGCGATCCGACCGGAAAGAATGTCACCCGCAAACCACTCACGCGGGAGGATATCGAATCGAACGCGCGCACCTATGCGGATCAGGTATTCAAGGTTCTTGATCGTGATCGAACCGAGGTGCGCTTCAATTCCGAATGGTTCGGCGCGATGTCCGCGGCCGACATGATCAAGCTCGCGGCGCGCCATACGGTCGCACGGATGCTGGAACGCGACGATTTCTCCAAGCGATATGCCGCCCAGCAACCGATCGCCATCCACGAATTCCTTTATCCACTCGTGCAAGGTTACGACTCGGTCGCTTTGAAAGCCGACGTCGAGCTTGGCGGTACCGACCAGAAATTCAATCTCCTGGTGGGCCGGCAGTTGCAGGAGGACGTCGGACAGCCACCGCAGATTGTCCTGACCATGCCGCTGCTGGAGGGTACCGATGGCGTCAACAAGATGTCGAAGTCGCTGGGCAACTATATTGGCATCAACGAAGCACCGAATGAGATCTTCGGCAAGATCATGCGTTTGTCGGACGATCTGATGTGGCGTTACTTCGAGCTGCTGTCCTTTGCGAAATCCATGGGCGACATCGCCGCCATGCGCGAGGAAATTGCCTCCGGACAGCGCAATCCCCGCGACTTCAAGATGGAATTGGCGAATGAGCTGACCGCGCGCTTTCACGGCCCGGGCGCGGCGGAAGCCGCCATACGCCATTGGCACGAGGTGGTGCAGGGGGGCGGCGTGCCTTCCGATGTCGCAACCATTCAGATTGAGGTCCCTGCCGGCGGATTGCGCATCGCCGCGCTGCTGAAGGTCAGTGGCTTGGCACCGAGCACCTCGGAGGCAATGCGCAAGATAAATGAGCGCGCGGTGCGCGTGGATGGCGTTGTCATCGAGGATCGCGAATTTCTGTTTCAGCCAGGCTCGGAACACCTCCTGCAATTGGGCAAACGCGGCTATGCGCGGGTCAAGCTGACAGCGGCCTGAAATAGTTGCGAGAGGGCTCTTCCCTTTTTCAAATTCGATGTTAGGATTCGCGCCCCTTCGCTGAGACGGAAGTTGAAGCGGGGGCGGAGGAAGCAGGGT
>JBDTLV010000076.1:0-24012 GCA_039934615.1 Tahibacter sp.
CGAACCCACGCTAGCAGCTTGGGAAGCTGCAGTTCTACCATTGAACTACACCCGCATACGATCGGCGGTATTTAGCCACAATGCCGGGCAGTCCGGCAAACGCCAATTGTCCGCGAGGAATAGTACAGGGACCGGCGACTCAAACTGAATGTGGAATGCACGGCGCACGCATCCGATCACCGTTCGGTACGATGGCAGGTGTGCGTTCAGCATGATTGCGCTCTGATGTGCGCACGCTCCACCGACCAATCGAGACGATTGGCGAAAACGGTAGCGGGAATCCTTGGGAGATCACCATGTCGATGTTCATGCGATATACGGCTAGCCTGATTGGCGTGCTGTTGCTCGCCGCTGCGGCCAGTCCGGTTTACGCGGACCCTTCTGATCCGCCGGGGCGGGTCGCACGTCTGAGCGTGACCCGCGGCGATGTCAGCTTTTCGCCGGCGGGCGAGGACGATTGGGTCACCGCGACACGCAATCGTCCGCTGATTCGCGGCGATCGGCTGTGGACCGACCGGGGTGCCCGCGCCGAACTGCAGGCCGGCACCGCAGCCTTCCGCATCGACGAAGGCACGAGCATGCAGATACTCGATCTGGACGACTTGACTGCCCAGGTCGAAATTACCCAGGGCACGTTGAATTTGCGCGTACGACGCATTTATCAGGACCAAACCTACGAGGTCGATACGCCGACACTGGCTTTCGTGATCTCGCGTCCAGGCGAGTATCGAATTGATGTGGATCCGCGCGGATCGCACACGACCATTGCCGTCTGGGAAGGTGGTGGCGAAGCCTACGGGGACAAAGCCAATTTCCGGGTCCGCGAAGGAGAGGCGATTCGTTTTCACGATAGCGCACTTCAGGACTATCAGGCTTTCGATCTACCGCGCCCCGACGAATTCGATCGTTTCTGCCAGGAACGCGACGAAAGCATGAATCGTTCGGCATCGCGCCGGTACGTCTCCGAAGACGTCATTGGCTACTCCGACCTCGACGAGTACGGTTCGTGGAACGAAGTCTCCGAATACGGATCGGTGTGGTTCCCCAGCCGCGTCGAAGCCGACTGGGCCCCCTATCGCGACGGCAACTGGATCTGGCAGGACCCCTGGGGCTGGACCTGGGTAGACGACGCCTCGTGGGGATTTGCACCATTCCACTACGGGCGCTGGGCACATGTGAACAACCGCTGGGGTTGGATACCGGGTCCGGTCGCCGTTCGACCCGTCTACGCACCGGCCCTCGTGGCATTCGTGGGCGGCGGCGGATGGGGAGCAGGCATTTCGGTCGGCACCAATCCGATTGGCTGGTTCCCGCTCGGTCCGCGTGAGGTGTACATACCGTCGTATCGCGGCAGCCGAAACTACTTCAATCGCGTCAACGTATCCAATACGATCATCAACAATACATATATTACCAACGTATACAATGACTATTCCAACGGTCGTCGTACGCAGCAGGTGAATTACTACAATCGCGGTGTTGCGGGCGCCGTGACGGCCGTGTCGTCAAACGCCTTCGTCAATTCCCGCCCGGTTCGCGAGTCGCTGATCAAGATGGACCGCGATGCCGCGCAACGTGCCGAAGTTTCCCAGATTGCTGCCCTGACTCCAGTGTCGCGCAGCGTGATTGGCTCTTCGCGCGCGGCAACGGCAATCCCGCAGCGCGAGGTTCTCAATCGTTCTGTCATCGCACGCAGCACGCCGCCGGCCGCTCAAGTTTCGTTCGCGGATCGTCAACAGGCTTTGCAACGCAATCCGGGTCGCGGTTTTACCCCGGACGCTGCTGACGGGCAACGCCGTGAACGCACCAACGCGGCAGAATCCGCTCGCGTCAGGGTCATCGGCGATGCCGCTGCACGCAACGCCCGCACCATGGATGCCGACACCGCGAGCAGCGGTCGCGGTGCGCAACCGGGTCGCGATGCTGCGCCGGGTCGTGACAACGCGCGTGCTCCATCCCAGTTGGACCGAAATCGCGAACCGCGCGTAAATCCTCCAGCGGCGGATCGCGCAACGCCGGATCGTCGCGACGCTGGCAATGTGCGCGACACCAGCGGGGCGGATCGTCAACGGGGAGAGTTGACGCGCCCGGACCGGGACTTCAACCGTCCGTCTGCGCGCACCACCGACTCCGCTGACGGGGGTCAGCCGCGCCGCAATCCTGTCCAACGCGATGTCGCGAGCCCGCGCGAAAGCGCTGCGGAACGACCCAGCATGCAACGCGATTCGAATCGCCCTCCGCGTGGCGACGATGCACGGCGGGAAATTCCGGTGCAAAACCGCGATCAGGAGCAACCACGCAATCCTGCTTCAGATCGACGCCGCGAGGCACCCGTCGAGCGACCGGAGCCGGCCGAACGTGCGGCGCCGGTCGAGCGTCCACGCCGCATTGAACAATCGTCGCAGCCGCAGGCCGTCGAACGGGCAGCGCCGGTCGAGCGTCCACGCCGCGTGGAGCAACAGCGGCAGGCCGCACAACCTGCTGCACCAGTCGAACGAAGCGCGCCGGAGCCGCGCGAACGCCAGCAACCGCGAGAAGCACCCGTGCAGCGCGAACAGCCGGCGCCACCGCCGCAACAACGCGAAGCGCCGCGTCAGCGCGACGCAGCGCCCGCTCCCGCCGCCCCGCCGCAACGCGAGCGAAAGCGCGAAGAAAAGGACGACGATGGCGAAAAGACCGACAACCCGCGGCGTCGCGAGCGCTAAGTCCGCCGTTTGGCAATCCATCGATGGCGGGCTTCGGCCCGCCATTTTTTTGGTGCGAACGATACAATCAACGGATGCAAATCCTTCTGAATGGACAGCCGCGAGAGTTCGCCGCAGATACCACCCTGGCCACCCTGCTTGAGCTCACGGGTTACGCTGATCGTCGCGTCGCGATCGAAATAAATCGAGACATTGCGCCGCGAAGTCGCTTTGCAGAGATCCTGCTGAAAGATGGCGACAAAGTGGAAATTGTCCACGCCATCGGAGGCGGATAATCGGATGGGGTGGCGTGCGAGCGACGGAATGCGGTTGCATCACGACGCGCGCCGGCGTCAACCAATGACGAATGGCGGTCGTTTGCCAATTCGCGTCCGCCACCGATGGACCCAGTCGTTCGTGTGCTGATCATCTCCTCTTCCGCTTCGCCCCTGTTACCATTTCGCGTTTTCCATCGGCCCCTGCCATGTCCCCCATTCCGCTCATCGCTCCTTTGGTCATTGCCGGCAAGAGTTACGCTTCACGCCTACTCACAGGCACTGGCAAGTTCAAGGATCTCGAAGAAACCCGGCTCGCTACCGAAGCTGCTGGCGCCGAAATCGTTACGGTCGCCATCCGGCGCAGCAACATCGGCCAGGATCCGGGGCAGCCGAACCTGCTCGATGTGCTGCCTCCGTCGCGATATACGATTTTGCCGAATACCGCTGGCTGCTACACCGCCGACGATGCGGTGCGCACGTGCCGCCTCGCGCGCGAACTGCTGGACGGCCACAATCTCGTCAAGCTCGAAGTGCTCGGCGACCAACGCACCTTGTTTCCGGATGTCGTACAGACCTTGCAGGCTGCGGAAATCCTCGTCGCCGACGGATTCCAGGTCATGGTGTACACCTCCGACGATCCCTTGCTGGCAAAGCGCCTGGAGCAGATTGGCTGCGTTGCGGTAATGCCTCTTGCTGCACCGATCGGCTCGGGCCTGGGTATCCAGAATCGCTGGAACCTTCTCGAGATTGTGGAGAATGCAAAGGTTCCCATCATTGTCGATGCGGGAGTCGGAACAGCATCCGACGCGGCGATTGCCATGGAGCTCGGTTGCGATGGCGTGCTGATGAACACGGCGATCGCCGGCGCCCGCCATCCCGTGCTCATGGCGAGCGCGATGCGCAAGGCAGTCGAGTCAGGTCGCGAGGCATTCCTGGCCGGACGCATTCCGAGAAAGCGCTTCGCCAGCGCATCCAGCCCGATTGACGGGACCATCGCGTGAACCAGGAAGGGCCGCATCGGCCCATCAAGAGCTTCGTTCTGCGCCAGGGGCGCATCACTGTGGCGCAGCAACGCGCGTTTGAAAGCTACTGGCCGAAATTCGGTCTCGACTATATCGGGCAGGTGCGCAACTTCGACGCGGAGTTCGGCCGGCCTGCCGAAACGGTGCTGGAAATCGGCTTCGGCAACGGCGAACAGCTGGCATTCTCGGCGGGCAACGAACCTTCGCGCAATTTCATTGGTGTGGAAGTGCATCGCCCCGGCGTTGGTCGCCTGCTGCATACCATTGCGGCTCAAGCGTCCGACAATGTGCGCGTCTACCATCATGACGCGGTCGAGGTACTGCAGCACGAAATCGGAGCTGGCTCTTTGGCGGAAGTGCGCATCTACTTCCCCGATCCCTGGCACAAGAAGCGGCACAACAAGCGGCGCCTGATCCAGCCTGACCTGCTGGAGCTGCTCGCCGATCGCGTTGCCCAAGGCGGCAGCTTGCATCTGGCAACGGACTGGGCGGACTATGCAGAGCATATGTCGGCGACGCTGCAAGCCAGCCAGTTGTGGGAGAACCGGGCCGAGTCTGGTGAATTCGTGGCGCGACCGCTCTGGCGCATCGAGACCCACTTCGAGAAACGCGGTGTACGGCTCGGCCACGGTGTCTGGGACCTGCTCTACCGGCGTCGTTAATCCACGAATAAACTAATGGACGTATTGCAAAAGCGCCGATGGAATACGGACTGACCCTCACCACCGACATGCTGCTCGTTTTCGGGCTGGTCGCGTTCACTGTCATGATGCTGGTGCTCGAGTGGATCCGGGCCGACGTCGTCGCACTCCTGGTGATCGTCGTTATCGGAATCACGGGCTTGATGCCGGTCGAACAACTGTTCGATGGCTTTGCCGGTAACGCAGTGATTTCGCTGATCGCCGTCATGATCATGGGAGCCGGGTTGGATCGCACAGGCGTGCTGAACAAAGCAGCGAGCCTCATCCTGCGCATGGCGCAGGGAGCGGAGTCCCGACTCTCATTGCTGATCAACGCGATGGCCGGAGGACTCTCGTCGATACTGCAGAGTCAGGCACTCGCCGCCCTGTTCCTGCCCGTTGTCTCACGCGTTTCCGCACGCACCGGCGTTCCACTCAAGCGCCTCCTGTTGCCGATGGGCTGCATGATCCTCGCAGGCACGAACACGACGATGATCTCGAATTCCCCGCTGATTCTGCTCAACGACCTGATCGTGAGCGCGAACCGCAACCTGCCGCCCGGTGCCGACACGATCGAGCCGTTCAAACTGTTCGCGATCGCGCCGGTTGGAGTACCGCTGTTCCTCGTCGGCCTGGCGTACTTCGCGTTCTTCACACGCCGCTTGCTGCCCGATGAGGAGAGCAAGCAGAAAGTAACACCAGGGCGCACCGAAACCTACTTCGCCGAAACCTATGGCATCGACGGAGAAGTAATCGAACTCACCGTGACGGCGGAGAGTCCGCTGGTGGGCATGAGTGTCGGCGAGACCGAACAGTTGCGCGGGGCTCCGCTGATCCTGGCCATGAAGACCGGCAATGAATCCCGACTGTCGCCGCCGGCCGACCAGATGATCTGGGTCGGCAGCGTGCTGGGCGTGCTCGGCAAGCGCGAGCATGTGAGCGACTTTGCACAAAATCAGCTCTTGCGCATGCAGACGCGGTTGCGCAACTTTGTTGACATGTTCAATCCCGGACGAGCCGGCATTTCAGAAGCCGTGATCCCGCCGAACTCCCGCTACATCAAGCAAATGCTGGGCGACTTGCGGATGCGCAAGCATCACGGCATCAGCGTTCTGGCGATCTATCGCGGTGATCAGGTCTTTCGCGAAGATGTGCGCAAAGTATCGTTGCGTGCGGGCGACACACTCGTGCTGCATAGCGCGTGGCGCGACTTGGTGCTTGCCGCAGAAGACCGCGACATGGTCGTGGTGACGGATATCCCCAAGGAAGAAGCGCGCCCGGCAAAGCTCTGGCATGCGGTTCTGTTTTTCGGCCTCGCCATGCTGCTTGGTTTGTTCACCGGCATGAAATTGTCCGTCGCGATGTTGACCGGCGCCGTGGGCATGCTCCTGGCCGGTGTGCTCACGATGGAAGAGGCCTACAGCGCGATAAACTGGAAAACGATATTCACCCTGGCCTGCTTGATTCCGCTCGGCTGGGCGATGGATAGCACCGGCGCGGCTGCTTGGGTCGCTCAGGAAGTTCTGAAATATCTCGGCGACTGGCCGCAATGGGCGCTGCAAAGCGTCATCGCTTTGCTGTCTCTGTTTTTCGCCCAAGTGGTTTCCAACGTTGGCGCCACGGTCATGCTGGTGCCCATGGCGATCAATATCGCATTGGCATCGAATGGCAATCCGGCGATTTACGCCCTGATCGTAGCAATCTCGACCTCAAACAGCTTCCTGATAGCAAACGCCAATCCTGTGCTTACGATTGTCGGTGGTCCCGGCGGTTATCGTCGTCGCGACTACCTGCGCGTCGGACTGCCCCTGACTCTGCTGCTGCTCGTCACGATGCTGGTGTCGGTAAACCTGTTGTTCCGTCCTTCCTGAATCCCCACTCGGGAAGCGGTCAGGCAAGGACGACGTTTCCGTCGACAACGTGCACCGGAACGGCCGCGAGCCCATTGCGGCACGGACCTCCCAGGCAAGCCCCCGACCAGACGTCAAAAGTGGCGCCGTGCGCTGCACAGATCACCGCTCCGTCCTTGACCAAGAATTTTCCCGGCGCCCAGTCAAGACGGCGACCGGCATGCGGGCACTCGTTGTGATAGGCAAAAGCCCGATCGCCCTGACGGAGCAGGATCAGGCAGAAACCGCCGGTTGCGCTATCCACTTCCGCACTGATGGCACCCCCGTCAGGAATCGCATCGAGTGGGCAAAGAATCGTGTGCTCGGACATCTTACTTGCGGCACTTGAGGCCGCACCCGTAAACCCCAGATAGTAGCGCGGCATCATGCCACACGCTTCGGAGCCTGCCATGCCGTTTGTCCTGTTCCGCGTCGCGCGCTCGCGCAATCCACTGCTTCGGGTGGTGTTCGGGCTTTTCGCCGTCGCGATTTTCGGAGCAATATTGCTGTTCGGATTGTTTGCCGCGATCGCACTGGCACTGATCGGTGCCGTTTACTGGTTGATTCGTCAAATGAGCCAACAACGTCAGACACCCATTGGGCCAGGGTCGACAGGACCCAGAGCCTCCGTGCCAGCCGGTGTGCTCGAAGGCGAATTCGTCGTGGTTCGGGAAGAAGGCAGTCGGCAACAGCGTTGAACGATCGCGCTGCTTTCACGGCCCACTGACTACTAAGCAGCAAAAGTTTCGATCTGGAATAAGGCGACGGGGGCCTACACCTCTTCGGGAAGCAGTTCGAGCGCCATCACCAGTGCATCCTCGCGACCGCGCCGACTGGGATAGTAGTTGGGGCGTCTGCCGATCTCGTTGAAGCCCAATTGATCGTACAGTGCCAGAGCTGCCAGGTTGGTCGGACGCACTTCCAGAAACACGCGTTCGGCACGATGCCAGCGCGCCAGATCGATCAGGCGCCGCATCAGCCGCTTGCCGTGCCCAGCACCGTGATCCTCGGGACGAATGCAGACATTGAGCACATGTGCCTCGCCCGCAGCGACAGACAAGACGCCGTAACCGACGATCGCTTCGCGTGTCGCCAGCACCCAGCAGTTGTACCCAGCGCGCAAACAGTCGCGAAAGATTCCGGGGCTCCACGGAAATTCGTAAGCCAATGCCTCGATCGCGCTGACCGCGTCGAGGTCATCCTGACGCATGGGCCGAATGTCAGGCAGCGGCGTATTGAGAATTGCGACCACCGTCAACCCTGCTGCAGGCGCAACGCGCGAACGAGCGGTCGCAGCGCCTGCCAGAAAAGACGCTTCCCGAGCGCGTCTGTTCGCCAATGCGAGGGCGCATCCGTCACCACGACGGTCGCGCTGCGCTGCGTTCCTGTCGGCAGCTCCGCACCTACCGAACGCGCCAGCTCGGGGCCAAGCAACAAATAATTTTCTGCATTTTTTGGAACAGTGGACACCGATTCTTGATCCGTACCGACCCACGACACCAGCTGCGCCTCGATTCCAAGCGCTCGCAGGATAGATTCCCGCACTTTTTCCGGGACTGACTGCGCGCAGACAACGACCAGCGAAACGACGGAAGCGCCCGTACGGACTTGGTCAGATCCAGGCACCCGGTTGTCGGCTGATGTCCCGTCAGTGCCGCTAAGCGACGAAGTGCGCAAGCGGTATCTGACGATGCCCATGGCCGCCAGCCGGCGATGCCGTTGCGCCAAATCGTGCCGAAACGCGAGATTCATGGTTTTGCACCCAGCGGCAATTCGCTCAGGGCAGCGAGAAACTCCACAAATATGCGATCGACGGCGCCCCCGAACGCCTGCACGGTAGACGCGATGTCGGCATTTTCAGCCTTCTGTTCCGCGGAATAGACACGCTCCAACACGATCTGGCCAGCATGCTCAACGCGCAATTGCATTGAAACTTCCGCTGCGAACCCGCCATCTTTCTGGATACGGTCATAACGCAGAATCACGCCGTCGATGCGCAATGCATCAGCACTCGCCGGCAATCGATCGGTGACTTGAGCACCCGATTGTGCGCGCCGCAGCAACCCAATCAGGCGGCGTTGAAGCATGCGCGACGGCGGATCGCTCCAGAGTTGATAGTGATAGCCTCTCAGCGCGCGCGCGTCGGCATCGATCGCATAGATGATCGACTGTTCCGCATAGAGACCATCGGCGGCGAATACCTCAACGTCGATCGGAAGTGTCACCTGCCTCAATGTCGACGAATCAACATTGCCGGGTTCTGGCAAGCGGAAATAGGTCATGTCCGGTACGGTCACCGACGAACAAGCCGCCAGAGAGGCCGCGACCATCAGCAGCACGAAATTCCGCATCAGTCAGATTCCTGTAGCTTGTCCGATTTCGGGCTCAGCAACAGCCGATTCGGATTCTTGCGGATTTCGCGGCTGAATTCATCCAGATTACGGCTGGATGCATCCAGGTGATGCACGATCGAATCGATGCGTCCCGACAATGCCGACAGGATCGACTGCAGGTCGACAACTGCAGCGTGTGCCCCCGGTCGATTTTCCGCCGCAACCGCGGCGAGTTCCTTGAGCGCCTGGTCGAGCGTCGCCTTGGTGGACTGAAGCTCTCCGCTGACACGGTGGACGTCGCCCAGTATGGCGGCCACCGCATCGCGATTGGCCGGCTTAAGCAGGTCGTTGACGGCGTCAGACGCATGATTGAGGCGCCCAAGCAGAGCTTGCGCCTGGCTGAACAATTCGGGCGTACCTTTGTCGATATTTCCAGTAATGGAATCGACACGTTGCGACAGGGTCCGTACCAGTGGAGATATCTGGTTGCGCGTAAGGCTGGTGACTTCGCCGGCCAATTCGTTCATGGCGCCAAAAATGTCCGCAACTTCTTCGCCATGGATCTCGCCTTCCAGCGCAATCGACTGCTTGGAAACGCCTTCACGTATGCCTATCGAGACGTCGGCCAGCAACCCGCTCGCCTGCAAGCGCGCGATGGAATCCTGGGGGATCGGCCAGTCCTTGCGCACGCTGAGGGTGACCCGATAACGCGTGCCGTCGTCACCGCGTTCCGGCGTCAGCGCGGTGACCTGCCCGATTCGGAACCCCTGATAGAAAACCGGTGCGCCGTAGCGCAATCCCGTCACGTTGCGATAGTAGGCGTGATAGTCGACGCTCGCCCCGCCTCGCCCGGTCATGAGGACCAGCGACATCAGCAAAAGCGCTATGGCGGCCAGCACGGCCGCGCCGACGAACACATAGTTCACATGGTCACGCTTCATGCTGGACATCCTTGTACACAGTGCGGCAAATCGCCCATCTTCCGATCGCGGGTATCTGGTGGAATCGGATTGCGCGCATCAGGCACTCTCCTCGGTCAATCGGCGCAGGTAGGCATCGGCATCAACCACGATTTCCCGCGGACGCCGGTTGAGCAAATCCTGGATGCGTTCGTTGTCGGCATCGCGCACTGCCTTCGCCGATCCGGTCATGAGAATCTGACCTTGATCCAGCACGGTGATCGTATCGGCGATCTTGAACGCGCTTTCAAGTTCATGCGTCACCACCACAATGGTCATACGCAATGCATCGCGGAGACGCAGGATCAGCTCGTCAAGCTCGGCCGACACCACCGGGTCGAGACCCGCCGATGGCTCGTCGAAAAACAGCAGCTTCGGGTCCATCACGAGGGCGCGTGCCAGCGCCGCGCGTTTGACCATGCCGCCAGACAATTGACTCGGCATCAGATCCTGAAACCCGCCAAGGTTGACCACCTCAAGCTTGAGTCGGCTCATGATGCGGATCGTGTTTTCGTCCAGACGCGTATGTTCGCGCAAGGGCAATGCGACATTTTCACCGACCGACAGGGACGTCAACAGCGCGCCCCCTTGAAAAGACACGCCAATCTGTCGTCGCAGCACCTGCAATGCCTGCGCATTGGCCGTGCCCAGATCGACGCCCAGCAAACGCACCCGACCGCTGACAGGACGCTGCAGCCCCAACAAGTGCCGCAACAGCGTGCTTTTTCCTGACCCTGACCCGCCCATGATGACGCGAATCTCGCCGGCGTCCACCCGGAAATCGACGCCATTCAGGATGCATCGCTTGCCGTACCACGCTTCGAGCTGGTCGACCTCGATGAGGGGGATGCCGGTGGCCATTTCAACGATTCAGGAAAAAGGAAAAAATCATGTCTGCAACAATGATAAAACAGATCGACAGCACGACCGACCGCGTGGTTGCCTGGCCGACACCTTCTGCGCCACCAACCACGGAGAACCCGGTACTGCATCCGATCAGGGTAATCAGCAGCGCGAATACGGCGCTTTTCGACAATCCTTGCCAGATGTCTCCCGGTTGCAGCAACGCCAGCGTCTGCAGCAAGTAAGCGCTTGGAGTTACGTTGAGTGCCGGCGCGCTGTAGAGCGCAGCACCGAGAATTCCAAGCGCATCCGCAAAAATCGTCAGCATCGGCAACATGAGCAGCATCGCAATCAACGCCGGTGCCACCAGAAATCGAACCGGCTCGATACCAATCACCGCCAGCGCATCGATTTCCTGTGAAACGCTCATCGAACCGATCCTTGCCGCCAGCGCGGACCCCGAACGGCCAGCCACCAGGATCGCAGTGATCAGCGCCCCGAATTCGCGCGTTACCGATTTTGCCACGGCAAGCACCACCTGCGATTGCGCGCCGAATTCGCTCAGCGCAGCAATGAATTGAATTCCAAGCATGATCCCGACGGTAAACGCGAGCAGCCCCACGATGGGCAAGGCATCGACACCGATGCGACGCATTTCAGCAAGAATTGCCGGGATGCGAACCGGCTGTCCATGCCGCCATCCGATTGCGGTATACCAGCAGCTTTCCGCGAGCAGCATGCCGGCGTATCCGAATCCCGCAACGACCGCAGCGCTCGCTCGACCGACGTTTGCGAGGGGGCCCGAGAGGCTGTTCACCCGCCAACCTCGACGCCGCTGGGCGCAGCTGCAGCGCGAACGGCTGCATCCAGTGTTTCAACCAGCGGAAAGACCCGGTCCAGGCGCGCGAGTTGCAGAACCGCCATGACCGGCTGACTCGCCGCAATCAGGCTGAACTGGCGGCTCGTGCCGCGCGCGGTCTGAAAACCCTCGACCAGCGCGGCAATTCCCGACGAATCGATGTAAGTGACAGCAGAAAGCTCGACGCCGACCGAAGTATGCTGTTGCAGCGACTCAAGTATCGCGGCGCGCACTTGTTGCGACCAGGACAAATCCACTTCTCCCGAAAGACGCACCACGGCAAGGGCGCCATGCATCTCCCGGACAACCGCATTGAGTAGCGTCACGTTTCATCCTCCAGCGCTGGCGAACAGCGTTTGTGCATGCGCAACAGATTGCCGACAGGTCCCGGTCGCGCACCGAACTCCCAGCCATCCATCACGCTATCAATAAAGTTGACCCCCAATCCCCCCGCCCGGCATTCGTCCAGATCGCGTGGTCGCACCGATGCAGGGTCGACCCGTGGAGCGCTGTCGCGCAACTCGAACTCCAGCACGTCGACCCGACGACGCAAGCGCAAGCCGATCTCCCCGACTGCCCCCGCATAGGCGTGACGAATGATATTGCAGCACGCCTCGTCGACGGCCAACACCAGCCGATCGCGCAGATCCGGAGCAATACCCGCACGATCCAGTGCGACGCGCAAATCGGCCCGCATGCCGCGCATCCGCTCCGGCTCGGCCGCAAACGTCTGGCGCAACAGAATTTCAGGCGGGTGCTCCCGCGGACGCTCGATGACCATGATCGTCGTGTCGTCCACGAGGCGCATGCTCTTGAGCTCGGTAAGAATTGCACGCAAGCGTGACTCGGGCGCAAGTTCGGCGTGACGCTCGATCAGTGCGCGAACGCCACGGTCGCCGAGTCGCCCGTCTCCGATACGCACGTCAGTCACTCCGTCCGAGAACGCATACAGGGTTCCACCGGCCAAAGCGATGTCGGAAATCGTATACGTTGCGTCAGCGACGATGCCCAATGGCGGGCCACCGGACGGATACTCCATGCACGCGCCGTTGTTCCAGAACAGTGCGGGCGGAAATCCGGCGCCGGCCAGTTCGATCGAATCACTCTGCCTGTCATAGTAGCCAACGAGCGCGCTGACGAATCTTCCCCCGTGGGTGGTTTCGCACAGCTCCTCGTTCGCCCGACGCAACCACCGCGCTGGTGAAAGACCGTCCTTGCCGGCCCAGCGCAGCAGGCTTGCCGCACGTGTCATCAGCAAGGCGGCATCGAGCCCCTTGCCGGATACGTCGCCGATGACGAAACCCAGCCTGCCATCCGGCAGGTAGAAGTAGTCGTAGAAGTCACCGGAAATCTCGTGCGCCGGCACATTCACGGCGAGCAACGGGAATCCGTCCCGCCGGCGCTTTGGCAATAGCGCCTTTTGCAGTCTTCTTGCCAGCTCGAATTCGCGGCGCATGCGCTGCTGCTCGACGAGTTCGCGCGCCATCCGCGCGTTGTTGATCGCGAGCGCAGTCGGCGCCGCCAGCAGGCGCAACACCAGCGCGTCGGTAGCGTCGAAAGGCTTTCCGTCACGCCGATTGATCAGCTCAAGGGCACCGATCGGCCCATGCGCAGTGCTCAGTGGCGCGCAAAGCAGCGAACGGGTGACAAAGCCGGATTCGGCATCCATTCCGCGGTGCACCCGCGGATCACTTTCCGCGTCGGAAACAATTTGTACACTATTTTCGGTAACCGCCAGCCCGACCACGCCTTGGCCGGGTGTCAGGATCAGTCCGGTGAGGTCGACGGGACCCACGCAAACCCGGCAATTCAGCAGCCCCGTCGCGGGATCAAGGAGAAACAAGGATGCCGCTTCGGCCTGCATGGCTTCGGCGATGCGATTGACCGCTTGCAGCAACGTCTGTCGGAGATCCAGCGATACCGCAAGCGCTTCGGATAGTTCGGCCAGCATGGCAAAGCTACGCGCATCCGCACCGTCGAGAGCGGGTCTCGTTGGCGCGGTCGCGATACCGTTCACGGGCGCGGCGACTCCTCGCTGCGAGGCGGCGCACCGCCGTGCCGACTGCGCCACTGGCGCAGTCCCCACAGGGTGACGACCGGTCCCGAAATCACATAAAGCACGGCGATTCCCAGCAACACTTTGGGCGTGTCAATGTACAAGGCAATCATGACGAACAGCGCGAGCGGAATCCACACGAACGGGACGCGGTCTGATAGAGGCCACGCCTTGAAACTGTAGTAGCGGATGCGACTGACCATCAGAAGCCCGGCCAACACGGCCACGATGGCCGCGCTGACCTGGACAAACGGGTTGTCGCCACTGAGTCCCAGGTCCGTCATGGTCCACACAAAGGACATCGCCAGTCCGGCCGCCGCCGGGCTGGCAAGGCCCTGAAAATATCGCTTGTCGATTACACCGACTTGCGTATTGAAACGCGCCAGGCGCATGGCGGCGCACGCGGCGTAAATAAACGCAGCGGCGAATCCCAGCTTTCCTGCCAACGGACTGACCAACTTCAAGGTGGTCAGCGACCAGGTATACAGCACGAGTGCTGGTGCTACGCCAAAACTGAGCATGTCCGACAGCGAATCGTACTGGACGCCAAATTCGCTTTGCGTGTTGGTGAGGCGGGCCACGCGACCGTCCAGGCCATCGAGCAGCCCTGCCAGAAAAACGGCGACCGCGGCGTCAGCCGGATGTCCCGCGATGGCAGTCACAATGGCGTAGAAACCGGCGAACATGCCTCCTGTCGTGAGCAGGTTCGGCAGGAGATAGATGCCCCGGTGCGGTTTTCGAGGCGGGTTGGGGCTAGGCTGCATGAGCGCTTACCTGAACAGTTCACCAGAGTTTAGCGCATGACTTCACCTTTCCCGTCGACGCCGTCTTGTGCAGCGCGGGCAACAATGCTATCCAATCGCCGTGGTTGGCGAATGCGCGGGCTCCGCTATTATGGTCGTTTCCGCGGGCGTGAATCGGGAGCCTGGAGCGCGTGAGGTCGGGAAAGCCGGTGTCGAGCGGGATCTCTCGCGACGGTATTCACGTCGTTCCATCGCCAGGAAAATTGGTATGCGCGACCTTGACGCGCGATTTCGCTACGGAGAACTGCATGAAAATCCGATATCTGCTGATTGGCCTGCTCGCTGCTGCCAGCACCACCGGATATGCCGCCGAGAAAGTCTACAAATGGACTGATGCCAATGGCATCGTGCATTACTCGGACGCACCCCCGCCGCAAGGCGTTGTTTTCGAAAACGTTCGCGTGGTCGGCCAAAGCACGCCGGTGACGGCAGCCGGCGACAACACCAACGGAGCCGCAGCAACGGACGGCAACCAGGTCTCCGCGGCGCCCGGCACCGTTGGTACCAAGCGTTGCGAAGAGGCGCGTGCCCGGGTCAATCTGCTGTCGAGCAAGCTGGAGCTGGCGACCAAATCGGATGACGGCAAAACGGTCGCCATGGACAAGTCCCAGCGTGACGCCGAGTTGAATATCGCCAAGGCCACGGTGCAATCCTTGTGCCCCGCGGAAACTGCCACTCGCTGAGGTCGTATGGCGGGCAGCAGGGTCAAACATGGCCCTGGCTGCTCGCAATCGTCGCCGGGGGCCTCGTCGCCTGGTGGTACTTCGCGCCCGAGACGCTGCCAACGTCAGTCAGGCACGCTGTTCCTCTTTCGCCCACCGCGGACCAACGCGCGCCCGCACTCTACAAATGGCGCGATGACAAGGGGCGGATCAACGTCACCGACGTAGCTCCCACCGACCGTCCTTACGAAACCGTGCGCTACGATCCAAATACTAACCTCGTTCCGGGTTTTCGACAGCCCGCGAAACCCGACGATCCACCACGATAGCGGTGTTTGCTCTCGTCGCGCCGGAATGGCCCAGACACCGGCATCTGGCGAAGTGACCGTCGGTACCCTGCTAGAATCGTGGGTCTTTCCACCCAGTCGCGGCCCGCCATGCGCCTTTCCCGTTTTCACCTCGCCACCGTCAAAGAAGTTCCCGCCGACGCCGAGATCGTCAGCCATCAATTGATGCTGCGCGCAGGGATGATCCGCAAACTGGCTGCCGGCTTGTACACCTGGACCCCACTGGGTTTGCGGGTGTTGCGCAAAGTGGAAAGCGTGGTGCGCGAGGAAATGAATCGCTCAGGAGCGATCGAGGTACTGATGCCTTCGATCCAGCCGCGGGAACTCTGGGAAGAAACCGGGCGCTGGCAGAAATTCGGCGGTCAATTGCTGAAGATCAAGGACCGCAAGGAAGCCGAGTATTGCTATGGGCCGACTCACGAAGAAGTCGTCACCGATTTCGCACGCACCGAGCTCAAGAGCTACAAGCAGCTGCCAGTCAATTTCTATCAGATTCAAACCAAGTTCCGCGACGAGATCCGCCCGCGCTTTGGCGTAATGCGTGCGCGCGAATTCCTGATGAAGGATGCCTATTCGTTTCACCTCGATGCAGAAGGCCTCGAACTCGAATACCGCAACATGTACGACACCTACACGCGCATCTTCAGTCGCCTGGGTTTGAAGTTTCGCGCCGTGCAGGCAGACACCGGCGCAATCGGTGGCAGCGCTTCGCACGAATTTCACGTACTGGCGGAATCTGGAGAAGATTCGATCGCCTTTTCGGACGCTTCGAATTTTGCCGCCAATGTGGAAATGGCTGAAGCCGTTGCACCGGACGCGCCCCTGCCGATCGCGAGCATGCCGCTGGAGCGTGTGGCTACGCCAACACAAAAAAGCATAGAGGAAATTTCCACCTTTCTTAAGGTGGACGCGAGCCGCTGCATCAAGACGATTCTGGTCCGAGGCAAAGACGGCCTGGTTGCCCTGTGCGTGCGCGGCGACCATGAAGTCAATGAAGTGAAAGCGGCCAAGCTCGATGAACTTCCGGGCGAGTCCGCGCTCGCCGACGAGGCGGAGATCATCAAGGCACTCGGCTGTAAGCCGGGATTCCTGGGTCCCGTTGGCTTGCCGGATTCGATTCCGATCATTGTTGATCGCAGCGCTGCGGCGTTGGCCGATTTCGTCTGTGGCGCGAACGCGGATGGCGAGCATCTGAAAGGCGTGAACTGGCTTCGCGACGCACGCATGAGCCGCGTCGTTGATGTGCGCAAAGTGGTCGATGGCGATCGCTCCCCGGACGGTCATGGCAGCATTCGCATCGCACGCGGGATCGAAGTGGGTCACGTGTTCCAGCTCGGCCAGAAGTACGCCGAAGCGATGGGTGCGACGGTCCTTGACCAGGATGGCAAGCACCGGACGATGTTCATGGGTTGCTACGGCATTGGTGTAAGCCGCATCGTGGCCGCAGCGATCGAACAGAATTACGACACGGCCGGTATCGCGTGGCCGGAGCCGATGGCGCCCTGGCGCATCGCAATCTGTGTATTGAATCCGCGCGGCGACGCGGGCGTGGCCCAGGCGGCCGAAACGCTGTACGCCGAGCTTGCGGCCAAAGGCATCGAAGTCGTGCTCGATGATCGCGGATTGCGACCGGGGCCGATGTTCGCGGACATGGAACTGGTTGGCATCCCGCATCGCGTGGTGGTCAGCGAGCGCGGCATTGCGGCGGGCAGCTTCGAATATCGTGCGCGGCGCGAGAGCGAGAACCGTCAGCTCAGTCGAGAAGAGATATTTGGGTTGTTCGACTAGAGCCCTGTGTTGGGCCGGGGCGCCTGTGGTGACACAGCGCCCTCTCGTGAGTCGGGGGCGAAGCGCACATATTCGAATCTGCGACAGTGCCTCCGTAAAAAGGAATCTACTTTTCCCTTTTTACCATTCCGCGTAGTTTGTCGAACAGCGAACCGACCTTGACCTGATCGACAACCCGGGTGATCTTGCCCGCGATCCCCTGACTCCGCTCCATTTGGGCCAGTTCATCGCGCTGCCGATCCGCCATTTGGGATTCCCAGCGCCGCTTCATCTCTTCCTGCTGCACCTTGGTGCGCAATTGCTTTCGATAATCGTCTGGCAGGGCTTCGCGAAACAAGGCGTTGGGCTCATGGGTCAAATGCCTACCGATGTCATCGTACAAACTCTCGTTGAACTGTTCGGCGGAAACGCTTTTGCCCTGCTGACCGCCAAATTGATCAAAATTCGCGAAAGCCATGCGCACCATGCCGCCTTCGACGTCGGCGCTGAATAGCGACGTCAGGCTGATCCGCCCCCGTGCACGAAACGTCGCTGCAATGATTTCGCCGGAAACGTCCTTTTTCGACGCTGCCATTCCGCCGAGATGGAACCGCTGGAATGCACCGGCGACCGTCTTGACCTTCGACGCGCCAATTACCTCGACCGTGGGACACTCGTCAGTCACGATCACGCAGGGAAAGCTCAGCTTGATTTCCTTCGAATTCGGCTGGCTATTCAATTTCAGGTCGTATTCGTGCTCTACCTGCAACACCACATCGCCGTAGCCGGCTATCGCGTAAGCAATGGTTTTGCGCGGTTTGATGAAGGCCAGGTTCTGGGTCAGCTTGACCAGATACTCGTAGAGCGCAGACATGCCGGGCTCCAGGCGCGTGCGATAGGTCGATTCGCGCTCGCTCTTGGCGCGTTCGACGTCGTCGGCTCCGGCCTTCCGGCGCTGCGATTCCTGTTCGAGATCGTCCAGCAGACCCACAGCTCACCCCTGAAACTTGCCATAACCTCGCTGCATGACAGCTTCGGGAGGCCGTGCCACCCGTGCCGCTCCGTATCATAGTATCCCTTACCACCGGGTTTACGCACCTGCATTCGCAGTGAATGACGCGCAAGAGCGCGGAAATCCGACAGCTGCTTTGCAGATTGCGCATCATTTGGCCCACAATCTGCCTCGGCTGGCGGCCGCACGGTCGTGATCGGCTCGCTCAATTCGCCGCGCGGAGGATTGCCGGCAAGCAGCGTCGGGTCTGCGCTACAACATTTTATCCGTTTGACATTCTTCAAGGATCAGCATGGCTATTGACGTCGATTCCCTCACGCCCAAACAGCTCAGCGAACTTCTCGCGCGGGTAGAACAGCGCCAGAAAAGCATCGACTCCGAACGAATCGAGAAGGTGCGCAAGAAAGTGGCCACCATGGTCAAGGCCGAAGGCCTGACGCTTGAAGAGCTTTTCGGCAAGGTCCGCAAGACGCGGGGCCCTGGTAGACCGAAAGGCAAATCGGCGGCAAAAGCCAAAACCAAAGCCAAGCGACCGTTGCCACCGAAGTTTCGCAATCCGGCGGCGCCCACCGAAACCTGGAGTGGTCGTGGCAAGCGCCCGCGCTGGTATGTCGCCGCAGTAGCCGCCGGCAAGAAAGACAAAGACTTGCTGATTCGCTGATAACGCTGTTTTCAATGCCCGGACGCGGACGCCCGCAGGGGGTGGTGTCCGCGCCCTGCCTCTGAAAGCACCTACAGGCTGCGCCTGGGCGGGATCAGCAGGTCTCCGAACAACAGTCCGGCAACCAGCGATATCAACAGCGTCACGAGCAGGAGCGTGGTGTCGAGTCCAAGCAGGATGTCCCGCTCGAAGAGGAATCCCATGCTCTTGAACCCGACGCTGCCCGGAACCAGCAGAATGATGCCTGGCTCCCGGACGAGGGCGCCGGGTCGCTGCCAGAGTGCCGCGTACAGATTGCTGATGGCTCCTATGGCAAAGCCGGCAACGAACACGCCGAATTCCGAGCCGAAGCGAGCGCCGCCGAATCGCGTGATCGCATAGCCGAGCAATACTGAACCCACAACCAGCCAGAGATCCCGCCGCGCGCTGCGGAACAGCACGGCGAAGGAAAAGGCGCCTGCGATCAATCCGACCCATTCGACCCAGACCGGCGCAGCCTCCAGGGAGATCTCCTGCGGAACCACGCCAAAGACGCGGCACAGCTGTGCTGCTGCGACGGTGCCAAATGTCAGTTTCAACAATGTCGCCATGGCACCCGCCATGCGGGCGACACCTGAAACGAGGTGTTGACTCGACAATTCCCGCACAGCGGTCGTCAACGTCATGCCGGGCAGGAGGACAATCAGACTCGCAAGGACCACGGTTTTCATCGTCAGCGGAACCACATACGCACTGAGTACGATCGCCACGATCGTCACCAATAGCGCGCAGATCGCTTCGAAACTGGCCAACAGACGCGGTCGCCCCTGGGAGACGTGAGCGAGCAATCCGATCATCCAGCCACACAGGGCGGCGACCGCAATGTCCGCCCAGGACGCATGTAGCAGAGAGGCCACACTCGCTGAAGAAATGCCGTAGCTGAATACGGTCATCCGTCGCCAGCGACGCCCCGGTGGCCGATCAAGTTCACGCAACATCTGGAAGCCGGCCGGCAGGTCCAAGCTGCCATCAATCACCCGGTCGGCGATATTGTCCACTTCGACCAAGCGCCGCAAATTCACATCGCCGGGCGCCAGACGTATCACCTGCGTTATCTGGGCGACCGCATGCTTGCCCTGACTTAGTTCCGCGAACGACAGCACGATCGACGTCGGTGTGGAAAGTACTTCGCAGCCGAGATTCAAGCGCGCGCTGACCTTGTCGATCGCGTCTTCAAGGCGCGGCGCGGCGGTCCCGTATTCATGCAGTCTGCGCGCGAGCGCGATGATGAATCCAACGCGGGTATTGAGACTGTCGCTCTCAATCATGCTGCACCACACGCATATCCAGGATGAGAAAACGACGCGACTTGTTCATCGAAAATTCTGGCAGTTCATCTGGCGCAGCAAGGTTTTGCTGCAAGAGCGGCGGTCGGTCATCCGGCCGACGCAGGACTCGCGTCGTGTCGTTCTGGCGAATCATGCGCCAATGACACCCTGCTCGCGCAGGCTGCTGATCAATGTTGCAGTCAGACCCAGTTCGCCGAGAACCGCGTCGGTATGCTCGCCGAGACGGGGTGGCGGCAAGACCGCCCTGGTGCAATTACCATCGCGTCGCAGCGGATTGCCCACCTGCGGCAAGGCACCAAGTTGGGGATGCTCGACGCTGAAGCACAATTCGCGCTCGACCGTCTGGGTATGACTGAAAACCTGTGCCAGCGTATTGACCGGACCAGCCGGCACCCCGGCGCTGGCGAATACGCGCAGCCAATCTGCACTGTCGCGTGTGGCTAGTCGGGGCGAAAGGATAGCCGCAAGAGCATCGCGATGCGCGACTCGCGCCGCATTGTCCACAAAGCGCATGTCGGTTGCCAGCTCCGCGCAACCTATGGCGCTGCAAAAACGCTGGAACTGTGCGTCGTTGCCGACAGCAAGCATCAAATCGCCATCGGCGCTCGCAAAAGCCTGGTACGGGGCGATGTTTGGATGTGCGGTGCCCAATCGCTGCGGCACCTGCCCGCTGACCAGATAGTTCATGCCCTGATTTGCCAGCCACGCGACCTGCGTGTCGAACAGGGCCAGATCCAGATGGGTGCCGCGCGCGCTCGTCGCACGCGATTGCAGTGCAGCAAGTATGGCGGTGGCGGCATACATGCCGCACATGAGGTCGCTGACGGCAATGCCAACCTTCTGTGGAGCGCCCCCGGCGGCACCCGTCAAGGACATGAGGCCGGCCTCGGCCTGAATCATCGCATCGTAACCGGAACGCTGGGCATTGCTCCCGTGCTGACCAAAGCCACTGATTGAGCAATAGATCAATCCAGGATTCAGTGCCGACAACGCAGCATAGTCCAGACCGAATCGGGCCAGCAGGCCAGGTCGGAAATTCTCGACGAGCACGTCAGATCGCGCTGCCAGCTGGCGCAGCACGTCTTGCGCCTCGGGTCGCGCAAAGTCCAGCGCGATTGATCGCTTGCCGCGATTGCAACAAAGAAAATACGCGGCAACCTTCTCACCATTGGCCGCTTCCAGATAGGGTGGCCCCCATTGGCGCGTGTCATCGCCGCCGACGGGACGTTCCACCTTGATCACATCAGCGCCGTAGTCAGCGAACAGTTGTGTGCACCACGGACCGGCCAGAATGCGCGAGAGGTCCAGTACGCGCACGCCGCTCAGCATCGTTTGCATGTCACGAACCCACCGGATAACTGGGCGTCGCGTCCAGCGCTGCAGCACAGACTTCGGCCAGTTCCAGCAGGCGCAGATCCGAACCAGGTGGCCCCACCATTTGCAACCCGATCGGCATGCCATCGGGCAGCCGACCCATCGGGATCGACAACGCTGGACATCCGGCAAGACTCGCGAAGGCAGTCAGCAGAGCGCTGTTCGGCGGCTCACCGTCCGCCAGCAGCTGCGGTCCTTGCGGAACGGTCGGCAACAGCAGGACATCCACCTCGGCGAACATGCGCCGCGCCTTGAGCACTGATGCATCGAGCATGCGATCGGCGTTCACATAGTCGGCGGCCGACTTTCCGCGGGCGAAGTCGAGCAAGCCGCGCAGATTTGCCGAAACCGGTTGAGACGTGTCAGCAAGATCTTCGGCAAAGGTTCCGAGCATCTCTGCTTCGATCAGCAACAGACCGGCGCGACGCGCCTTCTCGAAGGAATAATCGTACAAATTCACAATACTGCGTTGTCCCAGTTCCTGACGCAAATTGCTCAGAATGCTTTCGAACACTTCGATCACGGCCGGAGCGACACCGAGCGCAGCCAGATTCGGCAATGTTCCGCAACGCAGCCTGCCCGGTTCCCAATCCGGCAATGCCAGGTCCACACGACGCTGACGCGAGCGCGGATCGGCAGGGTCGTGGCCGGCCAGAACCTGCAACAGCACCACAAGATCGTTCACCCCGCGCGCGAGTATGCCAATCGTGTCCAGGCGTCGCGCCGCAGGCACCATGCCACGTGTGGAAATCTGACCGTGGGTGGGTTTCAACGCGAAAACGCCGCAGTGGCTTGCCGGTATGCGCAACGAACCCAGACTGTCCGAACCGATCGCAGCCGAACAGAGCCCCGCCGCTACCGCGGCGGCCGCTCCCGACGAGGACCCACCCGCGCTGTAGCCGTTGCGCCAGGGATTCTGCACTGCTCCAAAATGTGGATTATTTCCCAAAGCACCCAGACCCGCCTCGTCGAGATTGGTCTTGCCGACGATCACCGCACCCGCTCCGCGCAATCTTTCGACGCAAGCCGCGTCCTGGCTGGCGCGTCGCTCCCGTCTTCGGGACAACCCCGCCGTGGTCGCCCAGCCCGCGAGGTCGAGATTGTCCTTGAGCGCAATCGGTATGCCGTCGAGACGCCCAATGGAAGCGCCGTCAGCGCGGCGGGCGGCGGCTAAAGCCGCCTGCGCAGCGGTCCGCTCGCGATCCAGCGCCACGTAGGCATTCAGGCGCGGATTCTCGCGCTCGATCGCTGCGAGATGACAATCGCTCAGCCGGGCGGCATCAATACGGCCGGCG
Source organism: Tahibacter sp. (assembly GCA_039934615.1). Taxonomy (GTDB): domain Bacteria; phylum Pseudomonadota; class Gammaproteobacteria; order Xanthomonadales; family Rhodanobacteraceae; genus Tahibacter. The sequence continues at coordinate 22,853 of JBDTLV010000076.1, forward strand.
GCGAGCCAGTGCAATTGTTGGCACACTCCTGCGCTGCGCAGCGCGCGTTCACTGACTCCCGCAATACTGCTGGACTCCATCGACCACCTCCCTATGCCCGCAAGCGCCGGCGCAGTCCCGATTATGGCGTATGCGCTACGAGACCAGCATCCCATTAGAGGCGGCTGTCCGCGGTCCATACTCGCGCGTTAGGATCGGGATCTGCAGCGTGCAGGACACAAGCCTCCAACCACCCGTGGTTTCCCGATGAGCGAGCAGGCACCCGATCAGACCAGCAATCCAGGCCTTCGTCACGGCGGCTTGCGCTCATCGCGCAAACCACGCTATCTGCAAGTGGCCGACGAGCTACGCGAGGAACTCAAGCGTGGCGACCATCCCGTGGGAGGCATGCTGCCGACGGAAGCTCAGCTGTGCGAGCGCTTTGCGATCAGTCGCTACACTGCGCGCGAGGCTCTGCGGATCCTCGAAGAAATGGGGTTGGTCACGCGCCGGCGCGGTTCCGGCACACAGGTGCGCAGCGCAGAACCGCACGTACGCTACAACCAGTATGTGCGCTCGATCGATGACCTGCTGCAATACACGCAAGCCACTCGCTTTCAATTGCGCCATAGCGACCGGCTGGAAGCCGATGCGACCATCGCGAGCTGGCTGGACGCCCGTGCAGGCACCGAATGCGTGCTGCTGCACGGGATCCGCTATCAGCGACGGATGCTGAAGCCGTTTTGCATCACCGACGTCTATCGGCGCGCGACGATGCAAGGATTACCCCCTGGCTACGCGCGGGTCGAAGACGCCATGCGCGCGCTGATTGAAGGAGAATTGTTCGCTCGCGTGGGCCTCGTCGAGCAACGCATCAGCGCGGTCAGCCTGGATGCCGAACAGGCCCGCGAACTGGAAGTCGAGCCGGGGTCGCCTGCGTTGCGCTCGCTGCGCCGCTACTTCGATCCGAAGGACCGCATCCTGCTCGTCGCCGTTACGCTGCATCCCGGCGATGTGTTCCACTATATGACGCGTTACGAACGCAGCGACGTGATCCGCGGCGTATAAGCGCTGACGGTCGATTGCCCACTCGCCACTGAACCCCGACAATCGGGACTTTGCCGCCCTAGCCGGAGTCCGCCATGAGCGAACGTGATGTCATGGAATACGACGTGGTCACC
>JBDTLV010000077.1:0-23295 GCA_039934615.1 Tahibacter sp.
GGCGGCTCTCGGACTTGCCGCGCCAACCCTGCCGCGATGGCGGGATGACGGCACGTGCCGCGTTCAACAACGGTCGATTCGGTCGGGCCGATTGATCTCGCGACATGCTGCGTTGTGGACATACTCGCGTTTGCACACGGGCAGATCCGCGCGTCCGATCGCCCTTGAGGCCCGCAATACGCCGTTTATCACGGCTTCACAGTTGAACGCCAAGGTCGGGTTAAGCTGGTAGGAGAGTAGCGAGGAGCGGTGAACCTTCTCCGATGGCCGCTTACGTGTGTTCGACCCGCGCGTACTGCGCAGCGCTCACCGCGTTGCGAATTTCAGAATACGTAGGGCAGGAATGACATCGGTCAAACGTGCCCCGCAGTCAAGAGTCCCCATTTCAGTCGGCATCGGAGTAACAAGTGTGACGAGCGCAAAGGATGCGGCCTGCGAACTGGCTTCGGACGTACGAGTGAACGAGGCCCCGGAGCAGCAGGCACAGGCGGAGGCGGCGGAGAAGCTGCTGAACCTGCAACAGCAAACGGTTGCCGCCCAAGCTCGATTGGACGAGTTGACGCGGGAAGTGGCGAGTGCGGAAGACGAGATCGCAAAAGCCGAAAGCGCGCCGGCGGTGCGAGAGGCGGAGCGGCTACGCATTGCCAACGCACTGCTTTTCCAGGCGGCGGTACACGCGCAGGGACAGGCCGACACCTGCCACGAAACGCTCAAGGAAGTTGCGCATTCCGTGGTGCACGATTCGTTGACCGCGCTGCCCAATCGCGCACTATTTCTGGATCGCCTCGAGCACGCCATTGCTCTGGCAGAGCGCAACCAGGAACGCCTGGCCGTTCTGTTCATCGACCTTGACCGCTTCAAGCAGATCAACGATACCCTGGGCCATGCAGCGGGCGACCATGTGTTGCGACACGTCGCACAAGCGCTGCAGGGTACGGTGCGAGACTCCGACACGGTGAGCCGCTACGGGGGGGATGAGTTTCTGGTCTTGCTGTCGGACGTCGGCCAAGCCTCCGATGCGGTAGCGATCGCGGACAAGGTGATTGCCGCAGTCGGGGTTCCGTGCCAATTCGGTGGACACCTGCTGCAGGTCAAGGCGAGCGTTGGGATCAGCGTTTTCCCGAACGACGGCGACGACGCGGATACGCTGATCGTGAATGCCGATGCCGCCATGTATCTGGCAAAACGGCACTCCCTCGGCAGCCACCTGTTTGACAGCTCGTCGCCAACCCGCGGCGGCCGTCTGGCGCCATCCAACGCAGCGGCATTTATGCCCCCATCCGAAACCCAGCAACCGGCAAAGCCCGACAACACGACCACACCCTGCTAGACCGGCTCGCAGGCGTGAGGCCGTCCGCGTTACGCGCTCGGCAAACCGTCGGAGTCCGAGCGGGCACTCAGATTGAGAAACGTATCGGCCGCGTCCATGACGATATCGTCGAGAATGCGATGTAACGTCATTGAATTGCGCAGGCGCGCCTCGCTTCCCCGGTCCGGCGGCTGCTCATCAAAGGCGAGCACATGACGGACGAATTCCGCACGCAACAGGGAAACCTCCCGCAGCACGGCGCGCAGATCGTAGTTTTCCGCCCAGCGGATAATGGTGTGCCGCGCCGTGACATCCTTGACTTGTTCCATTGTTGCGTCGCTGCGCTGACGTCGAAATGCCTCGATCACCGCATCGAAAATCTTGGGCACATGATCGATGAGCTGGAGCTTGGTCAGCGACTCGGACGGCACGTCCGAATCCCGGCTCGCTTGCGCCAGCCAGTTATTCAGCAATGCCTCTCTTCGCCCCTGCAGAAAGTCGGCCAGGCTCTCGCTCGCCGCTTCGTGTGAATCTTCCCGATTCGTCATGGGCCTGCGTCTGATCCGACAACGGGGCATGGCGAGGCTGTGCATCCCGCGGCCACGCTACGCGCCCGAAAACGGATCTTGACCCAAAGAGATTCGCTTGGACAGCGCCGTTGAGATCGCCCGGCCAAACCGGGATCCAAAACAGGGGGCACGTTGGAATCGCTTGAGCCGACACGGTTGAACTCGACTCGCGATCCACCGACTTCGCGCCACATGGTGTGCACAAATGGGCTGCTGCCGAGATTGGGTGTCCTGCGGTGCATATCCACGATGATCTCCCCACGGCCGGATTGCTTGTGTCGCTGATGCGAAAACCACCGGCGCATTTCCGACATCCTGTGCACCGTGTCCACGAGTATGCGCCGCGTTTCCGAAATCACCTTGCACCTGATCTTTGGCCCCTGTCGGATTTCTGATTCCACCCGGCGCCGCATCGATTGCATGCGCTTGACTCCAAACACAGTTGCTCCCCCCAAGCAAGCTTGGAGGAGAGGGCCAATGCCAGCCGTGGCCCCTCGCGTCGCCATCCATCGTGGAGGAGGTAGGCATCCCTGGCGAGATTCGGACTATGGCTTTGCGCGCGACGTTGACGATTTTCTGCTCGCTGACAGTGTCGGCCTGCATGGGCGCCGGTGCGATGGCTGCGACGCGGCTTTCCACCGAGGGCAATGTGTATTTGATCAATCCGTATACCAATCCGGCGGAGACGTATTACGGCTTTCGCATCGCGACGGGCGATTTCAACGGCGACGACATCGACGACATGGCGGTGGCCGAGCTGGGCGCGTCGACGCGCTTTCGGGTGCTGCTGGGCAAGTCGTATCCGATCGGCGGTCCGTATCCGCTGGCGCGCTTCACGGCGAAGACGGTCACCACGCCGAGCCACGGGAGCGTGCTCGCGACCGGCGACTTCAACGGCGACGGCGTCGATGAAGTGGCGATCGGCGATCGCGACAGCGTCAGCAATCCGGGCGGTGGCGGAACGGTGTACATTTTTCGCCGCTCCGCGACGGACACCTGGTCGCTGCAGGAGATCATCCGCCAGGGTTTGAACGGCTACAACGGCGTGGATACCGCGGGCGATCGGTTCGGCAACGCGCTCGCGAGCGGCGACTTCGACGGCGATGGCTACGACGATCTGGCCATCGGCGTGTCGGGCAAGGAATCCACCGGCAGTCCGGTCATCCAGTCGGCGGGGGCGGTGCAGATCGTGTACGGATCGACTTCGGGTCTGAGCGGCGCGCGCGATCGCGTGTTTACCAGTCTGAACGATGGACTCGGCTTTTCGCCGGACAATTCGGATCAATACGGCTACGCGCTGGCGGTCGGCAATTTCGATGCGGATGCGCACGACGACCTCGCCATCGGCGTGGTGCAGCGCGGTTGCCCGAACGGTGGCGAACGTGCCGGTGGCGTGGTGATCCTCAAAGGGTCAAGCACGCTGGGACTCTCGACCGTGAACGCGCAGTCGTTCCAGCCGGGACAAAGTGGAATACTCGGCAATTGCGCGTCGCGCGGCTACTTCGGCGCGGCCCTTTCCGCGGGCCGCGTCAACGGCCAGTCCTTCCAAGGGCTCGCGATTGGCGCACCGCTGGCGGACGTCGGGGGTGTCGAAAAGACCGGGGCCGTGCACCTGTTGTTCGGTGGCGCGGGCGGGATCACGGTCGGCGGCAACCAGTTCATCAGCGTGACAGACCTGCCCGGTGGCGAGTCGATTCCCTTTTTACAGTTCGGCAACCAGGTGAAACCCGGGCGATTGCGCACCACCACGCAGAGCCTGGTAATCGGTTCGCCGAATCAAACCGTGAATGGTCTGCCGATGGCCGGCGCGTTGTGGATACTGCACAGCGGCAATGGCTCCGCGACTATCACGCCGGCGATCGCCGAACGCTGGACCGGCAGCGGCAGTCTCGGCATCGGCCCGCCCGCCGCCAACGACAACTTCGGCAACACGATTGCAATCGGCGACTTCAACGGCGACGGCATGGATGATCTCGCCACCGGCGCCTACCAGCACGCGATGGGCGGCGACGCGCACGCGGGCGGCGGTCAGGTTATTTACCAAAGTGAATTTATCTTTCGGGATGATTTTCAGTAGGCAGCGCGTGACCGTCTAACCCAGGATGCAGCGCGCCGGTTCGTCACCGCCAACGCGCAATGGCCGCTTGCCCATAGCGCGGATGCACGACCCGCCGCCGCGCGGGGTCCGGATTGCCGCTGGCGGTATCGATCCCGAAAATCGTCAGATGGCGCGGCTGCACGGTCACCGTCATGCCACTCTGCAGGCTACGGCGCTGCGCTTCTTCACCGCCGAGTTCGGCTTCGAGGGTCTGGCCGAGTGCCGGGACGTCGAGTTCGAGGTGGGCGATGCTGCCGGCAAGGTATACATGGCGCAATGTGGCTTTCCAGCCGGATTCGAGCGGCGTCGTGCTGAGCGCGATGTGTTCGGGACGCAGGTAGGCAATCGCACTGCCGTCAACCAGATCAAGCGCCGGCTCGGCCTCGAAGCGCTGCTCGCCGGCATGCAGGCGGCCGCCGACCATCTTCACCGGAATCTTGTTGATCTTGCCGATGAACTCGAACACGAACGGCGTGGCGGGCTGCTGGTAGATCTCGTCCGGTGTACCGACCTGTTCGATGCGGCCCCGGTTCATCACGACGACGCGGTCGGCGAGTTCGAGCGCTTCTTCCTGGTCGTGGGTGACGAACACCGTGGTGAGTTTCAAGTCTTCGTGCAGATGGCGCAGCCAGCGACGCAGGGCGACGCGGACCTGCGCGTCGAGGGCGCCGAACGGTTCGTCGAGCAACAGCAGTTCGGGTTCGATCGCGAGAGCGCGAGCGAGCGCCACGCGCTGGCGCTGGCCGCCGGACAGCTGCGCCGGATAGCGCGCGCCGAGTCCGTCCAGTTGTACACGTTTGAGCAAACGCTCGACGCGCTCGGCGATCTCCGCGCGACTCGGTCGGCGCGAGCGCGGCCGCACGCGCAGGCCGAAGGCAACATTGTCGAACACGCTCATGTGGCGGAACAGGGCGTAGTGCTGGAACACCAGGCCAACCCCGCGTTCACGGGCGCGCACATTGAGCAGGTCGCGTCCGTCCTGGAACACGCTGCCACTGTCGGGGAAGTCGAGACCGGCGAGGATACGCAGCAAGGTCGTCTTGCCCGATCCGGAGGGTCCGAGCAGGGCGACGAATTCGCCGCGCGCGATCGATAGGCTGACTTCGTTGAGGGCATTGAAGTCGCCGAAGTGGCGCGACAACTGGTTGAGTTCGATGCTCATGGTTCTTTCAATGTCCCCGCGGCGCACGCGCCGCCAGTTCGCTGCCGTAGCGCCATTCCAGCAGGCTCTTCAAGGCAAGGGTCAACAACGCCAGCATGGCAAGCAGCGAGGCCACCGCGAAGGCGCCCACATAATCGTATTCGCTGTAGAGAATTTCCACGTGCAGCGGCAGCGTGTTGGTAAGGCCGCGGATGTGCCCGGACACCACCGAGACCGCACCGAACTCGCCCATCGCCCGCGCATTGCACAACAGCACACCGTACAGGAGTGCCCATTTTACATTCGGCAGGGTAACCCGGAAAAACGTTTGCAGGCCGCTGGCACCGAGCGTCATGGCGGCTTCTTCCTCTTCGCTGCCCTGCGCCTGCATCAACGGGATCAGTTCCCGTGCGACGAAGGGCAAGGTGACGAACACGGTCGCGAGCACCAGGCCGGGCACGGCAAAGATGATTTTCAGATCGTGCGCGGCAAGCCACGGACCGAGCCAGCCCTGCGCGCCGAACAGCAGCACATAGATCAGGCCCGACACGACCGGCGACACGGAGAACGGCAGGTCGATCAGTGCACCGAGCAAGGCTTTGCCGCGGAAATCAAAACGCGTCATCGCCCACGCGGCGGCGAGGCCGAACAGCAGGTTCAGCGGCACCGAAATCGCCGCGACCAGCACGGTCAGGCGTATTGCCGCCCAGGCTTCCGGATGCGCGAGCGCGGCCAGGTAGGCACCGCCGCCTTTGCGCAAGGCCTCGACGAACACGGCGGCCAGGGGCAACAGCAGGAACAGCACCAGAAAACCGATCGCGAGGATCAGCAGGAGCAGACGCACACTGCGACGCGTCAGCGAACGGGGCGGTTGGGCGGCGATCACGGCAGCCATCTCAGCGCTCCGCCCAGCGGTGCGACCAGCGCTGCAACAGGCTGATCAGCAGCAACAGCGCAAACGACAAAGCGAGCATCAGCACGCCGACCGCGGCGGCGCCAGCGTAATCATATTGTTCCAGTTTCTGCACAATCAACAAGGGTACGATTTCCGATTTCATTGGCAGGTTGCCGGCGATGAAGATCACCGAGCCGTATTCGCCGACCGCGCGCGCCAAGGCCAGCGCGAAGCCGGTCAGCAAGGTCGGTAGCAGCAACGGCAGGATGACCCGGGCAAAGGTTTGCAGACGCGTCGCGCCGAGGCTGGTCGCGGCTTCCTCCACTTCGTGGTCCAGCGTTTCGAGCACCGGTTGCAGGGTGCGCACGACAAACGGAAATCCGACGAAGACCATCGCGATCAACACACCGAGCGGGGTGAACGCGACCTTGATGCCATACGGCTGCAGCCAGTGACCGAGCCAGCCATTCGGCGCGTACAGCGCAGTCAACGCGATGCCGGCAACCGCGGTCGGCAACGCAAACGGCAGATCCACCAAGGCATCGAACAGGCGCCGGCCCGGAAACCGGTAGCGCACCAGCACCCAGGCGACGATCAGGCCGACCACCGCATTGATGCACGCGGAGATGAGGGCAGCCCCGAAGCTCAGCTTGAACGCGGCGAACACCCGTGGCGTGCTGATCAGATCCCAGAATCCGCCGATGCCGATGCCACTCGCCTTCCAGACCAGGGCAGCGAGCGGCAGCAGGACGATCAGCCCGAGATACGCAAGCGCGTACCCCAGGCTGAGTCCGAATCCGGGCAGGACGCGGCGCGTCATGCTAGTCGCCTAACGGGCTGCATCGTTGGCCGCCGCGACGCCAAGCTGATCGAAGATGCCGTTGTCGGCGAAGTGGACGGACTGTGCTTTCTTCCAGCCTCCGAACACCTCGTCAATCGTGAACAATGTCACTTTCGGGAAATTGGCGGCGTATTTGGCAGCGACGTCGGCGGCGCGCGGGCGATAGTAATGCTTCGCTGCAACCTCCTGACCTTGCGGCGTGTAGAGGAATTCGAGATACGCCTGGGCGACGGCGCGCGTACCGCGTTTGTCCACGACCTTGTCAACGACCGCGACGGGCGGCTCGGCGAGGATGCTCAGCGACGGGGCGACGATCTCGAACTGGTCCTTGCCCAGCTCCTGCTGCGCGAGCAGGGCCTCGTTTTCCCAGGCGAGCAACACATCGCCAATGCCGCGCTGCACGAACGTCGTGGTCGATCCACGCGCACCGGCATCGAGCACGGGTACATGTTTATACAATTCACCGACGAAGGTCCTGGCCGTTGCTTCGCTGCCGCCGGGCTGCTTGAGCGCATAGCCCCAGGCCGCGAGGTAATTCCAGCGTGCGCCACCGGAGGATTTCGGATTGGGCGTAATCACCTCGATGCCGGGCTTGATCAAGTCAGCCCAGTCGTGAATGCCCTTGGGGTTGCCCTTGCGCACGAGGAATACGATGGTTGACGTGTACGGGGTCGAGTTTTGCGGCAGCTTCGTCTGCCAGTCCGCCGCGATCAATCCCTTTCCGGCAATCGCGTCGATGTCGTACGCCAGCGCGAGGGTCACAACATCGGCTTCAAGACCGTCAATCACGCCCCGCGCCTGCTTGCCGGAGCCGCCGTGCGAGGCGTTGATCGTCACCGTGTCGCCGTGCTCCGTCTTCCATTTTGCCGCAAATACCGCATTTACATCCTTGTACAGTTCGCGCGTCGGATCGTAGGACACGTTCAGCAGGGTGATGTCGGCCGCATGGCCTACACCACCGAGTGCCAGAAATAGCGCCGTCAGGGCAGTGGTCAACTTGCGCATGGGATTCGCTCCGTCGAATAAGGTGTGGCAAGCCTAGTCCGGCCCGCGTTAAAACTGAATTGACGTCACGTTATCTGGATATGCCCCTGGAGAGAACGCCACCCTTGCAGATCAAGCACCTGCGTGGCTTTGGGGCGAATCGCCGGCGAATCGGTCGCGCCGGGCATCAGCCAGGCGCAGCAGGCTCGGCATCCGGAACAGAACGAAGGCACTGGCGATGAACGGCCAGATCGCCGCGCGGCAGGCCAGCCGCTGTGGTTGGCGGCGGACCATTCCGCGAAGCCCTCCGGTGCGAGCAGGCCGACGCCCGACGCAACGGCGCCGACCGGGCAGCGACGGCCCCTGAGCACGGCGACGCACCTGTTGAACGTCAGCCCATCAGGTCGTCGAGGATTTTTGCGCTGGCTAACCCCGCAATCTGCTGCGCCGCGTTGCAGCCTTGTGACGGTAGCTACCGTCCACAGGGAGACTGCGATGAGCACTGCGACGCTGGACCCACGCGAGACCTTTCAATGGAGCCGCAGCTCCGCTATCGGCGTCGTGCTGGCGCTGCATGCCTTTGCTGCGCTGATGCTGCTGGCACCGCCGGCGATGGAGACGATCCAGCGCCAGGAACGCGCCGCCGATCCGATTTTCGTGATGCCGGAACCCAAGCCGCCGGTCGTGATCCCGGTCGAGCCGCTCAAGCCGATCGTGCACGTCAAGACGCCGCCTCCTATCACTGTTCCGAAGATACCGACGCCGGTTGAGCGGCCTATTGTGGATGAGGTGTCGGAGGTGTCCGAACCCGCTAACCCGGAGCCACCGGCGCCGGAGCGCGGCCAGACCTCCCAGCCGGTCGCTGACACCGCACCGAGTGCACTCGGTTATCGAACGATGAGTGCCGTGCCCTACCCGATCGCCTCGGTCAAGCGCAAGGAACAGGGTCGCGTGATGTTGCGTGTGCTGGTCGGCGTGGATGGGATTCCGCAAAAGGTGGAAATTGAATCCTCGTCCGGCTTCGTCGCACTCGACCGCGCCGCGCGTGACGCGGTCGCCAAGTGGCGCTTCACGCCGGGCACACGCAACGGCGAAGCGTTCGCGGCGTGGGGGCTGGTGCCCGTCGAATTCACGTTGAACGAGCTTTGAGGCAGGCGATCAACACGGCGGTGGTCGCGCTGCTGCGCGGCTGTCGCCGGATCGGTATTGCGACATCGTCCACACGGCTGAACTACGGCGGATCACGCTCCGACGTCAACGCAGCGCACGCTCGATGACGGCCAGCGCGCAGCGTTGTGCAGAACCGGGCCCATGGGCGAAAAACAGCGAAGGCTCGGTCAGCTCGAGTTCCAGCAGACGCGGTGCGTTGTCGGCATCCTGCAGCAGGTCGATGCGCGCGTAGAGCAAGGGACTGGCGAACGGAATCGCGGCCAGCGTGCGTTCGGCGAGGGCGTGTTGTTCGGGTGTGGGCTCGCGCGCGCCGATGTGTTCAGCGGCGAACAGTGCGCGCACGGGACCGGCCTTGCGCGTGAGCAGAGGACCCTTTCGAATCGCGTGGCTGTAACGTCCGGCGAAATGGATCAGCGATGTCTCGCCATGGGCGTCGACGCGGCCGAGGTACGGCTGCAGGAGCACGCTGCGCAGTGCGGAGAGCAGGTGTTCGGCGTGCAGGGTGGCGTCGGCGAGATCGGCGCGGTGATAACGCTGGGCATCGCGCGAACCCGCGCCGATGGCGGGCTTTACCACAAATTCACTGGCGTCCGGATGCGCGTCGAGGAATGCGGCGATGGCACCCTGCGCGCTGTCGCCGGGTTCGATGAAGGCGCTCGGCACGGTTGCGACTCCCGCGCGGGCAAGTTCGGCGAGATAGTGCTTGTCGGTATTCCAGCGCACCACCTCCAGGGGATTGCACAACGTGGTCGATGCCGATGTGCGCTCGGCCCAGGCCAGGAACTCCGGCAAGCGCGTCGTGTAGTCCCAGGTCGAGCGCAACAGCGCGAGGTCGAAGCGCTGCCAGTCGATGCTGGTGTCGTCCCAGGGCAGCACTTCGACTTTCGCACCACAGCCGATCAGCGCAGCGCGCAACGGTGCCATGTCCTCGTCCAGATGTTCAGCGGCTTTGGCAGTGACGAGCGCGATCGAAGGCATTGAACGATTCCGTAGCGAGGGACGAATTGGGCCATCATACAAAATCGCTGCAGTGGCAATGACAGGCACGAGCACGTTGCTCCGAAAGCGCGCCGCAGCGGGTGTTCGGCGCTGGCAAGATGTTCGCGACGGCCGCCGCCCGTTGCACACCGCGCGCGCAGTGCCACGGGACTCGCCCCGCGTTATGCAACGAAGCTGCCACGCACGATGGTCGTACACAAACCTCCTATTCCACTTATCCGCGAATCTCGTCGAAGCAACGGTTGCCTTCCAGCACGCCGCGTTCAAGCGTGAGATTTCCCGCGTTGGGATCGCAACGTAAACAGGAAAGCGGACCGGTTGTGGCCACGCCGCTGAAGAACGCGCTCAGGATCGCGCAATGTGCGGACCAACCTGCGGTACGTGCGCGAGTGGCGATTTTCCCGGCGAAAGTCGCGGCGCGGAGACATGACCGGCAACAAATGCCGCGATGGCGGCGCCCCGGTGATCCGCCCGCGCCGTTCATCGTGGGCTCCATGGTGCTGCGTTACCGTCGCCCTCTAAGCGGCGATTCTCGCGATTCCAGGCAACCTCCATGCAAACGGCCCCGCGGTATCTCCAACGTCGCCTGACGATTGCGATCGTGGTCTGCGCCTTCGCCTCACCGGCGATGGCAAGCACGATTCTGGTGAGCACAACCGCTGACAGCGTGGCGAACGATGGGCAGTGTTCGCTGCGCGAGGCGATCACCAGCGCGAACACAGGGGTCGCGTCCGGCGCTGCCGCTGGCGAATGCGCCGCGCCACCCGCGCAGACCGCCGTGGAAATCCGCGTACCGACCGGTACTTTCCGCATCACCCGCTCCGGCACCCAGGAAAACAACAATCTCAACGGCGATTTCGACATCCGTCGCGGAACCCTGCAGATCATCGGTGCCGGTGCGGGATTGACCACGATTCGCGGCGATCGCGATGAGCGGGTGTTCGATTTGCCGGTCATCGTGTCACCGCCGCCACTCACCGGACCGGTCGTGGAATTCAGCGACCTGACGATCCGCGATGGCAGCGCGCCCTTCGGTGGGGCGATCGCCGTGCAGGGTGGCTATCTGCTGCAGATTCGGCGATGTGCCATTGTGAACAACGACGCTGGATACGGCGGCGCGATCGCCTCATTCAACGACCTGATCATCGATGCCTCGACGTTTCACGCGAACGCGACGACCGATGCGGCCGGCCTCGGGGGTGGCGCTCTGTATCACAGCGGCGCTTCGGCCACGCTGCGCAATACGACGTTCAACGCGAACGAGAGTCTGACCTACGGCAGCGCCGCGTTTTTTGACGGTGCCGCCACGCTCAATCACGTTACCGCCGCGGAGAACATCGCCGACTCGGATTTCAACGGCAGCGGCGGCGCGGCGGTTTACATCAATCAACCGGTCAACATCGCCAACACGCTGATTTCCGGCAATGTGGACCTGGGCATCGTGGTCGCAGATCCGGCCATGCCGGACTGTTTTTCGGGGCCCGCGCAGTTGACTTCGCAGGGATACAATCTGATCGGCAACAGCGGCGCCGCCTGCATGGTCACGAGTGTGCAAGCAAGCGATCAGATTGGCACGCCCGCCGCGCCGATCAACGCGCAGTTGCTGCCATTGGCACCGTATGGCGGTCCCACCGATACACAATTGCCGGCGGCGAGAAGTCCCGCAGTCGACCGTGGCGCGCCGCTGCTGCCGGCGGGGCCCTACGCGTGCCTGTCCGTTGATCAGCGAGGTGTGGCGCGCCCGATCGGTGCGCGCTGCGATATCGGCGCGGCCGAATCAGACGATCGGATTTTCGCGGACGATTTCGAGATTCCGCCGGCCTGAACCGGGGCAGACTTCACGACTGGGACGTCGCGTCACATCCGATGCGCGCGTCGGCCCGTCAGATCCGGCATCCGACCACAATTGCATTGTATACTAAATGCAGAAGTATGCAGGGCAACAGCGAACCGCTGCGGTGAAACAGCAGCGCATTGGTGGCGCCGAGCAGGAATACCATCGGCCAGGAAAAAGCCGGATGCAGCAAGGTAAAAAATGCGCTGCTGGCGAGCACCGCACCGATCAATCCCCAACGCACGCGCATCGCCCGAAACAGCAGGCCACGGAAGATGAACTCTTCGACCCACGGTGCGATGCCGATCGCCATGATCGCGTAGTTGAACCGCAGCTCCGGCATCCTGTCGAGAAATTCCAGGCTCTGCTGGACCGGCTTACTGATTTCCGGCCAGGGGGCATACAGCAACCATTGCTGATAGGCGAGCCCGGCGGCGCCAAGCACCGCGCCGATGGCGCCGCCCAACAGGATGAATCCGATTTGGTTGGCGCTGGCTCCCGGTTTTGGGAGCGCGATTTCGGCCAGGCTGACGCCGTGTTTGGCGTGCCAGTTCCAGACGATGGCCGACACCAGGACGGCGGAAAGGCCGTAGGCAACGACCTGTGCAAACAGTCGGCCTTCGGTGCCGAACGCCCACAGCGACAGAATGCCGATCACCGCGCTCGCTTCCATGAGTCCAACCACCGCCAACACACTGCTCAACACCGTTGGCGGACGCATGGCCGGTTCGGAATCCGGATCAAACAGGAAAGCCAGGCGTATGCGAAAGCCCTCCCACAAAGCGCTTGCAAAAATCCAGTTCAATACAATGGCCGCAATCACCAGCTGCCATTGCGCCGTGAAGAGTCCGATCGCAAACGTGAAATTGCCAAGACTGGCAATCCAGAGCTGGCTCTGTGGCAGCGCGTCGGAATCACCGGACTGGCTCGGACGGCGGATCAGGGTGACGGCCTTTTCGGACACGCTCCAGCCGAACAGCAGCCAGCCGAGCGCAACGAGCAGCAGCTTGGCCACGTCGTCAGGAAACATCCACATGATAATAATTAAACATATTTCCACCATCGCGCTGACGATGGCGAACAGCACGCGTACCTTGGTGCGCAGCGTGTCTTCCAGGCTGCGCGGCCAGGTGAGCGTCAGGGCGAGTGCCGGTCCTTCGCTGAGCAAGGCGCGAGGGCCCGAGACGAACAGCAGGTAGGCACCCATGCCGACCACGACGCCAGCGAGCTTGTTCCAGGAGAGTTCGACATCGCGCAGCACGTTTTGCAGGTTGATGAACTGCACGCCGACCAGCAACAAGGGGACGCCGATCAGTTGCACCAGGGCACCGCGGTCGCGGCGGAGCCAGAGCATCTCCTTGCGCAGCAAGGGATCGGACCACCAGCCCATGCGCCCTGCCGCGGGCGCGCGAAATGCATTGGTGCTCACGACCGCGGCCGAACTGCCGAAGCTGCCGTCGAGCCCGCGGGCAATCGCGAATTTCAAAATCAGGAACGCCGGCGCCGCCAGGGCAGAACTGACCAGCACGCTGACCGACATCGCGCGTGCCCAACCGAACGGAGATCCCGCCGCCAGCAGGGGTTGCGCGCTTGGCAACCATTCCGCCAGCGGCAGGATTGCTTCGATCAGGCGACGCGACAGCGCGGGCGCTTGGTACAACACGATCGGCAGCAATGACGCCAGCAATCCTGTCGCGCCAAACAGCACGAACCAGCCGGCGCGATTACGCGCGCTGCTGCGCAACATCACCAGCACGTCGACCGACTTGGCGGCGATTGCTGCAGACAGCACCAGCGGGATGCCAACCGCAAATCCGGCGATGCCGGCGCCAACCGATCCTTCGTGCGTACCGATCAGGATTGCGATCAGCAGTGGACTTGCCAGCATGGCCGGATTGGCTGCCATTGGCGTCAATGCTTCCGCGACGAAAACCGCGCTCTGCGGCACCGGGAAAGCGAGAAACCATTCCCACATCGGATGACGCCGACGCGTGGTATCAAACGCGGCACCATCACCCTGCAGCACCATCGACAGCCACCAGAGTGCGAGCAGCAGGGTCAACACGGCGTACGCATCCGGCGAGGGATTCTCATGCCAGCCGTCCGGCGCAGTGACGAACGCCGCGGCGCCCTTGTCCTGAAATGCCGCCTTCAGACGCTCACGCCACTCGGCTTCGCTGCCGCCATGGGTGCGCACCATTCGCGTCGCAGCCCATTCGAAATACTCCGCATAGTTCTCGACCGTGGACGACCACTCTTCATCTTCGGCGTCGATGTCGTCGGCGGAGTAAGCCCGTTCGGTTCCGGCAGCGTGCTGCACGGCTGCGACAAATGCACGGTGCTCCGAGGCGCGCACATCGTAGTCCTGCAGCTTTTCGTATATATAGCCGGAAATGGAATAATGCCCACTTTTCTCCGCGGTGATATCGGTTGCGATATTCACCATCGCGCCGAGGCTCACGCCAAGCATGACCAGCAAAAAGGTGGTGCCGAACAAGGTGATTGCATAGAGAAGGCCGGGCGAGCCAGCGCGGCTGCGCAGGGCATTGGTTCGGAGTCGCGCCCGCATGCGCCGAAAGGCCACACCCAGCAGCAGCCAGACGACGGACAACCAGCCTGCGCGCGTCGACATCACGGACGCTGCGTCGGCAGCGTGATACCTGCGCGCAGCGATGCGTCGGGGGATTGGGTCAGCGCGACAAAGGCCTGCTCCAGACTCCCGCCATCGATCGATGCCGAGGCGGCGATCGTCGCGAGTTCGCCATTCGCAATCAGTTGGCCGTGGTGGATGATCGCCGCATGCGTGCAAAGGCTCTCAACCTGCCCGAGCAGATGGGTGGAAAATATCACCGTACGGCCTGCCGCCTGTTGCTCACGCATCAAGCTGAAAAACAGGGCGGTGCCTTCGACGTCGAGTCCGTTGGTCGGTTCATCGAGGATCAGCAATTCGGGTTCGTGCGCGAGGGCCAGCAGCAAGCCGAGCTTCTTCTTCATGCCACGCGAATAATCCTCCGCAAAGCTGTCCAGCGCTCCGGACAATTGCATGCGATCGATCAATGGAGAAAGGCGGCGCACGACGCGCTGCGGATCCAGGCCGTGCATCGCGCTGCACAATTCAAGAATTTCGCGACCGGTCAGATAGCTGTGGAACGTTGGCTCGTCGGGCAGGAAGCCGAGCACGCGCTTGACCGCGAGACGATCGTCGAAAGCGTCGAGCCCGGCGACGGTTGCGGTTCCCGAGGTTGGCTTGAGGATGCCCATCAGGATCCTGAACAAAGTCGTCTTGCCCGCGCCATTGGGTCCCAGCAGGCCCCACATTTCGCCGCGTGGAAGGTGCAGGTCGACCTGTCGCAGCGCGTGCTTGCCGGCAAAGGTCTTGCTGAGCTTTTCGAGTCGGATCATCGGTGATTCCGCGGGTTTCCCAAGACGACGGGGCACTCTAGCAGCCCGCACTGTTCCAACTCAAAACGATTGCGCATTTTATCGTGGTGAGGCAAGCCGCGTGCCTTGCAATTGCGACAATTGCACTCTTCCGCACGAATCAAGGCATGGCATTTCCATGCGGTTAGCCTTGCCGCTAGCAGGCGCGCATACTCCAGTCATCGGTACGCGGGGGCACCGGCATGCAAGGTCGGGACACGGCGCAAGAGCAGTTCCAAAGCCACGACTCAGTGCTCGGCCAGTGGGGCATCGTGATGCGCACGCCGCATCCGGCGTTGCACGGAGTCGTCGAGCAGCTCTGGCATAGCGCCGGCAAGGTCGCCTATGTGCGCGATCGCATTTTGCCGCGCGCGAGCAGCTATCTGCTGATCAACCTGGGTCCTCCGCAATACCTGATCCTGCCGGGCACGCCTGAAGTGCGGATTCCGTTCGACGATGTGTGGTTCTCCGGCCTGTACGACGGCCCGCTGGATACCGAGGCGCCGCATGGCAGCGTGTTGCTCGGCGTGGCCTTGTGCAGCATTGGTGCGGCGCGCCTGTTGCCGATGCCGCAGACTGAACTGTGCAATCGCACGACGCCGCTGGCCGATCTCCTTGGCCAGTCTGCGCTGGAGCTGCGCGAGCGCCTGTTGGAAACACGCGCTGTCACCGATCGTCTGGCCATCGCCGAACACTGGTTGCTGCAGCGCTGCGTTTCCGGCCGGAGCATTCACCCGCTGGTGCACTGGGCCACCCAGCGGCTTGCGGACAGC
Organism: Tahibacter sp.; assembly: GCA_039934615.1. Lineage (GTDB taxonomy): Bacteria > Pseudomonadota > Gammaproteobacteria > Xanthomonadales > Rhodanobacteraceae > Tahibacter. The sequence goes on from JBDTLV010000077.1 coordinate 16,034, forward strand.
GGCGGGGATTTGCGCACCGGCGCGCTGGCGCGCGAAGCCGGTGTCAGCCGCAAGCACCTGGCCGGATTGTTCGGCACGCAAGTCGGGCTCACGCCAAAAGTTCTCGCCCGCGTGCACCGGTTCCACCGGGTACTGGATTTGCTGCGATCCACGGAGCGGCTCGAGTGGAGCGACGTGGCGAACCGCTGTGGCTACTACGACCAGTCGCACCTGATCGGGGATTTCCAGCAGTTTTCCGGATTTGCGCCACGCGAATTCAGTCGGCATGCGATGCCCGATCCACGCAGCATCGTGCTCAGGTAACATTTTTCCAATACGCCGCACGGCCGGGCCGGCACACTGGTCCGCAATCCAACGTAGGAGTACGCGTCATGCCGGAAGTCAATTTGTGGGCCGTGTTGGCCGCCGCCGTTTCAGGCTTCGTGCTGGGTGGACTGTGGTACTCGCCGCTGTTGTTCGGCAAGCAATGGCAACGCGAAGTCGGCCTGAGCGATGAACAACTCGCGCGCGGCAACATGCCGCGCATCTTCGGACTCTCGTTCGTGCTCAGCTTGATCGCAGCCTTGGTATTCGCGATGTTTCTCGGTCCCCGTCCATCGCTCGGTCTCGGACTCGGCGCGGGATTCTCCGCCGGCCTGTGTTGGGTTGCCGCCAGCTTCGGCACCAACTACCTGTTTGCGCGCCGCAGCCTGAAACTGTTCGCCATCGATGGCGGCTACCACACGCTGCAATTCGGATTGATCGGCACGACTATTGCGCTGCTTTCCTGAAGGTTCCACTCGGTGAACCGTTCACTGCGGCGTTGCGCTCCCAACGGAAAGCGCATCGCCGCCGCATTCGATGCGCGACAGCGCCTCAGCGCAATTGCCAACCGTCCTCGAAGATCAGGTCGTCGGAAATCGTGTCGGTGTCCTGCGCAGTATCATCGAGGTGGTTCGCGTCACTGACATCCGCTGGCAAGCCGAGCGCTCCGTCCAGGGTGAGTGGACCATTGGGTGCATTTGCCGCAACACGGCAGCTCAATGCATAGTCGATCCGTCCGCCAGGCGGCAGCAGCAAGGCGGCTTCGTGGATCGCTCCGGCATTCGGACCTGCGCTATTGCCCGCCGCATTGCCGCTTGCGCTGCTCGCCCACAGGCAATCGGACAAGGCCGAAAGCGGAGCTGCATCGAAACTTATGCCCGGTGCATTGTCGGGACCCGTATTTCCGACGCTCATGCGGTAGTGCACGGTGTCGCCGGGAGCAAGTGTGCGTCGACCGTCATCCATGCCTAGGTTCAAGCCGACATCGCGCGGGGCACCAATTCCAATGAGCGAAACGTGGTCGGGGCTCGACGCCACATCCGAAACAATCCCGATCTGCGCCTTGCGCACACCCAGCGCCATCGGACTGAACTGCACGTCGAACGTGCAATGCGCGCCAGCTGCGACAGCGCCGTTGCAGGTTGAGGTGAGAATCTGGAAATCGCCATTGATGGAAACATTCACAATCGTCAGCGGCAGGTTGCCGTCATTATTCAGTTCGATGGTTTGCGGGGCTGCACTGCGATCCAGGCGGACGGATCCAAAATCCAGCTGCGTGGCCGACAGGTTCAGCAGAGGACCAAGGTTGGTCAAGCCAAGATCTGTACTCAGCTCGCCCGAAACGCTCGCCCGCACGGAATAACCTCCTGGAATCGCGTTGGCGACAGGTGGGCTACTGCTCGCCACGCCATCATCGCCGCTGCTGACGGTCTGGCTCAGGATGCCGATGAAATTCGCACTGGCACCGTTCGCGGGCGCAGCAAACGTCACCGCAATGCCCGCCACTGGTTGGCCAAGGTGATCGAGCACGCGCACACTGAGCGGGATTGCAAATGCACTGGACAGCGTCGTGATTTGCGCGCCACCGCCAATGGCGTCCAGTGCAGTCGGTAATCCGACACTCTGCACCTCGAATGCGTCGCTGACTCCGCCTATATTCAGCAACAGACTGACGCTGTCTTCTGCGCCGGAACCCGCCCGCTGACGCACAACAATAATATCATTATCCACAACACTGCCCGGCGCGTCAGTGAACGCACCACCATTGACTGACCACGCACAATTACCGCCGCTGCACGATTCGATCGCCAGTGGAACGGCGACGCTGATGCCGGTCACGGTGACAGGTGCCGATTCGACCATCGCTCCGCGTTGCACACCGACCCTGTCGATGAAGTGGAAGGCATCCGGTGTGCGGTCTATCGCGACGCCGAGCGCAACCCGATCGACACGGAATTTGCGCTGGTTCGCGTTCGGCAGCTCTTTCGCGATCACGCCGTCGTTGTAGTAGACGGTGTCGCCGTTGTCGCTGACCAGTTCCAGTACGCTGGTCGCATCGAGCGCGTTCGGCAATGCCACGAGACCCTCGGGATTCAATCCGGTGAGATCGGCGCCGCGTTCAACCGGCAGGTCGGCCGCGTCTCCGCTCCACGTATACAGTTTAAAATTGTTTGCGGCGCCCGAGTCACCGGCGATGATCAGGCAGCCGGTGGGGCCGCATTGCAGTTCGCGGATTCCGCGGCCGTCGAGATCGAGTTGCAGCGGCGCGCCAAAACTGGCGCTTAGCGCCGACCCGCTCACCAATCCGGCGAGATTCGACACGGGCACGAGCAGGGCACGGGTACGCGCGGTCGACGGCACGATCGGCGCGCGAAATCCGAGATAGGCCACGGTGCTGCCCGGCTTGAACGCCATGCCCTCGATATTGAATCCGATCCCGCCGTCAGCCTCCGGCGGCGTACCGATCGTCGCACCGCCCTGCAGGCCGAAATGATCGGCGCCGAGCCCGTGCACATTGTCGTGGTCCCAGCTGATCAGGTCGCTGCGCAGATTGTCGTAGTGACCGACAAACGCGAATGCGGTTGCGGCGCCGCTGCCGCTGACGTCGGTCGCGAACAACCGGTAACGATTCGGTCGCGAACTTCCGCTGGACGAATTGCTGTGCGATCCCATCCAGTAGATGCGATTTCCAAGCCGCGCCGATGCTTCGATGTCCACTTCGCGCGGCACGCCGCCGCTGATCTGGGTCAGACCCAGCGCGGGCGTTGCGTCGTAGCTGCCCAGCGCAGCACCCGACGCATGACGCGAATAGACGCGCAGCACCTGATTCTCGTCATCCGCGATCAGCATGCTGTCGGCGTCCAGCGCCTGTGCAGTCGACGCGTCCGCGGTGCCGAGCGGGAAGATGGTGGAAGTTGGCGTGACCGAACCGGCCGACGCCGCATAGTTAACAATGAGATTGCTTGTTGCGCTCTCGGCGTCACTGACGGTGACCGTGATCTGACTGTAGCCGACCGATGCCGGGGTGACATGCAGTCGATAGTCGCCGCCGCCGAGCGATTGCAACACCAGACCTGCAGCCGGCACCACGGCCGTGTCGGCGCTGCTCGCAGTGACCTGCAGAGCGCTCGCGGGCGTCGCGTCGTCTGCCACGTGCAGGCTGAGTCCGGTCAGCGCCGCGCTGTCGGTCGGATCGGCGATCACACCGGAGAATGCGCTCGGCAACCCGCTCAGGCTGGGCGCAGCATTCGCAATATGCGGCGCGAAGGCCACTCCCCGGAAGACCGTGTTCGCCGCGCCGGTCGCCACCGTTGCCGGTGTGACTGCGATCGTCACATTGTAGCCAGCGCTGTCGACGAGCTTGCTCAGGATATTCGACGCAGCGCCAGCACTGGCGTAGAGCTCGGCGGTTGCGCCACTGACGGTACCGGTCAGCGCACGCACGCCGGTGAGCGAAACGCTGCCGTTGCTCACCCAGCTGCTGCCGACGAGCGAATATTTGTACACATTGCCCGGAGTATCGTCTGCGACATACAGAGTGTCGGAACCGGCAACGCCGGGGTCGCGATCGAGCATTACGAACGCGTACGGAGATCCGGTGCCGATCGGCAGGCCTGGCAAAGCCGCAATTGTCTGACCGCCGGCGGTGGGCACACCATTGCCGACTTTGCCCAGACGCACGCTGCTGCCGGATGAGGTGCCGATCATCAGCTGGCCATCGAATATCGCCACCGCGCGAATGTTGGTCACGTCGCTGGAGAGGAAAGTCGATGTGGTCGCGCCGAGTGGCGCGTAGCGCACGCCGCCACCGGTACCGGATGCGGTTCCGCTAACCCAGAATGAACTACCGTCGACGCTGGTCGCGCCACGCAGATTGTTCGCGCTGTAGGCATCGCTGAGCGCCGTGCTGCTGTCGATGGCGCCGCTCGCATCGACCCGTGCGACGACGCGATTGACCGCGCTCGCCGTTGTGCCTGCGATGCTTGCGGTTCCCGTTGTGGCGTCATAGCCGCTCAGCACCAGATAACGCTCATCGACGCTGCGCGTCATCAGGCCCTCGCTAGTCGCACTGCCGCTGGCGGTCAGGCGGCGGTTCGACCCCGCGATGGCGGTTGGCATGGGCAAGGACTGCACGAGGGCACCGGCGGGCGTGTATTCGTCGAGAAATACGGCCGTCGCCGCACTACCCAGCGCTGCACTCCCGTTGCCAACGCGGTAGACAACCAGATTTCCCGGTGTGAATGGCGCCGCCATGAGCGCGGGCGTCAGGCAGAGCAGCAACAGCGAAACACACATCGAACGGCGACGGGAAAACGGCATCAGGATCATCCAGGCAGGCAAGAGCGCGAGGCGCGCAAGGGCGGGATGCTAACGATGCTTTGTGACACGCAGAAAACGGCTCGCGCGATTCGTGACCCTCGCAGGAGAGCTCCGCTCGCCGATTCTATCGAGGCGAAGCGGATTCACTGGCGGCGCGCTTTTTGGCCGCATTCATCCGGCAGAGCGGGCTGGGAGCGCATCGCAGACCCCGCGCCCGCTGCCGGGCGGATCGCCGGATCAGTGCCTCGCATTCGCCGATCCAGGACGTCTCGCGCGTATCGCTGCGGATCGATGGCGCAACCAGAATGCAGGTGCGTGGATCGAAATCCGCAATCTGCACCTAATGATACTTTACTAAATGTTCCTTCCGCGCTTCGACGGATGATCCGGAGCGATACGCGTCGACGCAAGGCTCACGGTGGCGGCGAGCGCCGCACGCGCAATGCACCGCCGTCATCGTCCCAGTAGCCGAACCAACGTCGCGCAATAAACTTGTACACTCGTTTACCGGTGGATTTCCAGGTGCGCGCGAGCCAGGACCGGCGCGCCAGCAGCCGACGCTGCACCGGCGTCAGAGTTTGCGGACAGTAGGTGCGCTTGTGCTTGAGCAGATGACGCAGATCTTCCCGCGCGAGCATCCGAAAAAAACCGCCGCGCGGATTGCCGCGCCAGCACATCTGGAAATCGACGACGGCAGGCGCGCCGTCGCCACGTACCAGCCAATTCGGTTCCTTGGCCAGATCGTTGTGCGCAAGTCCACGTTGCCGCATCGCGCGCAATAAGGTGTGCGCACGGCGAAAATACGCGGGATCGCGCGGTTGCGCTTCCTGCATCGGCGCGCCATCCAGATAGCTGCGCTCGAGCACGCGACCATCAAAACGCAGCAATTGCGGCACTCCCTCCATGCCTTCCAGGCGGGCCAGTCCGCGCGCTTCGTGCGCCGCGGCCCAGCGCGCGAGCGCGCGCAAAATCCAGTGCGCCGAACGCGTATCGCGGCGAATGAAACTGCGCCCCTCGCATTCGACACGCTCGATATGACCGAATGTATCGGCCTTGAGCAAATGTGTAGTTTCGCCATTCACGTCTGACATGGCACAAGCCTAGCACGCGTGCGCCATTCAGCCGGTCATGACGTGGCTGCGATTCAGGCGTGCTGCGTAGAATCGATAGTCAGCCCGCCACGGAGTCCGTGCATGCAGCGACTCGCGCCAATTTGGCTGACAGGCTGCCTGCTGCTGTCAGCTTGCGATCAACCACCGCCACCACCAGACGCGCCGGCAAGCCGTGTTACGCCCGCTGCAGCAAGCAGCGCCGCCACGATGCCGGACCGCGGCGATGGATACCGGATCGAGATCCGCTTTCCGCAGTTGTCGGTCGATGATGCCGCGCTCGCCGACGCGCTGCGCGCATTCGCTGCGCGGGCGCGGCGCGACTTCCTGACCAATCTTGCGCAACGCCGCGACAGCGCCGATACACAACGGCCGGAGTGGATCCTGCACTTGGAATTTGTCAAGCGCGCCGAAAGCGAGGACTGGCTCAGCATCGTCGCCAAAGGGGATGTCTATACCGGTGGCGCGCACGGCAATCCCCTGCTGGCAAGCTTCAACCTGCATCGACCGACGCGGCGGCTGCTCGGTGTGGGCGATCTGTTCCAGAACGCGGACAGCGGCCTGCGCGCACTGAGCGCCTTCGCACGCCAATCACTGACCGCGAAACTGCGACCCGGTGGTCATGACGCGGACGCTGCGCTGCGGCGTGTGGTCGACGGCACCGAACCGCGAATCGAGAACTTCACCGAATTCGCGATTGCCGACCGCGCTGACGGCATCGTGCTGCTTTTTCCACCTTACCAGATTGCCGCTTATGCGGAAGGCGTGCATGAGCTGGCGGTTCCGCTACGCGTCTTTGGCGCGAGTCTCAAACCGGAACTGCGCGACAGTTTTGCGCCGGCGCGGCGCTAGCGGAATCTGCGCTGCGGCGCCACCGCCAGATCCGCTGCACCGATATCCCTTGGTAATCGACGCACCCGCCACCACACTGCGCAGCGACTCCCCGAGCGTGCCGTGCCGATGACCATCGTTCTGTTTGTGCTTGCTGCGCTGCTGATTCTGGTGGGTTTCGCCGGTACCATTCTGCCGGCTCTGCCCGGCGTACCGCTGATCTACGCGGGAATGTTCCTCGCCGCCGCGGCCGACGGCTACGTGCATATCGGCTGGAAGACGCTGACCGTACTGGGCGTGCTGTGCGTGCTGGCTCTGGTGGTGGACTTCGTCGCCAGCCTGCTTGGCGCCAAGCGCGTCGGCGCGAGCGCATGGGCACTCGTAGGCGCCGCGCTTGGCACCTTGGCGGGCTTCTTTCTGGGCATTCCGGGACTGCTGTTCGGCCCGTTTTTCGGTGCTCTCGCCGGTGAGCTGATCGCCGGAGGCACCTTGAGCCGCGCCACCACCGTCGGCGTCGGCACCTGGCTCGGTCTGCTGTTCGGCACCCTGGCGAAGATCGCGCTGGCGTTCGCGATGCTGGGCATCTTCGTGTTTTCGTTGCTGATCGCTTAGGTCGCTGCGTCACGATTTTTTGCGATTCGGATCGACAGAGCTCGAAATCCGACAAGACCCCTTGCCGCATCGCGTGCATGCTGCACC